>JAKSKE010000036.1 GCA_024401895.1 Bacteroidales bacterium
TCCTGTAAAATTATATCGTCTATTTCATCATCGCGCTCCGGAAGAGCGGGCTGGTGGAGGTGTCGTAGGATGCCGTGTCTATCGGGTCGAGGACGGTGATATCGAGCGAAAGGATGCTGGTATTTTCATCCCGGGCCGGGATATTGAGGATATCCGCTACATCGTGGAACTGGAGGAGTTCTCGGGCAAGGAGCACGTCGGCACGGGAAGATGCAGCTGTGGGTTGACAATTGTTTATCTCGGAAAATCAGGTTATTTCGCTGGCCTGGAAGTTTATGGGCACGTTAGATGCAACTGTACATACGTATGAACAGAACGGATGCGTGATTATTGGGCGGAACTCTTGATTTGTTCGTTACGAAGGACTTTTATCCTGCCGTGTCCGGTTTTCCTGCGTTATCGAGTGAAGAATTACTCAAGGTTGAGCGGACGGGTACGCCAGTCAGACTGGTAGAAACTTGCCGGAAAGGTAAACGGATTCAGAACCTGTCCGCCTTTAATGCGCACGTATGAATCGAGTTCCCGGCGGCCTTCTTTCAGAACAATGATTCTTGCGCCGTTGGGCAGATTATTGTATTCGGTATTGCCGCCGGTGTACCGGCCGTAGGCGAAAAGCACGTTCTCATAGGCTACTGCATAGTCGTTGTCGTGGTCGTGTCCTACGAATATCCCGAAAATGTCGCCCGTCCGATGCATTGCCTCAAACATTCCGCTGTTGAACTGCGGCGCACAGACGGGTTCCATTCTGGTACCAATCAGAGCGCAGCTCTCGTTCTTCACCGCATCGTGAAACTCGGGCAGGGGTATATGGAAGAATGCCAGGGACGGCAGGGGAGAACCTCCGTTTGCCTTGGTATAGCCAGCAGAGGTATTCCTGTACCAATCTATCTGACCTTCCTTTATATAATCATAGCCTGCGAATTTTCCATCCTTGAAGATATGAGCGTTGGAGTCTATGAAATACAGCACTGCCGCCGGCAGGGATTCAGAACCGGCTGCCGAATCAGACTTCAGAACCGGCAGGGCATAGTCGTATGAGCCTTCGCGTTCGGGCATAACGCAGCCCGGGAAACGGCGGATATAATCGTACATCTCGTCCTTGGAGGTCCCAAAATCTGCGTCGTGATTGCCGAATACTGCGCAGAAGGGCACGTTGTGGGCCGATATGCACTTGAAAACGTCCTTCAATGCTTTTTTTGCGGGAGAAGAGTATATGATATCGCCCGTAATCACCACCAGGTCGGGCTTTTCGGCATCCAGCACTTCATTTATTCGCTTGAGCACAACCCTCGATTCGGGTTTCACCGCATTGTAATGAAGGTCGGTGAACTGGACAATGCGCAGAGTCCCGTCGGCGTTGAATTTCAACGGTTCCTGCGCCTGAAGTCCCAAGGATGCAAGAATTCCCAACAATATGCTCAGAAAAGTTTTTTTCATTGTAAGAATTGGTTTTCGACGTTTTTATTAAAGAACGGCTAGCTTCTCCAGAATATTTTCTTTTTGGTAAAGAAAGCGGTGCAAAGGCACATAGAGCCGGTAACTACAATGCCCCTGGTAAGCCCCCAGAATATATTTCCGGTGCCCAGAGAGTCCAGCAGTCCAAGCAGCCCGCAGGCATACAGGACAGGACTGACAAACCCCGCCACTATGGTATAGGCTATCATAGGGTTCTGCCCGCACAGCCCCAGGATTCCTCCGTTGAAGCCCCTGGTCTCGAGGGCTGTGAAAGCCGACATCACAAGCCACGCCATTCCTCCTGTGCACAGCAGGTAACTGATGTTGCAGTAATCTTTTGCGATGCCCCCGTCCAAAGGGTCAAAGGCAATTCCGGCAATCAGGAAGGCGAAGCCTGCCAGGCCCGCTACACTGGATTTACCGGCCTTGCGGCGCACCAGCAGAGCGTAGGCGAAGGCCAGTGCCACCGTTATGCAGAAGTCGGCCAGCACGTTGCGGGTGAAAAGCCCCCACAGTTGTGTAATTGCGGCCGCCACCGGAATGAGCGCGGCTGCCCCCACCGGAGCGTCGCCCCTGTCTTTAAGGAGCAGCTCTCCCGCAAAAGTGGCCGGAATAACTATTATCAGGTACTGGCAGAACCCCCAGTTGAACAACCAGGCCAAGGCCGATGGTACTGTGACCCAGTCGAATACCGGAGTATAGGAGCTGAGCGCCTTAACGGCCAGGATGAATGTGAAAATGAGCGCGCGAAGCATAGGCCTGCCCCTGGTGATGAGCCACACGAGCCCTCCGAACAGTGCCATCCACGCCAGTATGAGTATTATGATGTCTGGAGAGTACAGGCTGAATTCTACCTTGAAGGCCAGGGCCTCGACAAGGAAAAGCGCCAGCAGGACGGCATAGCCGCAAGGGTTTATCCAGGGACGCGAAGTCCTTACAAGGCTGGCGAAAAGGGCCAGCCATAAGCATACCACGAGAATACCTTTGACAATTTCGGGCGCCTGCGCCGAGAAAACCTTTCCGCAGTTCCCCAGCACCAGCGCAAACAGGACGAGGGTAATCCATCGGCGTACAAGCCCCAGTGCAACCTTCGAGGGTTTTACACCCTTCTCCAGCTTCTTCCCTAGCGCAGCGGGGAAGGCGGCTCCCATAGAGAAAAGGAAGAAGGGGAACACCAGATCGACCCAGGTTATGCCCCTGGTTTCGGGCGAGAAGGCATAGCTTGGCGGGGGTTCCTGGCAGTGGAACATAAATGCCGGAAGCCCGCAGTCCCAGCTGAATGCAGAACAGAAGACCATCCCTACAATGGACAGTCCTCTAATCATATCTATTGCTGCGACCCGCTTCGACATTAGTTCTTGCTCTTCCAGTATGCTTCGATTTCCTCGAGGGTCTTACCGGTGGTTTCGGGAACTTTCTTCCACATAATGAGCATATAGGGGATGCACATAACTGCAAACAGGAAGAATGTGCCGGCAGGAGTGAGGTTGGTCATACACCAGGGTGTGAACTGCCCAATGAGATAGGTTCCTACCCAAAGTGCCAGCCCGGCAATCGACATTGCGATTCCGCGTACCCTGTTGGGGTACATCTCGGACAGCAGCACAAACACAACTGCGCTTATTGATATGGCCTGGCTGAAAATGTATAGCAGGAAGAATACCAGCAGCAGAATTCCGCCACCGCCCAGGGCGAAGATGAGCCCTATGGCAATGAGGCACGCAATCATACTGCTCACTCCAAAATATATGAGTTTCTTGCGTCCCACCTTGTCTATTATGAATACGGCCAGAACGGTGGTGAGCATATTCACAAGGCCCACCAGAACGGTAGAGAACGAAGAGTCCTCGGCCGCAAGGCCGGCGTCGGCGAAGATGTCGGGACCATAGTAGAGTACGGCGTTAACGCCCATAAACTGTCCCAGAATGGCGATTGCCGAGCCAATCAGAACGGCCTTCACTATTCCCTTTTCCTTGAGGGCACTCCATTCCGACTTGACTTCTCCCGCAATGGAAGCTTTTGTAATTGAATATTCCTCCAGGGCTCCGCTGTCCTCGCTCTTCAGGCGGCGGAAAATTTTCATCGCCTTCTCGTCCTTGCCCTTGACAATGAGCCAGCGGGGGCTTTCGGGAATGAAGAAGATTACCAGGAAGAACAGCAGCGTAACCACAGTTTCCGAGCCCAGCATTCCTCTCCACAGTTCGTCGGCGAAAATCCATTTGAAGAAACCGGTGAAAGTCGAGGTTCCCGAGTTCTTGAGGATGATGAAATTCACCAGATAAGCCAGCAACAGGCCCATTGTAACCGCCAGCTGATACAGCGACACCATTGTGCCGCGTATCTTCGCAGGTGAGATTTCCGATATGTATATGGGCGAAACAATGGAGACGATGCCTATTCCCAGGCCTCCT
This sequence comes from Bacteroidales bacterium, assembly GCA_024401895.1. Taxonomy (GTDB): domain Bacteria; phylum Bacteroidota; class Bacteroidia; order Bacteroidales; family UBA932; genus Cryptobacteroides. The sequence goes on from JAKSKE010000036.1 coordinate 3,867, forward strand.
ATTATTCTGTAAATGACAAGGTCGTCGATTCCCTGGCAGAGGCAGCAGCCTATGGCCGAGACACTGAACAGAACCGAGGCTATGAGCATAGTCTTTTTTCTTCCGAGGAAGTCACTCAGCATTCCGGCGACAGCTACGCCTATGATGGAGCCCACCAGGGCGCATCCTACGTACCAGCCTTTGGAAATGTCGTTGAGGCTGAACTGCGCGGCGACGTCGGTTGTGGTGCCTGAAATTACGGCCGTATCATATCCGAAGAGGATGCCGCCCAGAGCCGCTACAATTGAAAGGAAAATTACGTATCCTATGTTTGAACCGCTCACTTTCATACTACTTTATGTTGAAATATTCTTTGTATCGGTCGTAAAGGTGACCTGCCTGCAGGTAGGCCGACTGCGGTGAAAGGAAGTGCGAGAATTCGAAGGTGATAGCCTTGTCGTACCCGCAGCGCTTTGCGGCTTCGAGCTTCATTCTGAGTTTGTCGAATTTGATGGGAAGGAAGTTGATAGGCATATCGCGGTCGAAGGTCTCGGCGTTTGTCCAGCACTGCATTCCGTATTTGTCGGCCAGTTTCTTGTTGACGCTGAAGAATGCGTCCAGCTCGTCGTAGTCTATATGGCCGTCCTGGAAGGCGCAGGCATCCACCACGTCGTGAATGCCGTCGAATATTTCATTCCATTCCTGCTCGTGCCTCTGAACCGACACGCCCTTCTTCGATGTGAGCCCGGTTCCCATAATGGCCTTTTTGCCGTCAATCCAGGGAGATATGAAAGTGGGCAGCCCGCCGGAAACGTCCTTGCACATCTTTCCCATTTCGTGGAAGGTCTCTATGCAACCCTTTGTCTTGCGGCTTATTTCGGTAGAGATGTACCATCCCTGGAAACTCTTGTGGTGGCCGTACAGGCTCCAGACCTCGTCTATGACGTATTTGTTCGATTCCAGTTCGTAGCTCATATCGCCGGTATCCCAGTAGCGGCCGCTGTCATACAGGCCGAAGTAGAATTTCATTCCGTACTTGTCGGCCAGGGAGAGGAACAGTTCCACCAGGTCCATAGAGGGCATATAGCATCCCTTTCCAAGCAAGTATTTGCTGGGCCAGGTTATGAATTTGCGGTATCCGCTTCTTATCATTATTACGGTGTCTATTCCAATGGCCTTCATATTCTGGAAATCGAGGTCCCATTCCGCCGCTCCCCAGTTCTGATGAGGGATGTCGTGCGATATTTCATCAAGAAAAGTTCCTGTAATGGGAAGGCCGGCCTCTTTGGGGACAATGAGGGATGAACCTCCGTTGGAATCCAGAGGATTGGCAATTTGTCCTGCTGCGGGGGCCATCTGTGCCGCCCCCTGTCTGCAACTGTTTATTACGGGAGCGCATACTGCCGCGGCGGCTGCCACTCCCGCTGTTTTTAGGAAAGATCTGCGATTGGTCATACGTTCGGTGTTGTTTGTTATTTGTACAAATATACAAAAAATAGGGCTCGGATATTACAATAGGAGAGATAATTTGGTATATTTGCGTTCCTATATAAGTTTTGTATGAACGAATTCAAAAGACTTGAAAGCCTCGACGCCCTAAGAGGCTTTGATATGCTGTTTATTATGGGCTTTGCTTCGCTCGTAGTGGCCGTATGCAGCCTTTTCCCGAACGGTTCTGAATGCTGGCTGGCAACCCAGATGGGTCACGTCAGTTGGAACGGCCTCCAGCATCACGACACAATTTTCCCGCTGTTCCTGTTCATAGCTGGAATCTCGTTCCCTTTTTCGTATGCAAAACAATGTGAAAAAGGTGTGAGCCGCCTTGCTGTTTACGGGAAAATTTTCCGCCGCGGCATTGTGCTTTTCCTGTTGGGACTGGTTTGCAACGGGCTGTTTCGCCTGCATCTCGACACAATAAGAATATGCAGCGTGCTGGGGCGCATAGGCCTTGCCTGGATGTTTGCAGCCCTCATTTACATTAATTTCAAGCCCAGGGCCAGGGCTATAATCGCGGCCGTCATTCTTCTGGGATACTGGTTCCTGTGTACGATTCCGGCACCGGACGTACCGGGGGCAGACCCGCTTTCGAAGGAAGGCTGCCTGGTAGGTTATATAGACCGGGTAATCCTCGGCCCCGACCATCTGTATTCCGACGGTATTTTTGACCCCGAGGGGCTTTTGAGCACCTTGCCTGCCATTGTTACGGCAATGCTGGGAATGTTTACGGGCGAGTTCGTAAGACTTCCCGAGCAGAAACTCAGCGGAAACAGAAAAACGGTCTATATGTTTGCCGCCGCCGCTGTAATGCTGGCCATAGGCCTTGTGTGGAACAATTGGTTCCCCATTAACAAGAAACTCTGGACAAGTTCTTTTGTATTGGCCGTGGGCTCCTACTCCCTTGCAATGTTTGCTCTTTTCTACTGGATAATAGACGTAAAGGGATGGAACAAGTGGACTCTGTTCTTCAAGGTCATAGGTATGAACTCCATAACCATTTTCCTCGCCCCCAGGCTCATCAGTTTCGGGCAGGCTACCAATTTCCTTATGGGCGGAGTCATAGAACTGTGTCCCGAACAGATAGGCCGAATCATATATCTGGTCACTTACCTGGGCGTCAGTTGGCTGTTCCTGTATTTCCTTTATAAGAAAAAGATATTTCTCAAGGTGTAATTGTTATAAATTAAGAATCATTAACATTAAAACTATTTATGGAAGCTTTATTTTATGCTGTCCCCGTTGCCTCGTTGCTGGCGCTCGTTTTCGCGTTCGTTTTCTACAGGCAGATGAAGAAGGAAGATGAGGGGACTCCCACGATGAAACAGATTGCGAAGTATGTAAGGGAGGGAGCTATGGCATACCTTAAACAGCAGTATAAGGTAGTGGTTATCGTGTTCATTATCCTTGCAGTGTTATTTGCCATACTGGCATATGGTTTCGGCGTTCAGAACCCTTGGGTGCCGTTCGCATTCCTCACCGGAGGCTTTTTCTCGGGCCTTGCAGGCTTTGTGGGAATGAAGACCGCCACGTTTGCATCGGGCCGTACGGCCAATGCCTGCCGCAGGTCGCTTAACGGAGGCCTTAAGGTTGCGTTCCGTTCCGGTGCCGTTATGGGTCTTACAGTAGTTGGCCTCGGCCTTCTGGACATTGCCCTCTGGTTCATTATTCTCAACGCTTTCTATCCTGCAAATGATGCTCAGAACCTTGTAATCATAACCACCACAATGCTTACGTTCGGTATGGGTGCATCTACCCAGGCCCTGTTCGCCCGTGTGGGCGGCGGTATCTATACCAAAGCCGCCGACGTGGGTGCCGACATTGTGGGCAAGGTTGAATCGGACCTTCCCGAAGACGATCCCCGCAACCCTGCAACCATTGCCGACAATGTGGGCGACAATGTGGGCGACGTTGCCGGAATGGGTGCCGACCTTTACGAAAGTTACTGCGGCTCAATCCTTTCCACAATGGCTCTGGGAGCATCGGCATTCTATGCCATAAGCCCTGAAATGCAAATGAAGGCAGTGCTTGCCCCTATGCTTATTGCCGCCGTTGGAGTTGTGCTGTCGGTTATCAGCATTTTCACCGTCCGTACGAAGGAGGGTGCAGGAATGGGCCAGCTGCTCAAGAGTATGAGCTTTGGAACAAACCTCGCCGCTATCCTCAGCGGAGTTGCAACGTTCGGAATTCTGGCGCTGGTATTCGGCACCGAAGATTCAAACTGGTGGCATTTCTCGCTGTCGGTGGTTTCCGGCCTGTGTGCAGGTGTTATTATTGGAAAATCTACAGAGTATTACACATCTCATTCGTATAAACCTACCCAGAAGCTCGCAGAGTCGTCCCAGACCGGTCCCGCAACCGTAATCATAAGCGGTGTGGGCCTTGGAATGCGCTCTACTGCCATTCCGGTTGTTACAATTGCGGCCGCCATTATTCTGGCGTTCCTGTTCGCCACCGGTTTCAATGCCGACATTATGGCTCCCGGCGTGCTCTCTACCGGTCTCTACGGTGTTGCTATTGCTGCCGTTGGAATGCTCAGTACCCTTGGAATCACCCTTGCCACCGACGCCTACGGTCCCATTGCCGACAATGCCGGCGGAAATGCCCAGATGTCGGAACTTGACCCTCAGGTTCGTGAGCGTACCGACGTGCTCGATGCTTTGGGCAACACTACAGCCGCTACCGGAAAGGGCTTTGCAATAGGCTCGGCTGCACTCACCGCTCTGGCTCTGCTGGCATCTTATATTGAGGAAATAAAGATTGCGCTCGCCCGTGTAGGGGAGGCCATTGTGGGCGTTGGAGGAAAAATTATCGAGAATGCTTCCGATGCAACCATCCTGGACGTGCTCAGCAATTACAATGTAAGCCTTATGAATCCTGCGGTTCTGGCCGGCGTATTCATTGGCGCTATGATGGCTTTCCTGTTCTGCGGTCTCACTATGGACGCAGTGGGACGTGCCGCATCCAAGATGGTGCTTGAGGTTCGCCGTCAGTTTGCCGAAATCAAGGGCATCCTTACCGGAGAGGGAACCCCGGACTACAAGCGTTGCGTAGAAATCTCTACCAGGGCCGCACAGCACGAAATGCTGGTGCCTTCGCTCATAGCCATCATTGTTCCCGTGCTTACCGGAGTATTGCTTGGCGTTGCCGGTGTGCTGGGTCTGCTTATCGGCGGCCTTGGCGCAGGTTTTGTACTGGCAGTGTTTATGTCCAATTCGGGCGGTGCCTGGGACAATGCCAAGAAGTTTGTGGAAGAAGGACATTGTGGAGGCAAGAATTCTGAGTGTCATCACGCAACCGTTGTGGGTGACACGGTAGGAGATCCTTTCAAGGATACATCCGGACCCTCTCTCAACATTCTCATAAAGCTTATGAGTATGGTAAGTATTGTGATGGCCGGTCTCACTGTAGGCTTCCATCTGCTTTAACAAATTTAAATTCTTTTTTATGAAACGGATTGCTTTTATTGCTTCGCTCGCCCTCGCCCTTGTGGCCTTGTCGGCTTCTTCTGCCAGTATTATTACAAAGCCTGTGAACGTTGACCCGTTCGACCGGATTGTTACAAAAGGTAAGTTCGATATCAAGTACTATCCCGGCGACCAAAGCGTAAAAATTTGCGGTCCTCAGGCGGCTGTAGACAAGTTCTCTCTGCAGGTTGTGAACGGAGTCCTCACCATTGATTCGGGAAAGACAACTTTCATTAGGAACGATAAACTTGTAGTCTATGTGAGCACACCCACTCTCAAAGGTGTAAGAATCGAAGGCGCGGGTGATTTTGAAGCCGACCGCGGAGTCGTAGGCAAGAACGTGGAACTCACGGTTGCCGGAGCCGGCGACATAGACGTTAAGAGACTCGAAGCCGAAACCGTTAAGATATCCATCAACGGAGCCGGCGACATCGACCTCGAGAATACAAGTTGTGAGACTCTTGAAATAACCGTGAACGGAGCCGGTGAAGCCGACATCGAGGGTCTTGAGTGCAGGAAACTGGACGCTAATATAAACGGTGCCGGTTCTGCCGGCCTTTCAGGTCACGCACAGGAAGCCACCATTATCCTCAACGGAGCCGGCGGCATTGACATTTCCGAACTCCGATGCGACAATATCAACAGCCAGATTAACGGAATAGGAAAAATCAAGCGCTACTAGCCGGCAAAGGCCGTTTTCAGAAGTGCTTTATAGCTAGCGAATTACAAAAATCCCTTCCGCCAAACCGCGGAAGGGATCTTTATAAGTTATTGATTACCAAGCACTCCCAAAAACGCACTTGGTTTGCTTGTGCCCGGGGCCGGGCTCGAACCGGCACGTCGTTTAACGGACAATGGATTTTGAGTCCATCGCGTCTACCAATTCCGCCACTCGGGCAAGTGGCCAAAAAGACGTTTTGGCACTGCAAAGGTATCCAAAAATCGTGATTTATCAAATATTTGCACTATATTAGTCGAATATGCAAAAGATAAAGATAAGTGGAAGCCTTGCTTCACTCAAGTTCCTCCTGTTCAAATACAAGAAGGTGCTGGTGGTGTATGACCGTAAAATGGAAGCCCTCGCAGACCAGATTTCGCAGGAAAACAAAAGGTTGGCCATAGCGGCCGACGAGCGGCACAAGACTATGGATACCGTAATGACGGTATGCCGCTGGCTGCTTTCCAATAAAGCCGACAAAGAGACCCTTCTGCTTGCAGTGGGAGGTGGAGTCACCACCGACATTGCCGGTTTTGCCGCAAGCATCTATAAGCGCGGCATTCGGTATGCAAATGTGCCGACCACCCTTTTGGCAATGGTTGACGCATCCATAGGCGGCAAAACCGGAGTGAATCTGGATTCCTACAAGAATATGCTGGGAACCGTGTGCCAGCCGCAATTCACGTTCATTTACCCGAAGGTCCTGGAAACCCTGCCCGAAAGGGAGATTCGCAACGGCGCTGCAGAAATGCTCAAGACCTTTATAATCAAGAACAGGCATAACAATTATGCCGATGCCCTTGCGCTGCTCAAGCCTCCGGTTGACTTCAAGGCGCTGGAGCCCCTCATTGAAGCCGCGGCCAAGGTCAAAAGGGATATCGTTTATTTGGATGAATTTGAAAAAGGCCCCCGCCGCGTACTGAATCTGGGGCACACCTACGCCCACGCCATTGAATGGTGGCAGCAGACGAAGGCCGACGAGAATGTAGTGCCCACCACAGCGCTGTCTCACGGAGAGGCCGTAGCCATAGGCATTGTGAAAGCCGCAGAACTGTCAGCGGACAGGGGCTTCTGCGACGAATCTCTTCCGCAGCAGCTTAAGACAGACCTGGAGTCGGTAGGACTTCCCACCGGGCTGCCCTGTCCCGAGGAAGAGCTCGCCCCGGCTCTCCTGCAGGACAAGAAAATCTCCGGCAAAAAAATCAACTTCGTTTTTATCAAACGCATAGGGAAGGTCAAGGTAAAAAAACACGAATTTAACTTTTAGGAAATGATTTGCGTCAGTATAGCTTACAGGACATTCGAACAGATTCTTGAAATTCTGGACAACGAGCAGGTCGAAATGGCAGAAATCCGCCTCGACCTATGTCCGATGGAAGATTCTCAGATTCGGGAACTTTTTGAAAATACCCCCATCCCGCTGGTTGCAACCTGCCGGGCCGAGGTTTTGGCCAAGGCCGATGATTTACCGGTGCAGGAGGCCTGGGAGAAGGCCTGCGCCAAGCTGTCGGTTGCCATAGGCGCCGGCGCAAATTATGCCGACCTTGAACTGGAGGCGCCCTTTCAGCAGAGCCGCCGCATTCAGGAACTGTGTCTGGACAGCGGTACAACCCTCATCCGCTCTTGGCACAACTTCGAATCCACCCCCGACAAGGATTATCTGCAGCAGATAATGGAACGCTGCTTCCGCTATGGAGCCGGAATCGCAAAGCTGGCAAGCGCGGCATCTTCCAGGGAGGACGTCGATGCAATGTTTTCGCTTTACCAGAAGGCCCCCGGCGCGCTGGTAGCCTTCTGCCTTGGAGAGGCCGGGCAGCAGAGCAGAATCGAATGCCTGTCCAAAGGTGCTCCCTTCACTTACGCCGCTCCAGACGACGGAAAGGCAGCGGAAAGTTCTCAGTTGCAGCTTGGGCCAATGTACAAGGCCGTATCGGGCGGGCGCGCCGCCTACGCCCCTGATGTTCTGGATATGCCGTCGTCCAAGAGCTTTGCCCAGCGGGCCATAATAGCGGCCGCCCTGGCAAAGGGCACGTCTCACCTTGGGAACTACTCGCCCTGCGACGACTCCGAGTCGGCAATCGCAGTAGCCCGCGCATTGGGAGCAAACGTTGAAAAGGAAGGCCGCACCCTCATAATTACCGGAATCGGAGGGCAGTGGGAAGGCCCCCGGGCCCTGGATACCCTCGACGTGGGAGAATCGGGACTTCTGGCCCGCCTTATGATTCCCCTGATGGCCTGCATAGGCAAAGGAGACGTTAGCCTCACGGGAAAAGGTACCCTGCTCAAGCGCCAGTTGAGCGGCGCCGCCGACATTATGGCTGCGTTCGGAGTTCTGCTTCAGAATATGGAATCGGCCTCGAAGGCCCAGTATATCCCCCTCAGAGTCCTGGGAAAACTTATTCCTGGAACGGCCGACGTTCCCGGGCAGTACGGTTCGCAGCTCATATCGGGCCTGCTGATGGCCCTTCCGCTTTGCGAAGGAACTTCCACCGTTTATGTGAACGACCCCAAGAGCCTTCCTTATATGTTCATAACCTGCGATGTGCTCAAACGATTTGGAATACGAATCAGCTCTGAACTCGAAGGCGATGCCCCTATGATCGAGTCTCAGGACTGGGACAGCTGCAGTAGCGTGAACTTCAAGATAAACGGAGGGCAGCAGTACCGCGCGGCCGATTTTGACCTGGAGGGAGACTGGAGCGCCGCCGCCAACTTTATGGTAGCGGGAGCAATCTTCGGCAGAGTTCAGTTACACGGGCTGGACACCTCTTCGCTGCAGGCCGACCTTGGAATCGTAGATATTCTGGTCAATGCCGGTGCCAGCGTCTCTGAACTCGAAAACGGGGACATCTGCGTACACAAAGGGCCCCTTTCGGCTTTCGAAGCCGACCTTAACAACGCCCCCGACCTCTTTCCCGCAGTAAGCGTGCTGGCGGCATTCTGCGAGGGTGACAGCATAATTTACGGAGTCAAACGGCTCAACGGCAAGGAATCGGACAGAGGCAGGGCGATTGAACAGATGCTCTGCTCTATGGGAGTGGAGTGCAATCTGGACGCCGACGTGCTCTCGGTAAGCGGTGAAAGCCTGGCTTCCAGAATACTGAACGGGCACCTGCTCAAAGGCGGCAGGTTCACCTCACACCACGACCACCGCATAGCTATGGCCCTCAAAGTCGCATCCCTGGGAACAGAAAGCCCCGTCGAGATAGACGACGAGGCTTGCGTGGGGAAATCCTTCCCCTCATTTTTCGAGATTTTCTAAAGGTTTTTGGCAATGCGGCCGTGCTGCATTACGAAGCGAAGGTCGCAGTCGTCATTGTAGAGGCAGATGTCGGCATCTTTGCCGGGGATGAGCGAGCCCTTGATGCGGTCGATGCCCATAATGCGGGCGGGAGTCTCGGAACTCATACGTATAGCGTCGGCGAAAGGAATGCCGGCCATCTTTACGGCGGTCTTTATGAGACGGTCCATTGTGGCAATGCTGCCGGCCAGAGCCGAGCGGTCTGAGAGCTTGCACACTCCGTCCTCTATGATTACGCGGGGGTCGAACACGTAGCTGCTGTCGGAAGCCGAGCAGGCCAGTGCATCGGTAATGAGTGCCGTTCTCTCTACACCCTTTACCAGGTAAATCATTCTGAGGATGGTGGGAGGAACGTGAATGCCGTCGGTAATCATTTCAACGGTCATCTGAGGAATGGCATATACGCTCTCTACAGTGCCCTCGTGCTTGAACTCACGCACGTTGTGGGCCAGAGTCATAGCATTGTAGAAATGGGTGGCGTGAGTGTATCCGGCATCGAAAGCCTTCTTCACGTCTTCATATTCTGCATTGGTGTGAGCGATTGCGGCAACCACGCTGTGCTTGCGCAGGCAGCGGCCGAATTCCTCGGTGCCGGGAAGCTCGGGAGCCGAATCCCAGCGCTTGATGCTCTTTGTGCTTTCGAGAATCATCTCATAGTCCTTCTTAATGGGAGGGGTGATGTATTCGGGAATCTGGGCGCCGGCCTTCTTGGGGTTGAAATAGGGGCCTTCCAGGTGCAGACCCATTACGGGGCTGTCCGGGGTCATCATTTGCTCGCAGGTGCGGGCGGCATCCATAATCATTTGTACCGACGAAGAGCTCAGCGTGGGGTATATGGCTGTGGTTCCGTGCATAAGGTGAGACTCGACGGCCACCTTGAAAGCCTCGGGAGTTCCCTCCATATAATCTCTTCCTCCGCCTCCGTGGATGTGAAGGTCAATGCCTCCGGGAACAACGTTGAAGCCCCGGGCATCGACAGTCTGCGCTCCCGGAATTTCAATGTTGCCGGTGGTGATTTGAGAGATTTTTCCGTTTTCTACGATAACCGTAGCATCCTTTTTTACTCCGGCAGGAGTATAGACGTTTCCGCCTTCGATTTTTATAATTTCTGACATTTGCAGTAAACTTTGTTTGATTGTGTAAAATTAGTAAATATTCTTATGGATTTTCCAAACGTTTGTAAAAGAATTTGAAAGAAAAATCA
>JAKSKE010000037.1 GCA_024401895.1 Bacteroidales bacterium
ATCCCAATATTTTTCAGATGCTCTTTCTGGGGAAGGATGCCAGACCGGAGATTGCAGAAAGCATTGCGAGGGAGTGCTTGAGCTCGGTCGAACAGGGTTATGGTCTGACCTCGGAACAAGCCGAGATGCTTTTCCGCCAGATGTGGCCTGTCGCCTGCGGCATAGCAGCCCTGTGCGTCAAGCATCCCGAAGATTTCTCCGAAGAAGAGGTCAGCAAAACTCTCAGCTACCACTTCTCCGGCATAATGTCAATAATCAAATCCGTCAAAGAGGTCGAGGATGTCAAGCCACAACTTAAAAATTATGGAAGGAAGTAATAAGAACAGCAGGGATTGGTTCGGCTACCTTATGAATTTCGTGGCCGTCTGCCTTGGTATTGTCATCACTTTTGCCGGGCAGGGGCTTATCAACAGGCACGCTGAAAGGAACGAGGTGAAGAGCAGTCTGATGCTTGTAAAAAACGAGTTGCAGGATAATCTTTCCTATATTGAGTTTGCCGACTCAGTGCTCGCGGGATACTCCGCAGCGGCCGAGTTCTTCATCAGATACGAGGGCCATTATTCAGAGGCTCCGCTGGATTCAATGGCTACATATTGCAATGTCCCTCTTACAGTTGTCGAGATAACCCACTCTGAGGAGGCCCTTGAACTGCTGAAGAATTCCAACCTCTTCACAAAAATCAAGGACCTTGACCTTTCATTGGAAATCATCCATACCTATGGGGCGATCGCCGATGAAATGAAGCTTGTAAAGTTCTACAATGAACACAAGAACGACTACTTGGAAGAGGCTATGACCGAAGATGTGAAAGATGTCCTTTCGAGGGACAATATCACGGCAGAGCAATTGTGGAGCGCCATCACAGCTTCCCGAGAAGGGAAACAGTTCCTCCGCGAACTTAGCCGCCTGCAGATGCTGCACAACTCTTCCGGCGTTAAGGCCACCATCGCGGGCACAATCGCATCAATTGATAAGTACATTCAGTGAGCCGAAAATCATTCTTGCGAAATCAAGAACTTCCTCTTCAGTCTTCGAAGTCCAGGCAGTACCTGCCCGAGGTGTAGGGGCGCACACGGCCGTTTGCTACAGCTACGTGCTCGGGGTGAACGGAATAGCCCTTCAAGGATTCAGGACTGTCGAAGCTGGAATCAAGCATAAGGTCCACATTGCTTGAAGGCAGTCCTTCGGTATTCACCGTTATGCTCAAAAGTCCCGGTATCTTTCCTGCCAAACCTTCGAGACCTTCCTTTATTTCCTTCTTAATCTGTGCTTTCTGCACTTCAGTCAACTCATCTTTGAGTTTCCACAAAATAATATGACGTGTCATAGCAATGGTAATAATTTATACATAAGGAAGCCCAGATAATTGCCTATCGCATAGCCAATCACCCCAATGGCAAGGCCCGGGGCCAGAACGTTGCGGTTCTTCATAGCAGCCGTCATCATAGGCACAAACGGAGGCGAGCATATGAATGCAACCGAACTCACCACCATAGTATCTGAATCTATCTTGAAAATCTTCGCCAGAATCACCTGCAAGAGCAGAGACCCGAAAATTACGAATGTAAGATATCCCAACGCATTCAGGCCACCTTCCAGGTCCATTTTCGAAAAATCGGCCATAGAAGCAACCACAATACAGAAAATATAGATAAGATACATTCCCATATCATATCCGTACTTAGCCCGGCGTACCCTTTTGAGGAACGACGCGGCTATTCCCATCGTAGTCAGGGACAGTATTAGAACCGTCATAAAGAGGCCATCGCCTGCAAGCAGCCCCAGACCCGCGGAAATTCCAAGAATAAGCACGCACAGGCCTATCTGCAAACCGGCGTCCTTAAGTCCGTCCCTGGAAAGGATTCCTTTGAACGGATTTCCTTTGGAAACCTCGCTGTCCATCGCTTGAAAGGTTGACTCCCCCGCCCCGGCATTCAGGCTTTTAACCGGAAGGAACCTGCGGAACAGCCCGATACCGGCAATGAGCAGGAAAGCAAGATAGACAAAGCTCACCACCATATCATAGCCGTTGAGCAGAAGAAACATCTCGTCACTTGCCCCGAGCATCGTCTTTAAGGCCGCCAGATTCACCGTACCTCCCGTATAGACGCCGGTAAGCATTCCTCCAACCTTCGCCCCCTCCTCTATATTCCTGCCGAAAATCAAGAAACCTGCAATAACGGCGGCGACCACTGCTACAACCCCAGTTATCAAAGAGAGCATCTGACTACGGGTCTGGCCCTTCATATATCTGAAGCTGAAAAGCATCAAAGGGATTGCCAACGGCACTGTCGCAGAACTCATAATATCCTGAATATCAGCTTGCCCCGGAGTATGAACGACATTTCCAACAATAAGACCGAGCGCATAAAGTATGAGCACGGGGCCTATTTTCCCCAGCCACTTCACCCTACTGCACAACCACATCACCCCCGCAGGGGCGAACACGAAAAACAGAACCAGAACAATATCGCCGACCATTTCTAGAAGATATAATTGAATCCTATGTTCACGCCGAACGAACCGTCATCCTTCTTAAATGGAAGTGCGGCTTCAACCGAAAGAATGAAATTGCGGTTCATTCCCAGCTTGAGACCCAGACCGGCACTTGAATGAAATCCTCGGGTCTGAGCCAGAAGAGCCTCCTTTGTTTTACCATAAAAATCGGCACAGCCATCGAGCCGGTAAGGCTTGAGCACCCAACCGCAGTCGAAGAAAGGGTTGAGTCCGACATACCAGGACTGATTTATGAGATTGAACTTGAACAGCCTTATCCTCAGTTCGAAATTGCCCCAGGCATAGGACTCTCCAAGCAGACGGCACGGCAGGATAGAACGGAGCGTATTGGCACTTCCAAGGCCCTCGGAGGAGGTTTGGAGCATTTTCAGATTATATATGTTCTGCAACAGATAGAACGGCGTCTCACCCGCAATGGTACTCTGGTAACCGAGATGGTATGCAAACACAAATGCATCGGTGCCCAAAGAAAGATATTGGCGGAAATGGGCGCAGAACTTAAGGTATGCGCTACCCGACTTGAAAATGTCCGGAGCTCCCGTAAAGAAAGCCTCGACCCAGATGCCCCTGCTCGGAGACGGAGCGAAATCCCGGGTATCATAGACGGCTCCGAGTTTCAGTTCCAGATGGGTACCGCCTCCGGTCTCATTGGGTTTGATAAGCCCGCTGTTCCTGTACTTTGTAAAAAGTGCATTCGCAGGGTCATAATCGGCCATCTGCAAGTCCTTGATTCTGAAGTGCCAGAAAGCAAGCCCGGCGGCCCAGCGGAAATTGGGCCCCGTTATGTCTCCCTGGAAATCGGCCATAGCCCTTATCATACTGCGCCAGTAACTGTATCGTGCCGTGTGGGTTGACTTGTCGGCTACCAGCGCCGGATCGTACGGTTCCAACCCGTTGAATCCGTAGAAATAATACATAGGATCCAACTGATAGCTTGCGACAAACACCGAGCGTATTCCCGGAATAAGGTAGTCGGAATCATAAAGGAGATAGGCCAGAGTCTGCTGTTTGGTGTACCGCGAAGCTTCTACGTAAAAGTGGTCCTTATAATTGGGGAACATACTTCCGTCGGAATAATTGAACATATCGCAGCAAACGCCGTACTGAAAGCCTAAATCGGAATTAAAGCCAATTACAGGCAATGGCCCGAAGTTCCAGCCTTTCTTATGGATTGTGGTTGTGTCTATAGCCGCCTCGGAGGCAGCCGCACAAATCGAACATAACGAAACGAAAAGAGCTATAAAGATCTTCTTCATCATTTTAGGTTTTAGCCTAACAAATATACTCATTTATTATTATAATCCTCTATCCGGTTCCGATTCCGCCGATAATTGCTATCTTTGCAGATTGAAATTCACATTGAGCGCAATGTGAGGCACAAACCACAAAAAACCATTTTTAACTATTGACGAAATGAGCAATTTCAGAATCGGAAGTGACCTCATTGGAGAAAAACAAATTCCTGCCGAGGCCCTGTATGACGTTCAGACACTCCGCTGTCTCGAGAACTTCAGCATCTCACATTTCCACGTAAACGAATACCCCCTTTACCTCAAAGGTATTGCAATTACAAAAATGGGAGCAGCCCAGGCAAACCACGAATTGGGGCTTCTCACCGACGAGGTTTACGAAAACATTATGAAGGCCTGCCAGGAAGTTTACGACGGCAAGCTCTCAGAAGCCTTCCCCATTGATATGATTCAGGGTGGAGCCGGCACTTCAACCAATATGAATGCCAATGAAGTCATTGCCAACCGCGCCCTCCAGCTTATGGGATACGAGCTTGGAGATTTCAAGCACTGCTGGCCCAATGACGACGTAAACCGCAGCCAGTCAACCAACGATGCCTATCCGTGCTTCGCTCATATGGGACTGTACCTCACACACCTTGAGCTCAAAAAGCACCTCGAGAGCCTCATTGCAAGCCTCCGCGCAAAGAGCGAGGAATTCAAGAATATTCTAAAGATGGGCCGTACTCAGTTGGAAGATGCAGTTCCTATGACCCTCGGACAGACCTTCGGAGGATTCGCTTCCATTCTCGAAGACGAAATCAAGCATCTTGACGAAGCAGCCGAAGATTTCCTCACCGTCAATATGGGCGCAACTGCAATCGGAACCGGAATCTGCTCTGAGCCCGGCTATGCCGAGAAATGCGTAGCAGCCCTTTCAAAGATTACCGGATGGAACGTACGTCTTGCACAGGACCTCGTAGGCGCCACCTCCGACACATCTTGCCTCGTAGGCTATTCTGCAGCAATGAAGAGACTCGCAGTCAAGGCCAGCAAGATAAGCAATGACCTTCGCCTGCTCGCCAGCGGTCCCCGTTGCGGACTCGGAGAAATCAATCTCCCTGAAAAGCAGCCCGGTTCTTCTATTATGCCCGGCAAGGTGAATCCCGTGATTCCCGAGGTTATGACCCAGATCTGCTATAAGGTTATGGGCAACGACGTATGCGTAACAATGAGCGGAGAGGCTGCCCAGATGGAGCTCAACGCAATGGAGCCTGTTATGATACAGTGCTGCTTCGAGAGCGCCGAGATTCTTATGAACGGATTCGACACCCTGCGCGTCAATTGCATCGACGGCATTACCGCCAACAAGGAAAAGTGCGAAGCCTACATAAAGAACAGCATTGGTATTGTTACCGCCCTCAACCCTATCATTGGCTACAAGCACTCTACCAAGATTGCAAAGAAAGCCAAAGAGACCGGCCGCGGAGTTTACGACCTCGTTCTTGAAGAAGGCATCCTTTCAAAGGAAGAGCTTGACGAGATTCTCAAGCCCGAGAATATGATAAAGCCCGTCAAGCTGAACATCAAACCTCGCAAGTAAGGCTAGAACACATAGGATATGCCCAGGGTCAGATCCGACGGCAGAATAAAGAATTTCCGCCCCGAACCTACCACAGAGCCGCAAGTAGGACAGGAATAGATTTTAAAAAGGTCATATCCCATCCAGAAGCCGGCCCCTATATCCAGATTGAAGTGCTTGCCCAGCATATAGCTGTAGCCTCCGGAGAGACCGCCCCCAAGGCGGTCTCCTTCGTTTGTAGGTTCATCCTCCTTCTTCCTGAAAGTCTTGTACCCTCCGGTATTGTATTCCTGGTAGCGCATAGCCCCGGCCACCCACCATCCCGAGAATACGTGCCACGGCCAAAATCTGGCAGTCAGAGCGCCTGAACGCTGCCTATTTGTGTACGGATTATACTTAACCGCCGCGCCCACGCTCCAATGAACGTCCAATCCATAACTGGCATCCAGGTTGAGCGTACCCAAATTGACGTAATCTAGAATGTTGGTGGAAACCGAGAATTGCTGGGCTTTTACCGGGGCAGCCATCAGCAGAAATAGCCCCATAAGAATTAATGCTTTTCTATTCATATCTGTCGAATGCTTGATTGATTGTACTTCTGCTTTCCGGATAAAGATTTATGAGTTCGCTCTGCAAATCCTCCACGTCGGTGATTTCGGCCCTCAAGGCCCGGAATATTCTAAAACGGTCTATCCCCCTTTGATCTATATTCAGAAATATCTGGGGCGAGAACCAATATGAACCGCCGAAAGTCACCGAATTGGTGCGGTACCGGTCTCTGAACAGTTTGGTCTGGTGGTAGAATGCCCACATTTCCGCAACTTCGCAGTACCCGTGATTCTCTTCTGTTCCATTTCCAAAAATCATCCACCCCGACGTCACGTATGAAACCAGTATGAATTTTATGAACGTCTCCCAATACTGCTTGCCCGCCTGCACGAAATGAGAGGCGTGCGAAAGTTCGTGAACGGTCTCGTTATAAATGGAAGCATAGTCGTTGCGGTCTTTCAGGCCCAGCATTATGTCGGGCAGGAAAAGCTTTAGCAGCGGAAGATAGATTCCAAGGTATTCCTTTAAAATGGAGTTATCTACCAGAATACCCTGCTGCAGCATAGGCGAACTGCTGCGGGAAAGGAGTTGGAAGAGCCATATTCTAAGGTTCCCCGGAGGGGTCTTTATCTTACATCCGTCTTCCTTGCACCTTTCGTAGTACTCATAGGCGGCATTGTTCACCACACAGCGGCTGAACAATTTTTCTTCCGAGAATTTGTCCACCCTCACGTTTACCCCCAGGGGTGAATTCTTGCCCAAAGTCGATATTGAAGCCGGAATCAACAGCAGATTGAACCCTATGCCGAAGCCTTTCTCGTTCTTGAACACCAGCCTGTACCTGAGGTCGGTGGTGAAAGTACGGTTCATTTTATAATATCCGTCCTTGTCGGTATAGGCGTGGGCGAACTTTACGAATGAGTTACAGGACACCTGCACTCCGGCAACCCCACATTCGTTCTGCCCGTTATAATCATCCACCACTGTTATTCTGCCGCTGGGACAGGTTTCGGGATATGAGCCTTTTGTGGCCGGTTTCAGCATCGCGGCGTTTCCGGTAAGGACATAAGAATTCCGTTCCACCGCCTCCCAGTCGATTCCCTCCAAAGCCTTGGTCTGCGGTGCATTTTCAGCAAAAAAGCACTCATCTACTATTTCGTGCCTTATGTCTGCCGGAAACGGGAAGTCGCAGGACACTACTGCATACTGCCAGGTAATGCTTTCATCGTCTATCCCGGGGTCGTGATAATAATCACCTTCCTTTACAATACTGTAATCCAGAGGATGGTCTATCATTTCCACGCCCATTGCCTCCAGCCGGTCGTACTGCGCCTCCCCTGTGGGCAGGAATCTCACATAATAATGCGTGGCCGACAAAACTACCCGTTCGGCTTTAGTGGGATAGAGGTCATTCAGGGAAGCCTCCATATTTTCCACGGTATAGGGGTCATCCAAACGTTCCCCCAATTCTATCATTCCGTGGTCAAGGTCCGGTGATGCGACAATGCGGGCATCGTGCTCCAAGCCAGATTTGGTACAGGAGGCCGCAAGCAATGCGGCCAGCACAAGAATTAAATTTTTCATAGTCTAAGTTTTTTGGTCACTGCAAAGTTATGACCTCAAAACCGTTTTCCGACAAATGAAACGTTTAATTCCCAATATCAGCCTTGGCTTACGTTCAGTATAGGATTTATTCTCTTCCAAAGAGGAAGAAATGCATAAAAACAAAAGTAAATTCCGTCACCGGCAGCGCTGCATCCCGCATTACCCGTTTAAGCCACCGAACAGAAATTCATTCTCAGAAGAATTTTACGTCCTTTTTTTCCACGGCGCTCATAAGGCTGTTGCCCAACCGGCTTACCCCGAAACGGAACAGATTCTTATTCAGCCATTCCTCTCCAAGCACCGTACGTACAATAAGATAATAAGAAAGTGCATCTTCGGCGGTACTGATTCCTCCGGCGGCCTTGAAACCCACCTTTCGTCCGGTCTTCCCGTAGAACACCTTTATGCAGGAGCACATCACGTACGCCGCCATAGGAGTGGCATTGACGTCCACCTTACCCGTAGATGTCTTTATAAAATCGGCCCCGGCCTCCATTGCAAGGTAGGAAGCCCTGGCTATGCGCTCTGCATCGGCAAGCAGGCCTGTCTCCAGAATCACCTTCAGCGTCACTTCTCTTCCCACAGCCTTCCCCGCAGCATCTACAGTCTTGCGAATTTGGCATATTTCATTGAATGCGCCCTGCTCATCGCCTGCCAGGAACAAGTTCAGAGCCAGCACTATATCTATCTCATCGGCCCCGGCCTCAACCGCCAGTTCGCATTCGCGGCACTTTACCTCAATAAAACTTTGGGAAGTGGGAAAACACCCAGCAACGGTAGTAACGTGCAGTTCCGGATTCCTGCGCGCTTCCCGCACCACTCCGGCAAAATTGGGATAAACGCAAATCGACGCCGGCACAGGATAGCCTGGATGCTCTGTTTCCAGGGCATTTACCTTGGAAACCAGTTTCGTTACAGAAGAAACCGTGTCGTTATTCTTCAAAGTAGTGAGATCCATCAGCGAAAAACAGCGCTTCAGTATTTCCGGGCTGTTGACAGTATCCACCGCGGCCGCTGTCGATTCCAATATTCCACCAATTTCCTCCGCATCGGGAGCATATCCGTATTTTTCAAACCAATTTATCATATTATCCTTTTATTTGAATGTCAAATCCTTCATCGAGCAGAGGCTTCACCAGTGCTTCCATCTGCTCTACCGTAAATTTCCGGAGCCCTTCCATAGGGGCCGGCCGGTCGAGGGTATATACCATAATCTGACGGGGCCTGAGCTGCCTTACAATGTTCATCCATCCTTCGAGATTCGTCTTTTCCGAAGAATCGAAGAACGGCGCTTTAAGAAACATCGTCTGCAGAATAAAATCTCCCTCGAAACCCTTGAGAGCCTCTACCACCGCTTCAACGCTGTATCCGGCGGCAGGACGGTTGATAAGCCTTGCCCCCGCCGTAGTGGCGGCATCGATTTTCATAACCGGATTATCGACCTTCCTCAGAGAGCGCAGCACCTCTTCCCTGTGCACCTGGGTAGCATTCGAGAGAACGGTCACCTTCGATTGCGGGAAATACCTGTCCCTCAGCTCAATAACCCCATCCACTATAGACGGGAATTCCGGGTGCAGGGTGGGTTCGCCATCCCCCGAAAAAGTAATCGAGTCAACCGGTATTCCCCGGTCCTTACAGTTTCCGAGCGCCGTTTTCAGGGCCTCGATCACCTCTCGGCCCGATGGCAGCTCCCTGTCTTCCCTTCCGTCGGCATTCCATCCGCATTCGCAGTAAATGCAGTCGAAATTGCACAGCTTGCCCTTTCTGGGCAGAAGGTTGATTCCAAGAGAATTCCCCAGCCTGCGCGACCTTATGGGTCCGAAAACCGTTTCCTCTCTAATCATCCTGTTTCTTTAATTTGAGAGAGTCCGCCTGTTCCGCCAACTTTTTCTCTGCCGCCTCTTTTTCCTCTGCCTTCTTTTGCAAATCGGAGTATTCCTTCGATTTATTCTTGAGCCTGTCCTTGGCCTTGGTCACAAGAAAGCTGAATTTGTCGGGCTTGTTTATATAATACTGCACCGACTCAAGGTAATCCTGCGTAGTGTAACCGTATCGGTTGAAAACCGCCTCATACACCATTGAGGTGTCGGCCTTGGCCATAGATTCGGAATTCATATATAACCACCTGTCGGCAAGCACCATATCGGCATATATCTTCACGAATGTACCCTCGGGTATAACCCTTCCCGCAGACTGCGAGCAGGATACTGCCAAAAGCAACGCAAACAGAATCGGTAACAGCTTTTTCATTATCTCAACTGTGCGCCGAAACCGTTTTTGAACGTATCCAGCAGTTTTGCCATAACTCTTTCGACATCTTCGTCGGTAAGAGTCTTTTCTGCATCCTGGAATACGAAACCAATGGCATACTGCTTTTTGTCGGAAGGAATCTTGTCTCCGCGGTAGACGTCGAACAAGGTAACGGACCGAAGCAGTTTTTTGGCCTGCTTGAAGGCCGCAGCGCGAAGGTCGGCATAATTCACCTTCTCGTCGAGCAGCAGCGCAAGGTCACGGCGTACTTCCGGGAATTTGGGAAGTTCAGTAAACGCAACTTTACCCCTCTTGATAAGTTCAAAAAGAACCGGCCAGCTTATCTCGGCCGCAAACACCGGCTGTTTTACTCCAAACTTCTTCGCGAATGAAGGATTTACCGTTCCTATCACTGCCAACTGCTTCCCCTGGCCGCCGGGCAGACTGTAAGTCATACCTTCGGCAAAAATGTCGGAAGGAGCGGCTCCCGTCCAGAGCTGATTCAGGTCTGCGCCATAGCGCTTGAGAAGAAGTTCCACATATCCCTTGAGCTGGAAATAGCTGCTCTTACGGGCAGGCGCATCCCAGGATTTCTCGGAGCTTCCGCTCATCAGTATTGTAAAGCAAGTGTGCTCGCTGTAATTGTCGAGGGTTTTTCCGTCTGTTCCGGCAAGTTTACGATAAACCGAACCGTATTCGAAAGTCCTCATATAGCTTATCTGCCTGTTGGCATTGTAGGCTATCACCTCAAGGCCTCCGGGAATAAGAGACTGACGCAGAACGTTAAGGTCCTGGCTCAAAGGATTCACAATGCGCACGCACTCCTCTTCGGGCCAGGTCTTCAAGGCACCGTAATATGCCGACTTGGTAAGGGAGTTGTTCATTATTTCGTTGAAGCCGTTGGCTGCCAAGAAGTTGGAAATGGCATTGCGCACGCTTTCGGGGTCGGGAGACGGCGTTGCGTTAACCGACATTTTCATATGATGCGGCAGCGGGATGTTGTTGTACCCGTATATCCTCAGAATTTCCTCCACCACATCGCATTCGCGGGTTACGTCCACCATATAGGAAGGAGCAAGCACCACGGCTCCGTTTTCGCTTCTGCTTTCAAACTCATAGGCAAGGCTTTCCAGAATCGATTCAATGAGAGAAGCCCCGAGTTCCCTTCCTACGAATTTCTCTATGCGCTTGTAATCCAATTCTATGCGCGCCTTCCGTATAGGATTCGGATAAACCTCTGCTATTCTGCCTTCAACCTTTCCTCCGGCACATTGGCCGATAAGGCTCACCGCACGCTTGAGGGCGTACAGCACAACATCGGGGTCGGCACCACGCTCGTAACGGAAAGATGCATCGGTCTGCAACTGATGCCTCTTCGAGGTTTTGCGTATAGAACCCGGGTCGAAATAGGCGCTCTCTACAAACACGTCGCAGGTAGAATCGGTCACTCCACTGTCCTCTCCGCCAAATACTCCGGCAATGCACATAGGCTTTCCGGCGGCATTGGCAATGACCATATCGGTCGCATCGAGCTTGCGCTCAATTCCATCGAGGGTCTTTAGCACCTCTCCCGCGGCGGCTCTGCGCACAACCACCTTTCCTCCTTCTATTTTCGATGCATCGAAGGTGTGCAGCGGCTGTCCCAATTCAAAAAGCACGAAATTAGATATGTCCACAATATTGTTGACCGGACGGCTTCCTATAGAATTGAGTCTGTCCTGCAACCACTTGGGCGAGGGGCCTACCTTTACGCCGCGCAGGGTTATGCCCGTATATCTGGGCGCACCGTCGCTGTCTGCCACTTCCACGGGAATGCCCGCGCCCTCCCCTTCGGCAAAATCATCCACGCCGGGGCGTACGAGTTCGCAAGGTATACCGTTCAGTTTGCAGTATGCATACAAATCACGCGCAACCCCCCAATGCGAGGCCGCATCTATTCTGTTTGCAGTAATCTCGTATTCAATCACCGCCTCGGTCTTCAATTTCAGATATTCCTTTGCAGAAGTGCCCACAACGGCATCCTGCGGCAGAACCATAATTCCGGAATGGTCTTCTCCGATTCCAAGTTCGTCGGCGGCGCAAATCATACCGAAGGACTCAACCCCGCGTATCTTTGATTTCTTGATCTTGAAATCTCCGGGAAGGACCGTTCCCAACTGCGCGAAAAGCACCTTCTGCCCTGTAGCAACGTTCGGAGCACCGCAAACCACTGTCAGCAGTTCACCAGTACCCGCATCTACCTTCGTAATATGAAGATGGTCCGAATCCGGATGGGGTTCGCACTCCACCACTTCTGCTACAACCACACCTGCAAGGCCTCCGGGAATCTGTTCCTCTTCCTGCAGAGAATCCACCTCAATGCCAATCGCAGTCATTGCCTCGGCAATCTGCCCTGCCGTAAGGTCACACTTCAAATAATCCTTAAGCCAATCGTAACTAAGTTTCATTCTGTATATTTTTATTTCAAATCTTCAGCATTGAACAGACTTTCTACAAAACTCTGCTTGTCGAAAGCCTTTATGTCTTCCATTCCCTCTCCCGTTCCTATGAACCGTACAGGAATATGGTACTGGTCACTCACACCCACCACGACCCCGCCCTTTGCGGTTCCGTCCAGTTTTGTCACTGTAAGCGCGGTAATGTCGGTTGCCCTCGAGAATTCCTTCGCCTGAGCAAATGCATTCTGGCCTGTACTGGCGTCGAGAATAAGCATAACGTCGTGGGGTCCGTCAGGGATAACCTTACGAATCACGTTCCTTATCTTGGTAAGTTCGTTCATAAGGTCTATGCGGTTGTGCAGACGGCCCGCAGTATCTATGAGCACCACATCGGCTCCGCGGGACACAGCGCTCTGCACCGTATCGTAGGCTACGCTGGCAGGGTCCGAGCCCATCTGCTGCTTCACAATTTCAACTCCAGCACGCTCGGCCCATATTGTGAGCTGATCCACCGCTGCAGCGCGGAAGGTGTCGGCGGCGCCCAGGACAACCTTTTTCCCCTGCCGGCGGTAATAGTTGGCCAGTTTCCCTATGGTAGTTGTCTTTCCAACTCCGTTGACTCCCACAACCAGAACCACATAGGGCTTGGGCATAGCAGCCGTCACAGTATCGGGCACCAGGGCCGATATTTCCTCTCTCAACAAAGAAACAAGTTCGTCGAAAGACATATACTTGTCTTTCTGGACCCTTTCTTCCAGATTGTCGATGACCTTAAGTGTGGTGTCCACACCCATATCGGATTCCACCAGGGCTTCCTCTATTGCGTCAAGGGTGTCGTCATCGACTTTGGAACGGCCTGCGACGGCACGGGTTATTTTCTGAAAAAAACTAATTGCCATAACGTGCAAATATACAAAAAAGGCCACGAAAAACGTGGCCTCCTTTCGTATTTAGTACAAATTACTTCTTTGCGAAGAAATCTTTTGCTTTCTGCTCCTCTACAAGCTGCTCTGTAAACACATAAGCGCCAGTCTTGGGAGACCTTTCCATACGGATGCACTTGACCATGCTCTTGGCACCGGCCTTTGCTGCGAATGTTGCGACGGCTTTCTTTGCCATAGTTTATCCTCCTGTGAATTATTTGATTTCCTTATGAACGGTGACTTTCTTTACACCGGCGTGATATTTCTTGCGCTCAATGCGTTCGGGAGTGTTTTTCTTGTTCTTGGTTGTGATATAACGAGATACCATAGCCTTTCCCTCCTCATTGGTCTCAATGCTCTCGAGGATGACCTGCACCCTGTTTCCTTTTGTTTTCTTTGCCATAGTACTAAAAATTAAACAAGGTTAATATATCCTTTCTTCTGAG
>JAKSKE010000038.1 GCA_024401895.1 Bacteroidales bacterium
AGAATATACCGAAAATCATACAGGCGATGAAAATCAACGCCGTAGTGACCGGATTCTTTACCGCTGTCCTAATTACACTCATACTAGATTTCCTCCACCTTTGCGCCGTCCCTCAGAGTAGAGGCGCCCTTTGTTATTACTTTATCGCCCTCCTTGATACCGGAGAGAATCTCGTACTTGTCGCCGAAATGTGCGCCAAGTTCGACAGCTTTCTGAACGGCCACACCGTTCTCTATTACAAACACGAACCTTTGCCCTGAACCCTGTTGCTTTACGATACTGAAATCGGGAACGACAATGTTTTTGGCAGAACCCAGGTTCACCTTAGCCCTTACGAACATTCCGGGACGGAGTTCCCTGTTGCTGTTGGGAACAGATACCTCAACCGCAAAAGTATGGGACATAGCGTCGATGGTAGGATGCACTCTTACAATCTTGCCGGTATAGGTCTTGCCGGGAAGGGCATCGGCCGTAACCTCTACGGGAATCCCCACCTTTACTTTTGAATAATCGGCCTCGCTGATTGCCACCAGCATTTTCACCGGTACAATCTGCTGCACCGTAAAGAGCGGCTGAGCCATTGTGTACATATCGCCCTGGTCGTAGTTGCGGGCCGAAACGACTCCTGCAATGGGAGAACGCAAATATGTGTTCTTCTCCAGATTGTCGAGCTGGGCCCGGCTAACTTTTATACCCATTTCGATTTGGTCGAAGTCGGACTTCGATACTCCACCCTGCTCATACAGGGCCTTGATTCTCTCATATTCGATTTCGTCATTCGCATATTTGAGCTTTGCCTGAACCAACTGGAGGTCTTCCATTTGAGCCAGAATCTGCCCCTTGTTGACAAACTGTCCCACCTCGGCCTTTATGGACTCGATACGCCCGCCGGACTGCGGTGCAATGTTATTGACTGCGAATGCCTTGACTGTAGAAGAAAATACCTGGTCATACTCTACTGTCTGCAAAGTTGCCAGTTCTGCCTTTACTTTAGCGGCAGCAACCTTGGCGGTCTCTGACGCTTTTGATGAATCATTTTTTGATGAGCCGCAGCTGCATAGAACTGCAATGGCCGAAAGCAATATAATAATCTTTTTCATATTCCAGTGGTGTTTTTATTTTGTAAAGTCCTGACCCAGAATCTTTTCCAGGCTGGCCTTGGCTACAAGGAACGAATAAATTGACTGTGATACCGAGAGCTGGGTCTGCACAAGCACAAGCTGGGCATCGTTGAGGTCGGTAAGGGTGCTCCTGCCCACGTCATAGGACTTCTGGGCAATGTCGAACGCCTTCTGCGACGTTACCAGGGCATCCAGAGCGGCATTGTAGGTATTTATATTGGTCTCCATTGTGCGGATTGACTGCCTGAGGGCTATTCTGAGCTGACGCTCGGCATCCTGCTGCTGAAGCTGGAATTCTTCGAGCTGAATCTTGCTCTGCTTTACAGATGCAAGCCGTTTTCCCCCAGAGAATATAGGAATATTGAGGCTGAGGCCTACCATAGAATAGGGAGTCCATTTGTATTCCTTGAAGTTGAATTCATTCTGGGTAGCGCTCATTTGAAAGTTGAATCCCAGAGAAAGCGAAGGAATATAAGCGAACTGCTGGGCCTTTACCGCAGCGGCAAGCTGCTCTCCCTGCATAGCCAGCTGACGAAGAGACGAGTTGCCGTCGAGCGAAGAGGATTCATTTATGCTGTCGTCTATCCTGAGCTGGGAGGCATAGTCTTCAAGAGACCCGGCAATGTCGATATTCTCTTCCAGATTAACTCCCATAACAGCCTTAAGTTGCCAAAGGGCGAGTTCTATAGCGTTTTCAGAGTCGTATAGGTTAGGTAACGAGCTGGCCAGATTGGCCTTTGAACGCACGAGGTCCATTTCGGACGCTTTTTGTACGTTGTATTTTTTCTGAGTCTTTTCCAGATTTGCCTTCGCATTCAGATAAACCTGGGTATAGACATTGTTAAGTTCCTTTGCAAGAAGAGCCGCATAGTACGCTTCCTTTACCTGAGTGACCATATCCAGGCGGGAACTGCGGGCTTTTTCCACTGCAAGTTCAACGTCCTGCCCGGAAATTTTAATACTCTCCCACAACTGGGCGTTCACCAGCGGCATTGCTACCGAAACTCCACCGGCCCAATTGTTCCAGCGGCCCACTTCCATTCCATCTTCCATTCCCGGAATGTCCACATACATCTTCTGTTTTTTAAGCGTGCGCTGAAAAGAACCCGAAGCATCTATCTGCGGGAAAAGCGACGCATAAGTGCCTTTCTTTGCGTACTTGGTACGCTCAATCTCACGATCTGCAACCTTAACGGAAACGTTTTCGCTAAGGGCAATCTCCAAAGCCTGTTCAAGCGTTACTACAGTGGCGCCCTGAGTTTCCTGCACAGGATTGCTCAACGCGACAGCCACAGCTGCAACGCTTTCAAGAATCATAGTTAGCATTTATAATTAATTTATTATTACTTTTTGACAATTATTTACCAAAATTTATAACTCCTTTTTACTATCAAATAGCAGACCAAACCCTGCTTGTCCGACAGAAAAAGTAAAGTTAATCCTATATCTTCAAAAATTACTATCTTTGGCCGTAATTTTTACACTTATGCTACACATATTGTCAATAAACTGGTCTGTCAATCCTGAGATATTCAAGATTGGCCCCGTTGCCATACGCTGGTACGGACTTCTCTTCGTTGCCGGTTTTTTCCTCGGATACTACCTTTTCCAAAAATTTTGCAAAAGAGAAGGTGTCAGCGAAAAAATGATTGACCCTCTTCTCTATACTCTGCTCATAGGAACTATCGTGGGAGCCCGCCTCGGACACTGCCTGTTCTATCAGCCAGACTATTATTTTGGTTCCTGGGATGGCTTCTGGGAGATATTCCGGCCCTGGGAGGGAGGGCTCGCCAGTCACGGAGGAGCCATTGCCCTGCTTCTGGCTATGATTTGGTTCGCCCGCAAGTATGGTCCCCGGTACGACATTGACTTCTGGTGGATTATGGACCGGCTTTGCCTTACGGTAGCGTTTGCAGGCTGTTTCATCCGCCTTGGCAATCTCTTCAATTCGGAAATCTACGGCGGAGCCACTTCCCTGCCCTGGGGATTCGTGTTCCTCAGAAACGGGGAAACCGTTCCGAAACACCCGACCCAACTGTACGAAGCCTTCGCGTATCTGATTCTGGGGCTGGCAATGCTGGCAATTTACAAATACAATCTTAAGAAACTGTTCAAGGGCACGCTCAGCGGAATATTTCTCATAGGATGCTTCGGAGCCAGGTTCCTTATAGAGTTCATTAAAAACCCTCAGGTGGAGTTCGAACAGGGGATGGCTCTGAATATGGGTCAGCTTCTGTCCATTCCCTTTATAATACTGGGAGTGACCGCTCTTGTAATGTCTTTCATAAAAAAGAAACCTGCCGCAACGGACAGGTTCTATGCTATTTCGAAAGCAGCGAAGCGGTAAATTTCTTCGAGCGCTCGTAACCGTCGCGCGGAGCCTTCCACATACACAGAAAGATTATCGCGCCTATTACACCGGCAATGATGAACATTGTGAAAACCGTGCTCCAGCCAAACTTGTCGGCAATGATTCCCACTCCCAGGGAAGAGAGAGCCGAACCAATGTAACCGAAAACGCCTGCAAGCCCGTTCGCCGTAGCAGAAGCTTCCTTGGTAGCCTGATTGGCAGAACCTATTCCTATCAATGCCTGAGGGCCGTAGATGCAGAATCCTGCAAGGGCCAGGACAATCATTGAAACAATGGCGTTGAGTCCGGGGCACAAAGCAAAGATTGCAAGGAAGACAACCGCACCTGCCATAGAGAACAGACACATACGGTGAGCCTTTCCCTTAAAGATATGGTCGGTAGCCCAACCGGCGAAAATGGTGCCTACAATTGCGGTGAGTTCAAATACAGCAACGCTCCAGGCGGCCGATTTGATATCCATTCCCCTGTCTTCGGTAAGGAATTTCGGGCCCCAGTCAAGCACGCCCATCCTGAGCACATATACGAATATGTTGGCAAAGGCGAACATCCATATCCACTTGTTACGGAAAACCATATGCGAAAGGAAAGCCTTGTGGGCCCCTTTCTTGCCCGAAGTTTCCTCTTTGCCGGTATGAGTGCCTTCCATCTCGGGAAGACCTATGCTTTGAGGACTGTCGTGCAGGCCTATCATAGAAATGATTGCGCCGCACAATGCAACCAGTGCAGGAATGAAGAAGCACCAGCGCCAGGCACCGTAATGCGATGCATAGGCGAGAACTCTGGAGGTCTGCTCGGCTTCGCTCAACGATTCCCATCCCTTGATGCTGTTGGAAAGATTGCCGGTAATTGTAGCTATGATGTTGCTGTCTCCGCTCATATCGGCACCCATATTGGTCATAACAAGGCCGCACACAACCACAGCGCAGGATGCCCCTACCGAATGGGATGTGTTCCAGATGCTCATCTTGGTCGCCAGCTCGCTGGGATGAATCCACTGCGGCAGCATTCTGGCGCAGGGAGGATATCCCATTCCCTGAAAATACTGGTTCAATACGATTGTCACGCCCATCACAAGTACGAGCATATTGACAACCTGGGGGCCTTCGTGAACTCCGGTGATGAGATAGCTCAGATCCACCCCGAAGCCAAAGCATAAATTGGCAAGAGCACAGAGCACCAGGCCAATGGCCATAAATGCTCTTGTGCTCACCTTTTCAACTATAAAACCGTTTATGAACCGGGAAAATCCGTAAGTGAGGGAGGCAATGAACATTACGATTCCAAAACTCGTGTTGCTTATTCCGTACTCGGCGGTAAGACCGGGCATTGCAATGGAAAAGTTCTTGCGCACAAAGTAGTAGATGGCATAGACCACCATAGAAACCACTATGGTCTCCCACTGCCAGAATTTTAAGGATTTTCCTGTTTTCATAAGCGTCGGAAACTATTCGCGGATTGCAGCAATGCCGGGAAGGTCTTTTCCTTCGAGGGCCTCGAGCATAGCACCGCCGCCGGTACTTACATAGCTCACCTTCTTTGCATAGCCCATTTGGGTAACGGCAGCCACAGAATCACCGCCGCCTACGAGAGAATATGCGCCGTTTTCTGTTGCCTGTGCAAGATATTCGGCAATCTTGAGGGTTCCCTTGGCAAAGTTGGGAAGTTCAAATACACCTACGGGGCCGTTCCACAGGAGGGTCTTGCTGCCAAGAATGACTTCCTTCCATATTTCGAGAGACTTGGGACCTGCGTCCATTCCCTCCCATCCGTCGGGAATTTCCCCGGCGGGTACGGTCTGGGTAGCCGATTCGTTGGAGAATTCATTGCCCACTACGGTCTGGACCGAAAGATATACGTTCACGCCCTTCTCCTTTGCCTTCTCGAGGATAGAGAGAGCTTCGGGCATAAGTTCATCTTCGTGCAGAGAGTTTCCAATCTTTCCGCCCTTGGCCTTAACGAAGGTGTAACCCATTCCACCGCCAATGATGAGGTTATCTACTTTCTCGAGCATATTTTCGAGCACTGCAAGCTTGCTGCTTACCTTGCTGCCGCCGATGATTGCGGTGAAAGGCCTCTGAGCATTCTTGAGAACGTTGTCGATAGCCTTGATTTCGCCTTCCATAAGATAACCGAACATTTTGTCTTCGGGGAAATATTTTGCGATGAGGGCGGTGCTGCCGTGTGCGCGGTGAGCGGTTCCGAACGCATCGTTGATGTAGCAGTCGGCGTAGGAAGCGAGTTTCTTCACGAACTCCTTCTGGCTTTCCTTAACTGCGGCCTTTGCAGCCTTTTTCTGTTCGTCGGTGGCATCTTCGGCAAGTCCGCGGGGTTTTCCCTCTTCCTCGGCGTAGAAGCGCAGGTTCTCGAGAAGCAGAGCCTCTCCGGGTTTAAGGGCGGCTACCTCGGCATCGGCCTTCTGGCAGTCATCGGCAAACTTTACGGGAACTCCGAGACACTCGGAAACGTGGTTTACGATATGCTTGAGCGAGAACTTTGCATCGACTCCCTTGGGACGTCCAAGGTGAGACATTATGATGAGAGAACCGCCTCCGGCGAGAACCTTCTTGAGTGTGGGGATAGCCGCACGAATGCGGGTATCGTCGGTAATTTCGAACTTGTCATTGAGGGGAACGTTGAAATCTACCCTTACGATAGCTTTCTTTCCGTTAAAATTGTAAGAATCAATGTGCTTTTGCATAGTGTTTATAGAAATTTTTAACTTGTTGCCTTAGTTCAGAGCATACAAAGTTAGCAATTTTATCAATATCTTTGCACTATGGTTGAATTCCCGGACAGAAATTGGAAAGACTACGAGTTGCTGGACAGCGGCAACGGCTTTAAGTTGGAACGCTTCGGAAGGTTCGTGCTCTCACGTCCCGAACCCAAGGCACTGTGGACGCCCTCTATGCCGGAGCGCGAATGGAACGCCCTGGCCCACACCCGGTTCAAGCCCGGAGCCGGTTTCGGCAAAGCCGGAAAGGAAGACAGCGGCACCTGGGAGATGCTTCGCAAGATGGACGAGCAATGGCTCATAAGCTACCCCGGAACGCAGGCGGGCCTGAAATTCAAACTCAGGCTGGGCCTTACCTCATTCAAGCACGTAGGGGTTTTCCCCGAACAGGCCCCCAACTGGGAATTCATTTACCGCAACACCCTGAATCTTGGAGGAACCCCAAAAGTCCTCAACCTTTTTGCATACACGGGAGCGGCATCCCTGGCCGCAAAGGCGGCCGGCGCCGACGTCACGCATCTGGACTCGGTGCGTCAGGTAGTGACCTGGGCCCGCACAAATATGGAATTCAGCGGAATGGATTCGGTGCGATGGGTAGTTGAAGATGCTATGAAATTCGCAAAGAGGGAGGCCCGCAGGGGGAATCTGTATCAGGGTATAATTCTGGATCCTCCGGCATACGGGCACGGCCCCGATGGAGAAAAATGGAAACTGGACGAATGCCTGTTCGAACTGCTTGGTGCAGTTTCCCGCATTCTGGACCCCGAAAAAGGGTTTATGGTTCTTAACCTGTATTCCAACGGATATAGCGCCGCCCTGGGAGAAACACTTGTGAGACAGGGCATTGCGCAAGCTTCAAGCTTTAAAATGGAAAGTGGAGAGCTTGCACTCAACGACCGTTTCGGCAAAGCTCTCCCACTTTCAATCTACGTAAGGCTAACCAAGCAAATCCTCTAGCTTGGCCAGCATAGCATCGCTCGCGGCGGTCTCTCCCGCCTCCTTGAGCATATCGGCAATGATATAATACATATTGCTGAGGAGCTCGCAGGTGTCGGAACTGTAGGTGTAGGGAGAAAGGAAGAAGTTTATCCCCTGCAGAATCTCCTCTCCGGTCTGTTCTGCCAGCTCAATGGCGGTTTCATTGCGGCCCAGTTCAAGATAGGACCTTATGATGCCCGTAACTGCATAGTCATTGGCCTGAAGTCCCAGGAGCGACGTTACCATAGGGAAATTACGCATTGCCCGGCATACCGTGTCCAGAGCCTCCAACGCCCGGTCGTCGTGACCGTCTGCCCGGAATATCTCGCTCATCTGCAGACCCATATTACGCAGGTTCTGAACTCCCGCGAAAGTATAGATGTTCTGGTAATCAATGTAGTAGCCGTCTCTTCCAAGTGCAGAGAAACTGAACTTGTCCTTCAAAAGGGTATAGAGCTCGTCGGGGTCGGTAAAGCCCGGAGAGAGAAGCGATGTCTTGCTCTTTATGGGAACGAACATATAGGACATTCCCCTGTATTGCATATAATCCTTTTGCCCGATATTGAGTTCCCCGCCCATAGTAAGCATACACAACGGTCTGTCCCACTGATAGTTGCTAAGGAAGTCAAGCAGGAAAATCTCGCCCTTCGAGAGCATTGTCTTCGCTTCGGACATTACAAGTTCTATACTGTCGGGAATCTGGTCGGCGTATTTTTCATTCAAGATTCCGTATTTGATTACGTTCTCTTTGTTCACCGGAACTATTATGCGGCGCGAAGGTATATAATCGACCTTTTTGCTGCCCCAGCTGCACTTTATTTCGGGATGTTTGAAAATCGCCATCACGTCCTTTATGTGCATAGCCTTGTTTCTGTTGTCCAGAATGGGCACAAAGTCATTTGTGCCGTACAGATACTGTTCCAACGGTACGGTAAGCGGCAGCGGAGCCGACCCGTTCACGGCATATTTCATTTGATCTATGTGCCAGTCTGTACCCAACAGCGAGGTGTTGACTATTCTTACGTCGGGTCTTACGTTCTCCACTTCCTGTGCATACCACAGAGGGAAGGTATCGTTGTCGCCGTGGGTAATGAGTATTCCGTTGCTGGGAACGCTGTTCAGATAATTGGCGGCAAGTTCGGGAGCCGTGGCGCGGTTTGAACGGTCGTGGTCATCCCAGTTCTGGGCCGCCATAAGTCCGGGAACGAACATACAGGCCACAGCCACCGCAGTTGCAACCACTGCGGGTTTTCTGTTTCCCGTCAGTTCGTCCAGCCATTCCGATATTGCCGCAACGGCAAAGCCTATCCACACGCAGAAGAAGTAGAACGACCCGGCATAGGCGTAGTCACGTTCCCTCACCTGGAAAGGCGGCTGGTTAAGATATATCACAATGGCTATTCCCGTCATAAAGAACATAAGGAAAATGAGCCAGCAGCCGCGCTTGTCCCTGTCGAACTGGAAGAACAGTCCCAGGAGGCCCAGCAGAAGCGGAAGGAAGAAATAATGGTTCTTGCCTTTGTTTTTTGCCAGCATATCGGGAGCCCCGGACTGGTCGCCGAGACGAATCTCGTCAAGGAATCCTATTCCGCTTTCCCAGTTGCCGGCAATCACGTCACCTGGAGTGGTGGAATGAATGTCGTTCTGGCGTCCCACAAAATTCCACATAAAATAGCGCCAGTACATCCAGTTGAGCTGGTAATCGAAGAAGTAAGCCAGGTTTGCCCCCATTGTGGGCTTTGGATAGTCG
Organism: Bacteroidales bacterium; assembly: GCA_024401895.1. Classification (GTDB taxonomy): domain Bacteria; phylum Bacteroidota; class Bacteroidia; order Bacteroidales; family UBA932; genus Cryptobacteroides. The sequence goes on from JAKSKE010000038.1 coordinate 8,952, forward strand.
GCCCCGGGCACTCTGATTCCCTTTCCATTTGTGTATTTCTTGTAGAATTCAATGGTACTGGCGTCTCCAGGATTCCACATTCTGGGGAACAGCATCTTCCCTTCGGGAGAATATTCGGCATCGATGGGAGAATCCACCTTGCGGTATTTTCCGTCAACGGGCGCCCAGTATTTGTCGGACTTGAGATCGTAGGGTGCACCGAAGTACTGGCCATACAAAAGAGGTTGACTGCCATACTGCTCGCGATTGAGATAGCGCACCAGAGTAAAGGCATTGTCGGGCTGATACTCGTTGGTGGGCGTTTTTGCGCAGGAGCGGATAACGCATACGCTGAACACCGAAAATCCTATGAGAATTACTGTGAGGCTGAGTATTGCAGTATTCCAGAATACCTTGCCTTTCTTGTAGGTAAGGTTGGCCAGATAGAAGCATCCGCCTATGAGCGCCAATACAAAGAATGAGGCGCCCACATTGTAGGGCAGGCCCAACACGTTCACGAAGAACAGGTCAACGTAAGCGGCCAGCTTGGGAGTCACAGGCACTATTATGAACAGTATTACCGCCAGGATGGCCACTCCCACCAGGAATATCTTCAACAATTCCTTGAAAGAGAACTTCTTGTCTTCGTTAAGGCGGTAATAGTACATAAACACTATTGCGGGAATTGCAAGCAGATTGAGCAAATGCACACCTATGCTCAAGCCCATAAGCAGGGCTATAAGCAGAATCCAGCGGTTAGACCTGGGAGAATCGGCCTGTTCGTACCATTTTGTCATTGCCCAGAAAACCAGGGCCGTGAACAGCGACGACATTGCGTAAACCTCTCCCTCTACAGCCGAGAACCAGAAAGTGTCGGAGAAGCAGTATGCCAGCGCTCCAACCAGAGCCGAGCCGCATATTGCAACCGCATTGGAACTCACCCTCTTCACAAAGAATACAATGGTAAGATACAGCAGGAAGATGGTGAGGGCCGAGCATATCGCGCTCATAGCGTTCACCAGCATTGCGGCGTGCATATTGTCGCCGAAAATGGTGAAAAAGCGCGCGATAAGCTGGAACATAGGGTTTCCGGGAGGATGTCCCACTTCCAGTTTATAAGACGATGCTATAAACTCGCCGCAATCCCAGAAGGATGCCGTAGGTTCAATTGTAAACAGATAGGTCAGCGCCGGTACCACGAATGCTATTGCCGCGCATATTCTGTTAAGAATGTTGAATTTCTTATTATCCATAACCCACAAAGATACAAAGTAAATCGTTATCTTTGCAAAAATTGTGCGTTAGTGGACAACGATTGGAAACACAGACTGGGAGTGGTTTATTCCACCAACCCCGACTTCAAGTACGAACAGGCCCCGCAGAGCGAAGAGGCCACCCTTGAACCCGGCCGGCAGAGGCTTACAGTGCGCATCGACCGTCGGCAGCGTGCCGGAAAGCAGGTTACCCTGGTCGATGGGTTCGTAGGCACCCAGGAAGACCTGAGCGCTCTTGCCAAGACACTCAAGACCCGCTGCGGAGTTGGAGGTACCGCAAAAGACGGGCAGATTACAATTCAGGGAGACTTGAGGGACAAGGTCACGGCACTGCTCGTATCTTTGGGCTACAACGCCAAAAGAGGTAATTAGCTATGGCATTCATTCAGGAGGGATTGCCCCCGGTATCGGACGCTTTCCTGGAAGGAAGGCTGGAAATGGCGCACAAGATGATGTTGCAGCCACAGACCATCGATTCCCCCGAAGCCTATGCCACAATAGTTTCTGTACTTCTCATTTTCTTTCTGGTATTTTTCTTCTACCGGTTCCGCGAGATTCTCAACCTTCTCCCCATACTGCTGGGGATGCTCTCCAACAAAAACATCGGCCTCAACATAGAGCACATTAAAAATACGTACAGAAACCGGAATGCAACGGCCTGCATATTCAGCATCCCGCTGGGAATTTTCATTGCCCGCATAAGCCTCATCCAACCTTCCTTCCTGAAAGGCCAGCCCCTGGGATGGATGATGATTTTCACGATAGGATTCCTGCTCCTCTATATTCTTATACGCAGAACGGCCCTGCTGTGGCCCAAGCCGCGCAAGCTGGCCGAAGACGCCTGGAAAGTGTTTCAGAACGGATGGATGAACTACTACATACTGGGCAGTTTACTGTTCTGCGCAGCAGGCCCGCTCCTTATTCTGTTCAAGGTCCCCGACAACATTTCGGCCATTGTATTCCTGTGCATTTTCGGGCCGCTGTATGTGATGAATCTCGTCAGAAACATACAAATTATTTCCAAGCCTTGCTCAACTATGACAACTATTTTGTACCTTTGCGCCTTCGAAATCATACCAACAGGTGCATTGATACTTCTGGGCTTACTATGATAAATGTTCTGATATCCCAACAGGTTCCGCTGAACCTTCTTCCATATAAGGAAATAAGCGAAAAATACGGTGTTTCGTTCGATTTCAAGCCTTTTTTCAAGATTGAGCCATTGAGTGCGGCCGAATTCCGCACCCAAAAGATTGACATTTCGGCATATTCGGCCATAGTGTTCTCTTCAAGGCTCGGAATCGACGCATTCTTCGAGCTTTCCGAGCAGCTGCGAGTCAAGATTCCGGACACTATGAAGTACTTCTGCACTACGGAAGTCGTAGCAATCTACCTGCAGAAGCACATCACCTACCGCAAGCGCAAGATATTCTTCGGAGACGGCTCGGCCGCCTCTCTGGTAAACCTCATAGGAAACAAGCACAAGGCCGAGAGGTTCCTCATTACCACGTCGGACAATGCAAACTCCGAGACTCTGACAAAGCTCCTGACCGCCGCCGACATTAAATTCGACGTAGCCGTTCTGCTAAAGAGCGTTACCCAGAATCTCAAGGATACCGACCTTGGAAAATACGCACTTGCCGTACTCTACAATGCATACGACGTAAAGTCTCTGCAGGAGAATTTCCCCAACTTCGAACAGGGAGACCTGAAATTCATAGCATACGGCAAAAACATTGTGAAAGCAATGGAAAGCGCAGGGCTTGAGATTGCAATGCAGGGTCCGTCCCCCGAGGCTCCGTCGGCCGCGAAGACAATTGAGCTGTACCTTAAAAACAACAAATAGGCTGCTCTGGCGGCCAAACCCTCACTATGGCAGAGGTCCACGCATATAATTTTCCCAAAGCGCAGAAGGTTTGGGGCAGAAAGAACGTCGATACCCTTTTTGCCCAAGGCCGATGGGGCAGCGCCGGCGAACTGAAATACTGCTGGCTGATCCCCTCCGGCAACGGGAATGCTCAAGAACCGGACTCCGGCAGCGCCCCCAGGGTAATGGTATCGGTTCCGAAGAGGTTCTTCAAGCGCGCCGTCAAACGCAATCTGCTGAAACGCCGCATCCGCGAAGCCTACCGCCTTCAGAAGAACCTGCTCGAAGGGAAAAACCTGTTTCTGCTCTTTGCCTACAATTCCAACGAGATACTTGACTTCGGGCAAATCTATGCCCTGGTGGGGGAAATTCTCAAAACCCTTGCAAAAAAGCTGGATGCCACTGCTTAGGAAAATACTTTCGGCGCCTTTTGTACTGCTTATAAAATTCTATCAGCTGTGCATATCTCCCCTGAAGCCCCCCAGTTGCAGGTTCACTCCCACCTGCTCGCAGTACGCCCTCGAGGCCTTCCGCAAATACGGGCCGCTCAAAGGCTTCTGGCTCAGCCTTCGGCGCATTCTGCGCTGCAACCCGTGGGGCGGCAGCGGCTACGACCCGGTTCCGTAGAACTATATCAATTCCTTACACGTGAAAGATGCGAAACAGAATATACATTCCAAGCCTTGACGCCATTGACAATGCGGCCGAAGAGTTCCTCAGGAAAACCGAAGGAAACAGCGTAATAGCCTTTTATGCGCCTATGGGTGCGGGAAAAACCACTTTTACGTCGGCCCTGTGCAGGGCCCTGGGAGTGAGGGAGGACGCCGTAAGTTCGCCAACCTTTGCCATTGTGAACGAATATCTTAGCGGAGCGGGCGACCCCATATACCATTTCGACTTTTACCGCATCGACAACGTTGCCGAGGCGCTGGACATAGGTTTTTACGATTATATTGACAGTGGGAACCTGTGCCTCATAGAGTGGCCCGAAAACATAGAACAGATTCTGCCTTTGGATGTGCTTCGGGTGCACATAGCCGTACAGGACGACGGCTCCAGAATATTGGAATGGTAGGAATTTGTCGGGGTGACACGACTCGAACGTGCGACCCTCTGCTCCCAAAGCAGATGCGCTA
>JAKSKE010000039.1 GCA_024401895.1 Bacteroidales bacterium
CCGAGACCCCCACATTAAAAGTGTGATGCTCTACCAACTGAGCTAACGAGTCTTCACCCTCGAAAGGGAACGCAAAGGTATGCTTTTATCTTAATAAATCCAAATTTTTACGCAAAAATTCACTGTCTTTTTAAAGATAATTTTTTGTGAGGATACTCATTCCAACCGTAGCGGTCTCTTTTATATGGACAATGCGTGAATCAAAGCAAGGGACATTGGCCGGGTCTATAATGTAGATTGGCGCTTCGGCCTTTGTGTACCGGTACAGCCCGGCGGCAGGGTAAACGCTCAGCGAGGTTCCTACAATAAGCATAATGTCGGCTTCGGCGACCAGGTCTATGGCTCTTTCAATCTTGGGAACAGCTTCTCCGAAGAAGACAATATGAGGCCGGAGCTGGGCGCCGTTGGGGGCTTTGTCTCCAAGTACGACATCGCTGTATCCTACGTCTATGACTTCCCGTTCGCTGAATGCGTCAAAGTCGTTGCAACAGTTTTCGGGGCGCACTTTTGTGAGCTCTCCGTGCAGATGCAGCACCCGGGTGGAACCGGCGCGTTCGTGCAGGTTATCGACGTTCTGGGTAATTACAGATACGTCGTATTTATCTTCAAGGGAGGCAATTGCCCTATGCGCTTCATTGGGACGGCAGTCCCTCAGCTCTTTGCGGCGTATATTGTAGAATTCCAGCACGGTCCCCGGGTCTTCGGCCCATCCTTCGGCCGATGCAACCTTCATAGGGTCGTACTTGTCCCAAAGTCCTCCGTTGTCGCGGAATGTTCCCAGACCGCTTTCGGCGCTTACGCCGGCGCCGGTAAGTATTGCAATTTTCTTTTTCATCGGTAATTGTGTCTTACACTTTCGCAAAAATAGTAAAATTCACATTATATTTGTGTTAAGTTTTTCCTGAAAATGAGCATCTATATAATAGTAGCGCTGGTGGCGTTCATTGCGTCTCTTACACAGAGGGTTTCCGGCTTCGGCTTCGGAATGCTCTTTATGACGGCGGCTCCCTTCCTTATGCCCACGTACCCCGAAGCTACCACCCTCTCCGGGGCGCTGGCACTGGTTTGCGCGCTGGTGACCGGGGTGCAGATGGTGCGGTTTGTCCCGTGGAAGAAACTGCTTCCCATTCTTTGCACTTTCCTTGTGGTTTCCTTCGTCTCAATACGGTTTGTCGGTCGCATAGACGGGAAAATGATGAGGGGAGTGCTGGGCGCGGTGCTGCTTTTCCTGAGTTTCTATTTCTCCTTCATCCGCTCGAAAATAAGTATGAAACCTACGATGAAGGTTCAGGTGGGGATGGGAACCGTTTCTGGAGTGATGGGCGGCCTGTTTGCAATGCAGGGGCCTCCGGCTGTAATCTATTTCATTTCCTGCGCCGACAATAAGGAAGAATATATGGCTATTACCCAGTGGTATTTCATTATAAGCAACAGCTTTATGACGGTTTCGAGGGCCGCAAGCGGGTTTTTTACTCCCACAGTGGGCAAGGCCTGGCTGTTCGGGGTGGCCGCAGTAATCCTGGGACTTATGGTAGGGAAGAGGATATACAGCAGAATGCCCATCGAAATCATTCGCAAGGTGGTTTACGTAATTATTGGGGTAAGCGGCTTGCTGGCCATAATCCTCAGCCTCAGATAAAAGGAAGGTGCCGCCCGTCGGGCATTATTTTACCAGTTCCACTTCGTACAGACGCTTCCAATTCTTTCCGGTCAGATAGATTCTGCCGTCTGCGGGGTTGTGCGCAATTCCGTTGAGTACGTCAGTGTCCGGGGTGCGGAGTCTGTCGGGCAGAAGCCCGGTGCAATCGACGAAGGCCTCTACGGTTCCGTCTTTCGGATTTATTATGGCTATTGTGTTGGTCGTGTATATGTTGGCCCAAATCTTCCCGTCTATGTATTCCAGTTCGTTGAGCCTGGAAATCGGCCGTCCGTCGGCTTTTACATCAATGGTCCGTTCAAGTTTGAATCCGGTGGACAGGAAATATATCCGGCTGCTGCCGTCGGAGGCTATGAGACTTTTGCCGTCGGTGGTCAGCCCCCAGCCTTCGCGCGGATACGAGTAGGTCTGAATGTATTTCAGGGTGTTGACGTCATATATGAACGCTACGTGCTCCTGCCAGGTGAGGATGTACAGCCGGTCGCCGATTGCCGTAGATCCTTCGGCGAAATATTTCCGCGAGAAAGAAACGGTTTTGACAGGTTTGCCGCTGTTCAGATCAACTGTGCGGATAGAGGAGTGCCCGTTGAGCCCCGTGCTTTCGTAGAGGGTCCCGTCGTGCCAGAAAAGTCCCTGGGTGTAGGCTTTGGAGTCGTGCGGGTACTCGGCCTTGACCCGCAGGCTGTAACGGACGGGTTTTGCACTGCAGGCAAGCAACAGTGCAGAACTCAGCAGCAGAAGAAATACGGTGCGTTTCATATAGGCCGGCAGCTAGGATTATTCTATTTTGGAAGGTTTCTTGATGAACGGGTCGCAGGTGAGGTCTATGCCCAGACGTTTGAAAGTCTTGCGGTCAACCTCGCTGAGCATAACCGTACTGTGAACCTGACAGCCTTTCAAGAGAGGCAGGACCTCGATTGCCCGGCGGCAGTTCTCGTCGGAGGTGCAGAGCATCGAAAGGGCTACCAGAACCTCGTCGGTGTGCAGGCGGGGGTTGTGCCCGTGGAGGAAATGAACCTTTGTCCTTTGAATGGGCTCTATCATTTCCTGGGGAATAAGCTTTACGTTGTGGTCAATGCCGGCAAGGTGCTTGGTGGCATTGAGCAGAAGGGCGGCGCTGGGTCCCAGCAGGGGACTCATTTCGGCCGACAGAAGGGTTCCGTCCTGCAATTCGATGGCCGCTGCAATGGTTCCGCTCTTCTCTTTGCGTTCTCTTGCGGCTACAGTGGTGCGGCGGAAATCGGTATTGATTCCGGCCTGTTTCATAAGCAGGGCGATTTTGCTGACCTCGGAATCGTTGCAGTCTCCCTCGGCCAGTTTGTTGAGCGCATTATAATACCGGCGGATTATTTCGTGCTTTGCGGCTTTGCAGCATTCCTCCTCGTCGCAGATGCTGTAGCCAATCATATTCACGCCCATGTCGGTGGGGGATTTGTAGGGGCTTTCGCCGTAGATGCCTTCGAACAGGGCCTGGAGCACAGGGAAAATTTCTATGTCCCGGTTATAATTGACCGCGAGCTTGCCATAGGCTTCGAGGTGGAACGGGTCAATCATATTTACGTCATTGAGGTCGGCGGTAGCGGCTTCGTAAGCAAGATGAATGGGATGCTTGATTGGGAGATTCCAAATGGGGAAGGTTTCGAATTTTGCATATCCGGCCTTAATGCCCCGTTTCGAATCCTGGTACAGCTGGCTCAGGCATACTGCCATTTTTCCGCTGCCAGGTCCGGGGGCTGTGACCACTACCAGCGGGCGGCTGGTCTGAACGTAGTCGTTTTTGCCGAAGCCCTCTTCGGAGTCTATGAGCGAAACGTTCTTGGGATAGCCTTCAATTGTATAGTGGAAATATACCTTTATGCCAAGTCTTTCCAGTTTTTCGCGGTATGCGTCGGCGCTGGCCTGGCCGTTATAGTGGGTGATCACCACCGAACTTACCAGGAAGTTGCGGGCAATGAATTCGTCGCGCAGGCGCAGTACGTCCATATCGTAGGTTATGCCCAGGTCGCCCCTTATCTTGTTGAACTCTATGTCCACGGCCGAGATTACGATTATTATCTCGAGGTCATCGCTTATCTGGCTGAGCATCTTGAGTTTGCCGTCCGGCTCGAACCCGGGGAGAACTCGGCTTGCGTGGTGGTCGTCGAACAGTTTGCCACCGAATTCCATATACAGTTTGTCTCCAAACTGGGCGATGCGTTCCTTGATGCGCTCGGTCTGGATTTTGAAATATTTCTGATTGTCGAACCCGTATTTCATAGAAAAACAAAATTACGGGATACAAAAATACTCATTTTTCCCGAATGAAAAAAAAGTTTATTGGAAAGAAAGTCGGAAGGGATTATCTTTGCAGGCGGAATAGAGCCGGGGCGATCTGTCGCTCGCTCGCGGGAGGAAAGTCCGGGCAGGGGAGGGCATCCCGCTGCGGAAATCGCAGAAGGAGGTGACTTTTTGAAAGGCGTAACAGAAAACAACCGGCTGCGGCCAAGGGTGAAAACGTGAGGCAAGAGCTCACGACGGATGTCAGCGATGCCGTCCGGGTACGTCTCCGGGACCTGCAAGACCAAGTATACTGGCAGATGAGGACTGCCCGTCCGATGCCAGGGGGTAGGTTGCACAGATAAATGACAGAATAAAACAGAACCCGGCTTACGGCTCCGACTCTATTTTTTATATTAAATCGAAAAAAACCTCGCTTCACAGCGGGGTTTTTATTAGTTAGTAGTGTTTATACCTGTGAAGGTTAATTATTGTTGGTTAGAGTTGTTGTTGTTATTCGACTGCAAAAGTACTTCGAAATTTTATAATATGCAAATTTTGCGCATTATTTTTTAAAAAAAGTTTTACAGTTATTAAAAATTTTTAATAATGATTAAAATTTGCCGTTCCCTATGAGTTCCGGTCTCAATGTCTTGGTCCTTTCCAGAGCCTGTTCGTCCTGCCAGGCGCGGATTTTCTTCGGGTCTCCGCACAGGAGCACGGGGGGAACTTTCCATCCGTTGAATTCGGCGGGTCGGGTATATACCGGTGTACTCACCAATCCTTCCTGGAAAGAGTCGCTCAGGGCGGAGGTCTCGTCGGTAAGGGCTCCGGGGATAAGCCGGACCAGAGAGTCGGCCAGCAGCGCCGCCGGAATCTCCCCTCCGCTTACTACGTAATTGCCTACCGAAATCTCCCGGGTTACAAGATGCTCCCTTATGCGGTGGTCGATTCCCTTGTAGTGCCCGCAGAGTATTATGATGTTGCCCTTGAGGGACAGTTCGTTGCACAGCCCCTGATCCAGAATCTGCCCGTCCGGGGACATATAGATTACTTCGTCGTACTCCCGTTCTCCCTTGAGTTCCTCAATCATACGGAAAACCGGTTCAACCATCATAACCATACCGGCGTCGCCTCCGTAGGAGTAGTCATCTACGTTTTTTCTTGGTCCTATGCCGTATTTTCTAAGGTTGTGCACGTGTATTTCCACCAGTCCTTTTTTGATGGCGCGCCCCACAATGGAGTGGCTCAGAGGGCTGTCCAGGAGTTCCGGTACAACCGACAGAATGTCAATTCTCATAACTGCTTGTTCTTTTCGGTGCAAAATTACCCCATTTATTTGAAAATTACTATATTTGTATGTTATAACCAATACTCAAAAATATGAGCGAGAATAAATTTCCTGAAGAGGCTCAGACCCTTGCTTCAGATGTAGAACAGAAAGACGTAGAACAGAAAGTCGATCTTTCAGAAAAGTCATTGGCGGAATTATCCGGAATTTTTGAACAGCTTAAGGATGCTGCAGATGCTATGACCCGCAGCAAGGAGGCCGAAGCAATCAAGTCGGCTTTCTACAAGCTCCTGCTGAAACTCAAGGGAGAGAATCCCCAGTTGGAAGAGGAAACCGATTCACGGAACAATCCTTTCGAGCAGGTAGAAGAAAATTTCAAGGCCCTGTATGCCGACTATAAAGCCGCGCGCGCAGAGTATAACCGCGAACAGGATTCGATACGCGAAGAAAATCTCAAGACCAAGCAGCAGATTGTAGAGGACTTGAAGGCTCTTGTGGAGAAGCAGGAGGATGTAAGCGCAACCTTCCCTGCATTCCGCGAAATCCAGAACCGCTGGAGAGAGACCGGCCCGGTTCCCGTAAATGCGTTCCGTGACATAAACGACAGTTATCAGTTCTATGTAGAGAAGTTCTACGATATGGTCAAGATTAACCGCGACTTGCGGGACCTCGACTTCAAGAAGAATCTGGAAGCCAAGCAGGCATTCTGCGAGGCTGCCGAGAAACTCGCCGAAAACGAGAACGTGGTGAGCGCATTCCACGAACTTCAGAAACTCCACGAGCAGTGGAAGGAGTTCGGCCCCGTTGCCAAGGAGTTCCGGGATGAAATCTGGGAGCGCTTCAAGGCTGCCACCGCAGTGATCAACAAGAAATATCAGGCTCACTTCGAGGAACTTAAGGGCCAACAGGCCGAAAATCTTGAAAAGAAGACCAAGCTCTGCGAAAGGCTCGAGGAAATTGCGGCAAAAGCCGAGGAGTCTATAGACAACTCCAATGAGTGGAACACTCTTACCAAAGAAATAGAAAGCATTCAGGCAGAATGGAGGACCATAGGCTACGCCTCAAAGAAGGAGAATCAGAAGATTTACGACCGTTTCCGTGCCGCCTGCGACAGGTTCTTTGAAAAGAAGCGCGTATTCTTTACAGAGTATAAGGACGGAATGAACGAGAATCTGAACAAGAAACTCGATATCATCAAGGCTGCCGAAGAGCTTAAGAGCAGCACCGAATGGAAGAAGGCTACCGACCAGTTCATTGCCCTTCAGAAGCAGTGGAAGGAAGTGGGCGCCGTTCCCCGCAAGAAGAGTGAGCAGCTCTGGAAACGTTTCCGCGCCGCCTGCGACGAGTTCTTCGACAACAAGGCCCAGAACGTAAAGCCCGAGAACGATTTCTACGGCAATCTCAAGGCCAAGAAGGCAATAATAGATGAAGTCCTCGCATTCCAGCCTAAGGAAGGGGACGACCTGGTTGCCCTTATGCAGGATTTCGCTGCCCGTTTCAATACCATAGGCTTTGTGCCTTTCAAGGAGAAAGACAATGTAGCCAAGGCTTTCAAGGAGGCAATGCAGGAAAAATTCCCCGAATTCGGGACACGCCATAACGCCCCCCGCCGCGAAGAGAAACCCCGCAGCGTCCGCGATACTCTGGTACAGAAATATCACGCTCTGCAGCAGGATATCGTAACCTACGAGAACAACATCGGCTTCTTCTCAAATTCCAAGAACAGCGAGCCTTTCATTAAGCAGATGCAGGAGAGAATCAATGCCGCCAAGGAGGAACTCAAGGAGCTGGAACTCAAGATCCGCAAGGCCGAGGAGGGAGAATAATGGACAAGAATTCGGTAATAGGTTTTATTCTCATAATAGCTGTCCTGTTCGGATTCACTTTCCTTCAGGGCGAACGCGCAAAGAAACAGCAGGAATATGAAATGCACGTGCGGGATTCGATAGCCCGCCTGCATCCCCAGGTGCCTGAAACCGACAGCGCCACTTTTGCGGCGGACAATTCTGCCTATATGCAGGACTTTCCCGCCACCGGTGGTCAGGCCGCTCCCGTTTACAAGGATTCGCTCCTGGATTCGGCCGCTTCCCGTGCCGAGTCGGTAGTTACCCTGAAGAACGATATGTTCGAGCTGGCCTTCACTACGAAGGGCGCCCAGCCTTTGAGCGTCAAGTTGAACGGCTTCTATAATTTCGACAGCACCGACCTCTACATCTTCAAGCCCGGATATTCCGACTACTCCATAAGCGTTTACGCAGGGGAGTACATAAAGACGTCCGATTTCGTTTTCCAGGTGGCAGAACTTTCCGACACTTCGGTGGTTATGCGTCTGCCTTTTTCCGGAGGCGGTTATATAGAGCAGAAGTACTCCATCCACGAAGGCTCTTATGCGGTTGACAACCTGCTTTCGTTCGTGGGAATGGAGAGCGTTATTCCAAAGAACGTGTCGTCGTTCGATATCGACTACAACGTAGATATCCCCAGAATGGAAAAGGGTTTCAAGAATGAGTCCCAGTATTCGAAGTTGAATTATTACTTCGAGTCGGACAAGAAGCCCTACGAAATAGGCCGGGGACGCAATGCCAGCAAGAGGATCGATTCAAAACTGAGCTGGTTCGCATTCCAGCAGCAGTTCTTCTCGGCTATTATGCGTGCGCCCAAACAGTTTGCCAGCGGCGAGGTTTCGGTGAACTTCTATCCCGAAAACAATGAAGAGCGCAAGCTTATGCACTGCTGTGCGGCTATGCGTGCCGAACTGCCGTCGGGCTCTTCGGAGGTCAGCGTACCTTTCGAGTTCTATTTCGGCCCCAACCATTTCTCCACCCTCGAGTCGTTCGAGCACAAGTATGAGAAAATCATTCCTCTTGGAGGATGGCTCGTAGGCTGGTTCACGCGTTACGCGATTATACCTATGTTCAATATTTTCCATAGGTTTATCGACAATTTCGGTCTTGTTATCCTGCTTATGACAATAGTCATTAAGCTGGTGGTGTTCCCTCTTACCTACAAGTCCTACGCTTCGTCGGCAAAGATGCAGGCCCTCAAGCCCGAGATGGACAAAATCAACGCGAAGTATCCCAATGCCAACAATCAGCAGGAACAGCTCAAGAAGCAGCAGGCTACAATGGAACTTTACAAGAGGGCGGGTGTAAGCCCTATGGGCGGATGTCTGCCCACCCTGCTTACATTCCCCATTCTTTGGGCTATGTTCCGCTTCTTCCCGGCATCAATCGAGCTCCGTCAGCAGCCGTTCCTGTGGTGCGACGACCTTTCGGCCTATGATGCCATACTGGAATACGGTACCAGAATCCCCATTTTCGGAGATCACCTTTCTCTGTTTGCCCTGCTTATGGCCGTTACAATGTGGCTGTATTCAAAGATGACTCTTAAGGCTCAGCCCAATGCCGGTGACCCTACGGCCGCTTCTATGAAGTTTATGACTTTGTGGATGATGCCCATTATGATGTTCTTCATCTGTAACAGCCTTTCTGCAGCCCTCAGCTATTATTATCTGCTTTCACAGCTCATAGCAATGATTCAGACCTGGGCAATCCGCAAGAGCATTGACCCTCAGAAGATTCTCGATAAGGTTCGCGCTTCGGAAGGCAAGCCGCTGCCAAAGAGCAAATGGCAGCAGAGGCTCGAACAGGCGCAGAAAATGCAACAGCAGCAGCTCGAGCAGCAGCGCCGTGCGGGACGCAGATAACAGTATTTATATGATAGGGGAGAACCTGAATAATATTTTGAAAGAACTGCCATCGGATGTAAAACTGGTGGCAGTTTCAAAATTCCATCCGGCCGAGAGTATCGAGGCCGCATATTCTGCCGGGCAGAGGGTCTTTGCCGAATCGAGGCCGCAGGAACTGGAGGCTAAGGCCGGCAAACTGGCTTCTCTTGAGGGGCTGGAGTGGCAGTTCATTGGCCATCTGCAAACCAACAAGCTCAAGATGGTGCTGCCGTACGCATCGCTGGTGCAGTCGGTGGATTCGGAACATCTTCTTCTGGCAATCGATGAATGGGCGGGAAAAAACTCCCGGAAGGTTGACGTGCTGCTGGAACTGCACGTGGCCGCCGAGCAAACCAAGCAGGGCTTTTCCGAGGAGGATATCCTGGACATTATGTTCCGCTATTTCGATGCCCGCGGCGGCCGCGGCAAACTTTCGAATATTCGTATATGCGGGCTAATGTCAATGGCTACGAATACCGACGACGAGTCTGTAATAGAAGCCGATTTTGCAAGGGTTCAGGATTTCTTCCTGTACCTGAAGGACATTTTCCCCGAACTTGATGAATTCCGGGAACTTTCAATAGGAATGTCGTCCGACTGGCCCGTTGCCGTGCGTTACGGGGCCACTATGGTTAGAATCGGCACCGCCATCTTCGGTGACCGCATCCACACCAGTTCACACACTGCCGGCCTGTGATCTGAAGCGACGCTCTCTTCAAGAATGGAACTGCGTTCCGGTTTGAATGAGTGCCCTGCCGCCTTGTATCTTGCGATATAGTCTATTGTGCGGTCAGGCTTGTCTGCGGGGAAGGTGAATACATTGGGATCTGTCAGGAAATCAAAGTGCTCTGCCATTCTGGCAATGAATTCTGAGGATGGCGCTGCATTGAAGTCTCCGGCAATGAATATGTCTTTCTGGGCATTGAGCCCGGCCATCTCTTTCAGGATAATCTCCAGCGAAGACATTCGGTCCTCGGCTGTGAGTGAAAGGTGGGTGCAGCAGTAGTAATAGCTGTCGAATTCCGCAATGAGCAGTACCCTTTTTTCTTCCCGGCCCGGCAGGGGAACGGTCTTTACAGAGATGGGTGCCTTGCGGCTGAGCATCCCGATTCCATATTTTCCTCCGTCATAATCTATTGCAGGGGCAAAGGTCCACTGGAGTCCGGTGCCTTTGGCAAGCTGCGCTATGACGTTGAACCCATTGCTCCTGGAAGTGCAGCTGTCAACTTCCTGAACGGCAACGGCATCGGGGGCGGTGTCGGCTATGACTGAGGCTATTCTGCTGTAATTGGTAAGTTTGTCCATCCCCTTGGCATTTCGTACGTTATAGCTCATAAGCCGCAGGCTGCATTCCTTATCTTTGTCGAATGCCCGGTTCTGCCGGTCCTGGGCCTGAGCCCCGGTTGTTGCAAGCACTGCGGGCAAAACCAAAGAAAGAATAATTGACTTGAACTTCATATTTGAGGTATTTGTCTTGCCAATATACGTATTACCTTGTAAAATTCCCTATTTTCCCAGGCTCAAATTCAAGATTGGAATGTATTTTTTATTGATAAGTACTTAATCCAGACATAACCATAGTTAGGCCCTCATATGCCGAAGCAACAGTAGCGGTCCTTTCGGTATACAAACAAATATGACACACAAGAACATTATACAACGAAAAGAGTGCATATAAACTGGGAGGCAAATTATATTTTGCTAAAGCGTATCACTCTTGGAAAAGACGTGCAAACGAAAACACCAATGGGTTGATAGGCCATTACATCCCCAAATGCGCATCTGCACACTGAGAGATAAGTTCATTGAAAAGGCAGAATGGAGATGAAATAATCGAACGAGAGAATCACTCGATACCTGACAATGTAGGAATAGTTCAAAAATATGTATAACTTTGTGACTGATAGTGCTATCGTATCGCCGCTATTAATTTCGGCAAATTTAGCTGTTACAAAATCATTCTTTGATCAGAAAACCATTATGAAAAACAAATTCAATTATCAGGAAAAAAATGTACGGACCACATATGTCCCGGCGGTGATTGAGACCGTGGTAATCAACGTACAAAGCATTATACTTAATAGCGGAAGTACAGAAGAATACAATAAAGAAGAAAATCCAGATTGGTTTTAGAATAGGGAGGTGAAAAAATGAAAAAGACTTTTCTTGTGTATGTGATAGCTTATACTATTGTTGCCGTGTCTTGTGAAAAAGAGAGCCTACATGCCATTAAGGAAAAAGAGAAGATGTTCACGGCTCAAATAGAGCAAGGATTTACTAGGACCGTTCTTGTAGATGGAGTTAAGATAAACTGGGAATTGAAAGATGAAATTAACATCAATGGGTCTATATATTCCGCAATGCCTAAAGCAGATGCAACTAAGGCAGATTTCTTCTATTCAAGCGGTGAAATTCCTAAATCTCCATATTATGCAATATATCCTGCATCTCTCTATGTCTCTGGGCACTTTGAATTGCCAAGCATCCAAACATATATAGTAGGCGGTCTCAATGCACCAATGTATGCGGCGAGTGTTATGGAGAGTTTGGCTTTTAAAAATATCTGTGCGATTATTGCCCTCTCCGTAAAGAGCAGCGATATACATAATATAAAGAAAATACGCGTTTCGTCAGGCAATTGTGCAATGTGTGGCTCATTTTCGATTGTGGAAAATAAAGCGGTTCTTGATACGCCTAATGCAATAACCAATAAAATTATACTTGATTGTGGATCAAAGGGGGTTTCTCCAACAAAAGAAGGGACAGTTTTTTATATAGCCATCCCGGCACAAACTTATAAAAATCTTATTATTGAACTTTCAGAGGATGGCTCCAAGTATTCGAAGGCTATGGGCACAAAAGCAAACTCAGATATTACTGTTGCAGCGAATACTGTGTATAAGTTCAACTTTGAGCAACATTATGTTGAAAATGGTATTAGCTATGGGAAAGGAATTCCTATAGAAGCATCTTCAACTACAATCGTTTGGGCCCCTGTAAATTGTGGATATAGTGCAACAGATTATAAATATGGACGATTATATCAATGGGGCAGAAAGTATGGCCAGGGGTATAGAGGTGACGACGATGATTTCCCCGATAAACCTGGCGGACAGCAAAAATCAGTTTATTTAGAAGATTATCAGAATAGATTGAAAAACCATCCGGACGGAAATTCATACAATGGAAAATTTTATTGGTATCAGTATAACTGGTATGGTGGATCCGGTGATTCGAAATTATGGAATACAGCAAGTGGTGCCAACAGCGCATATGAAATTGAGAAAGTTGTTCCAACCAAGTCACAATATGATCCATGTCCTACTGGGTGGCGAGTACCAACATACTATGAAATGAATGCTTTATTAAGCTTAACTCACTCCTGGGTGACAGAAAAAGATTTCGTTGCTGGTATTACTTCTGGGCCGGCCAATGGCGGAATTTTTGGTTCTTCTCCAAATCAAGTTTTCCTTCCTGCTGCTGGGCGTCATAGTGATTATTATGATCAATGTGAAGAACGCAATGAAGAAGGGTACTATTGGACTTCATCCGTTCCAAATTCAGGAGGAAGTTTCTATCAAGAAAGCGCTCGATTACTAAGATTAAATTCCAGTCACTTTAAGATGTCTTATAATACTCGTTCTCTTGGACATTCAATACGTTGCGTTAGAGAGTGATAAGATTCAAGTAGAAATAGACGATATTGGTGTAGTAGGTTTCTGTTGCTTCTGATTAATTCTTGAGTTTCGAGTCGGAAAAGAGGTCCGCAAAGAGCTGACCCTCGTCAAATCCCAGAAGGAAGAGCCCCTAAGGCCCAGGAATCAAACCTTGGTGTGGCGGCAGTGATTGTGTTCATTCTTTAGGTGTCATAGCGATGCGGGCTTTATGTCCAGTGAGAGATGTATCCGCAGACTTATGTCCAACTCTTGCTTCGCGGTTATAGGAGATTGAGAGGTGATGACGGGTCAGGGGGAAAACTATGTGTTTAAGCATAGATGTTCTGTAGTCTGAAGAGGAAGTACTTGACATCGGATACACCTCTTAGTTGAGCACGTCGGGGCGTTTCAGGACGA
>JAKSKE010000004.1 GCA_024401895.1 Bacteroidales bacterium
GATCGTAACCCTGATACTTTGTGAAGGTATAGAGGTTCTGGATGTTCACGTAAACCCTGATGTTCTCGAACTTGATCTTCTGGAGCCACTTCTTGGGAAGGTTGTAACCCAGGCTGATGTTCTTGATTCTGAGGTATGAACCGTCCTCAATGTAGCGGGTGCTCATACGGTCGTTGTCGTTAGGGTCGGTGAGTGAAGGACGAGGGGTCTTTGTGCCCTTGTTGGTAACGGTGATGTTTGAAGGATCGTCGTACCAGTTGTAGATGGTCTTGCCTTCATAAACGGCAGGATAAGCCTTGTTGGCATCGATGGGAGCCAGACGGGCGTGGTCGGCAACGCTGTTGTGCTGGTTGGTCCAGGCACTGTTCATATGCACGAGTCCGTTGTATCCCTGGGCCAGCAGGTTATAGTTCATAACCTTGTTGCCGTAGGTTCCGTTGAGGAAGATTCCCAAATCGAAATCCTTGAAGCGGAAGGTGTTCTGCCATCCGAAAGTGAAGAGCGGCAGAGGTGAACCTATGTTGGTGCGGTCGTTCTCGTTGATTACACCGTCTTTGTTGACATCCTTGAACTTGAGGTCACCGATCCACACTGTGGTGTTGCGGTCGAATACTCCGTCGGCGGGATATTTCTCGGCGCGGGGAGAATTCTTGATATCCTCGAGGTCGGTGTAAACACCTTCAACTACATAGCCATAGAATCCGTAGAGAGATTCTCCGATGAGAGTTGTGGATACAACGTCATCCCACTGTCCGTATCCTATGAGGGCGGCATTTTTGGTTCCGTCGAGAGCAATCAGCTTGTTCTCGTTGAACGAAATCTGGAAATTGGTGTCCCAGGAGAAGTTGCCGGTGTTAACGGGATGGAAGTCGAGGGTGAACTCTATACCGCGGTTCTGAATGGTACCGTAGTTGCCCTTAGGAGCGGCAAGAGCCGATGAACCGTTACCCTGTGTTCCCATATAAGAAGGCAACTGCATACCCATAAGCATATCGCTGGACTTCTTCTGGTAGAGGTCGATGGTTACGTTGTACTTGTCGTCCAGGAATCCGAGGTCGATACCAAGGTTCCACTGCTCCTGCTTCTCCCAGTGGATTGCAGTGTTGGGAATGTTGGCGGGACGGAAACCGGAACCAAGGGCAGAAGGCATTGAGCTGATAGCGGCGCCCCAGGCGAATCCGCCAATGTTGCTGTTACCTGTCTGACCCCAGCCGAGACGGAGTTTACCGTTGCTGATAACGCCCTTGGCGCCTTCCATAAACTTCTCGTTGGAGAAGCGCCAGCTTCCTGCTAAAGAGTGGAAGCCTGCCCAGCGGTTCTCGGGGCCGAAGTTCGATGAACCGTCGTAACGGAAGGTATAGGTGAGCAGATATCTGTTGTCGTAGTTGTATGTCCAACGGGTGAAGAATGAAGCCATTGCCGATGAGCCGAAGCCGTGTCCTACGGCGAATGACTTGGGATCACCCAGAGACACGTTGTGGATATCGTCTGAAGAAAGTCCTGTACTTGAACCGCTGAGGTAGTTCCATTTGCTTTCCCAAGCCTCCTGTCCAATCATTCCGCTGAAGCTGTGCTTGCCGAATGTATTGCTGTAGGTGAGGTAGTTCTTGATTTGCCAGAACATTCCTGAATTCTTCTGGTAACTGATAGAGTTCTGATCCTGTTTGTAGGCACCCAGAGAGATTTTCGGACGATAGCGCTCGGCGTCGGAGAAGTTCATATCGAAGCCGAGTTCGGTACGGAATACCAAATGGTCTATGGGAGTGATGTCGGCAAAGATGTTACCGGTTACTTTCTGACGCTTGAGAATGTTCTCATTCATCATAGCCATAGCCACAGGGTTCTTGGTGCTTCCCTGCCCCTCGCGCACTACTGTTGACCAGTTGCCGTCGATGTCATAGACAGGGATGTCGGGCAGAGTGCTCAGAGAGTAGAAGATGATACCCTCACCGCCGTCGGCGAGTTTGAGGTTATCGGTGGTGTTTGCATAGGATACGTTGAGTCCGAGCTTGAGCCATTTCTTGAGCTGTGCATCGAGGTTGGCACGTACGCTGAAACGGTTGAACTGTGAACCGATGATTGTACCCTGCTGGTCCATATAGGAACCGGAGATGTAGTACTGAACCTTGTCGGAACCACCCTGTGCGCTAATCTGGTGAGAGTGCTGCAGAGCTGTGCGGAACACCTCGTCCTGCCAGTTGGTACCCTTGCCAAGAAGTGAAGGGTCGGCGTAGAATGCCGAAGCGTTTCCAATTTCGCCGATTTCAACCATATCGTTGTAGAACTGGGCGAACTGGCGCAGGTTCATCATATCCAGACGCTTGGTCTGCTGGCTTACGGCAAACATTCCTTCGTAATTGAACTTTGCCTCGCCGGCCTTACCGTGCTTTGTGGTAATGAGAACTACACCGTTGGCACCCTGTGCACCGTAGATGGCGGTTGCAGAGGCATCCTTGAGAATTTCCATTGAAACGATGTCGGAAGGGTTGATGGTGGACAGCGGAGAGATGGTGGAAACCTTACCGTTTCCAAGAGCATCGCCCAGACCGAAGTCTGCACCGGAGTTGCCGCCTCCCTGAACAATGACACCGTCAATTACATACAGAGGTTCTGCATTGGCATTGATGGTAGCCTGTCCGCGCACGCGGATAGAAGAAGATGAACCCGGAGCTCCGGAAGTCTGTACGGATGACACACCCGCAGCACGGCCCTGGAAAGCCTGGTCCAGTGAAGTGATGATAGAGCCTTTCAGGTCTTCTTCCTTCATTGAAACGGAAGAACCGGAGAGGTCACTCTTCTTCATAGTACCATAACCAACGACAACAACTTCGTCGAGAAGCTGGCTGTCCTCGGAAAGGGTAACATTGTAAATGCTCTGACCGCTCTTAACGGTAACAGTAGCACCGTTGAATCCGATACAGGACAGGGTAAGTGTCTTTCCGTTCTCCACAGAGATGGAATACTTACCGTCAAGATCGGTAACAACACCATTAGTGGTGCCTGACTCTACGACGCTGCAACCTATAACCGGTTCGCCTTTGTCGTCAACCACAGTACCGCTTACCGTCACCTTCTGTGCGAAAAGCGAAATGCAGGCTGAGAGCAGGACCACGCAAGAAAACAATTTTCTTTTCATGTTACTGATTTTTGGTTAATAATTTTTTTGGGTTAAATAAAAAAAGACATATATATATTATTGTTGATTTCTGAACCATTCGGCCCTTCGGGCTCCCCATTCTTTTTCGCGCCACATTGCGTGCCCGCAGGTGGGGACGCAGAAATACTGTTTGGGCGACTCTATGAGGTTGTATGCCGAGAAGTTCGTATGCGGCGGGCAGGTGGGGTCCTGCAGGCCGAAAGCCATATAGACGGGGCACTGGATGCGGTCGGCGAAGTTCTTTACGTCGAAGTAGCTCAGCACTTCGAAAAGTTTTTCACGGTCGATGCCCTGCTTGTCGGCGGCGTCAAAGACCTCCCACATAGGCCACCATACTATCTGGGAATAATGTCTGAAGTCTCCCAGGAAGGGCACTGCGGGCGAGGCGGCGGCAATACGGTCGTCCAGCGCGGCGCTTATGAGGGTGAAGGCTCCTCCCTGGCTCTCGCCGCGCGAAAAGATATGCGCGGTGTCGGCCTTCTCGAGCGAGGCCACGAAATCAATTGCCCTCACTACGTCGCAGAATGCTCCGCGATAGTAATATTCTTCCTTGGAACCGAGGCCGCGGTCTATCCAGTCGCGCACTTCGTCCCGGAATATTCCCTGACCGCGCACGCTCACCAAAAATTCGATGGCCTGGGGGTTGGAGGAAGGATCATACCAGTAAGGGTCGGCGCCGTAGCCCATATAGTCGATATAGACGGGGTATTTGCCCTCCTTGACCGGCTCGCACAGGTAGCCGCCCATCTTCTGTCCTCCGAAAGAGGTAATCTCTACGCGGTAGGCATTGCGGAGGCTGTCGCTGTGCTCGGGCGAGAACTCTTTTACAACCTGCATAGGCACGGCTGAAAGTTCGGCCAGGGTACCGGCCCAGAATTCATCGAAGTCGGGCCGCTTGTCCTGCGAAGAAACAATCTTCTGGGGCTCGATGCCAATGTTGAAGGGGGCATATCCGCCGGAACGCTCATCCAATGCCCAGGAGAGATTGACCTGGTAGAAGCCGGGATCAACAGCGTCGAGAGAAAAATCAACAGTGCCGTACTCCCCTTCCACAGGGGCGGTGCACAGCAGAACGGTATCTTTCTTTTCAGACATAAGGCTGAGGTCGCTCACCAGGGCCAGCTTCACATCTATGGTACCGGCGGTGGGGTTGCTCACTTTGACCGGGAGGATACGGGGGCTGTCGCCTGTGAACAGGCAGCCCGATGAAAATTCATAGCGCAGACGGGGCGTTTCGGCCAGCTTGCCGGCGGCCTCGGAAATTACGGCAACCGTGCTGCTGTCGGTAACGAACACCGAATTGAGGCCCTGGGCTTCCTGCCAGGGGTCTCCGCAGTAGTCATCTCCCTCCTGCCAGCGCTCGTGGGCGGGTTGCGCGAAGCCTCCCCATCCCCAGAAATTGCATCCGGCAAGATTTCCTCCGTTTGCGGCCGACTCCATCACGCGGGAGAAGACATACGCATAGATGCGGTCACGTCCCGCAGTAGGGCAGCTGCTGTCAAAGCCGAAGCCGTCCCGGGGATAACCGAATTCTTCAATAACCACGGGCTTTCCGAGACGGTTTGCAACCTCGAGATGGGAGTCGATATAAGCGCCTACATTTTCGATGGCTCCGCCTATACCGTCATTCACTGAATCTTCCTTTACCCAGCTCCAGTTGTAGGGCCAGATGTGAATGGTAATGTAATCGATATCGTCGCAGGTGTTAATGGTCTCATACAGGTTCATATCTTCCTCGCAGCCCTTCTGCCCTTCGTTTCCGGTGCTTACCATATGGACCGGGTCAATGGATTTGATGAGAGCGGCTGTGCCGTGTATGTAACGCACGAAGGCCTCTCTGTTTGCGGGCAGGTCGCTGAAACACCTGGGCTCATTGCATATCTGCCAACTGAAAATTGCCTGGTGGTCCCTGAGGGCCGACACCGTTTTTCTGACATATTCGTGATTGAGAGATATTGCCTTTTCATTTGTGCTGAACGCAGCCATTGCCTGCATATAGGGCCAGTATCCGTCAACGGCCGGCTGGGGCTGGGGGCCGGCACCTGCGGCCTGCAGATAATCGGAGAAGCCGTAAGACCACTCCCAGGCGTTGTTGAGGAACAGCACGGCGCACATTCCCCTCTCCTGCATACGGTCGAGGGCATAGCGCAGGCATTCGATATCTTCACCTTCCGTGGCCAGGACCCGCAGGTTGGTTATGCCCAGGGCCTTGAGGGTGTCGAGTTCACGGTCGAGTCTGGCACGCCCGCTCTCGGTAGCGGCGAGCCTTCCGGCATACCACAGGTTGGTGCCGATGAAATATTCCGATTTTCCGTTTTTGAGAATATTGCCGTCTTCTGCAGTCCAGACAGTTTTTTGAGAAATGCCGGAACAAGCTGCAAACGTTATAGACAACAAGCCTATAATGAGCGCTTTAGCGCTTTTGGTCTTAGTGTTTTTTAAATGTGGCATATACGCGCGTGCAAAAGTCGATGCAAGTTAGCGCGTAAAACTGTATCAAATAAATACTATATTACCTAAAATGCGTACAATTTTGCCAATCCGCTAAACGATAGCGCTGTGTTTTTTGTAAATCTGCCTGAATTCCTTTGGGGTAACACCCTTGCATTTCTTGAACAGACGGTTGAAATTCGAGACGTTGTTAAAGCCCGAAGAATAGCAGATTTCGGCAATGGTATTGGTGGTGTTCACCAGATCCCTGGCAGCGTTTCCCAGACGGATTTCCAGGATGTAGGCGGTGAGAGTTTTGCCGGTGGCCGACTTGAAAAAACGGCTGAAGGCACTGGGGCTCATTCCAGCCACAGCGGCTATTTCGCCAAGGGTGATTTCGTGGTCGCAATTTTCGGTCACATACTCCTTCACCTTTTGGATACGGCGGCTTTCATTGCTTTTGTCGATATGGGCAAAGGTATTGCTCGCCAACACTTTAAACTCGCTCTGAGAAAGAGTGTAAAGAAGGTTGAGCATAAGCATCAGCTGGTTGAAGCTGTCCTTGTTGGCGGCCAGGTTATCCAAATAGACGAACGCCTTGAGAATAACCTCGGGAGGGAAAGAGATGCCGTTACGGGCTTTATCGAGCATTGTGCTTATGGAAGAGAACTGATTCCTGGAAAGAAGTTCGCGCGGCAGCAGGGACTTGTCGAACTGTATGGTGATTTCCCGTATGTCGCGGCTCCGGCACTGCCCCTGGTTCCAAACGTGTTCCAAATCTTCGGAGCCTATCATTGCCAGGTCCAGGTCGCCTATGGTCTCGATGCTGTCACCCACTACCCTCTGGGCGCCGGCAGCACCTTGGACAAAGTTGATTTCCAATTCTTTATGCCTGTGAATAGGATAGTTGAACTCGCTTTTCCTACGATCTACAATGTAAAAGCAGTCACTCGCCGACAAGGGCGGTATTTCATATAAGATATCATCCATAAGCCACACAAATGTAGCAATAAAAAACAATTATTGATACTATTTTAACATTTTATTGGCATCTTTTTCACTTCATATTGGAATATTATGGTCGTATGACTACTTTTGATTTGTATGAAAACACTTAAGGAAGAACTGTGCAGGGAGTTACAGCAGAACATACTCCCCTTCTGGCAAACCCGTATGCCCGACAAAGCGGGCGGATTCATAGGACGCATAGACGGACAGGGGAACGCCTGTCCCAATGCCGAGAAGGGAGCAATCCTGAACGCCCGCATTCTGTGGACTTTTTCAAGCGCCTGGCGCATTCTGCGGGTCCCGGAATATCTCGACACGGCCAAACGGGCTTACAATTACATTTCGGAACATTTCATAGACAGAGAATACGGCGGGGCATTCTGGAGTGTGAATGCCGACGGTTCACCCAAGGATACCAAAAAGCAGTTCTATGCAATTGCCTTCATCATTTACGCGCTGGCCGAATTCCACAGGTCCTGTGGCGATGAGGCGGCCCTGCAGCTGGCCGTGGAACTGTTCAGGAGCATAGAAAGCCACAGCCTCGACAGCATTGGCGAAGGCTACATAGAGGCCTGTACCCGCGACTGGGGCACGATTGACGATATGCGCCTGAGCGAAAAGGACCAGAACGACGCCAAAACTATGAACACCCACCTTCACATTCTGGAGGCATACACCGGCTTGTACAGAGTTTGGAAAACTCCCGAATCGGAACAGGCCCTGAGGAGGGTGACAGGCATTTTCCTCGACAGGATAGTCCGTCCCGACGGGCACCTCGGCCTGTTCTTCGACGAGAATTGGAATTCCACTTCATCGATGGTTTCCTACGGCCACGACATAGAGGCGTCGTGGCTGCTGTGCGAAGCCGCCGCGGTGCTCGGAGACAATGAGCTGGAGACCGTGGTCCGGGAAGTTTCGGGCCGCATTGCGCAGGCTTCTATGGAAGGTTTCACCGCCGACGGAGGAATGGAGTACGAGTACGATCCGTCGAGCGGCGTGAGGCACTCGTCGCGCGACTGGTGGGTGCAGGCCGAAACCGTAGTGGGCTGTATAAACCGGTACGGACTTACCGGAGACAGACTGTGGATGGAGAGGGCCCGGGCGCAATGGAACTTTATAGTCAAGCACATAATATGCCCCGACGGAGAATGGTACTGGAGCGCCCTGCCGGTGGACGGAGGCTTTGTGCCCAACACCACAGACGACCGGGCAGGGTTCTGGAAATGCCCCTACCACAACGGTCGAATGTGTATGGAAATAATCGAGCGGCTGTAGCCTGCCGCAAGTTTTGAAAGTCCCTATTCCAGGCAGAAGTCCAGCGCCGCCTTCAGAGCGTCCCGGTCGAGTTTCTGACCTATGAAGACAAGTTTCTGCATACGGTCGCCGTACAGGGGATCCCAGTCGCGCCGCAGTGCCGGGTCGTGGGCGAGCTGCTGCTCCAGGTCTTCCTGCGGCATAGTGGCGTACCACTGCCCAACGTTCTTGAGGGATATCTGTGTGCCGGCCTGCTCGAAAATGTAGCAGATGTCGGTGTTGTCGGTGAAATAGCACATTCCCTTGGCTCTTATTATTCCCAGCGGCCAGTGCTTTGCTATGAACTCGTCGAACTTGTTGATATCGAAAGGCTTGCGATTGAAATAGACGTAGGTGCAGATACCGTATTCGAGAGCCTCGCCCTCGTGGGTGTCGGCGCCTTTCTCCACCTCGGTTATCCAGCTTGCCGAAGCCGCTACGCTGTCGTAGTCGAAAAGCCGGGTGTGAAGTATGTCGTCCAGATTTACGTCGGCATAATCGCATTCAATTATACGGGCCTTGGGCTGGAGGGCTGCGATAATCTGGCGCACCTTGCCAAGCTCGTCGGCGCTGAGCTCCGAAGCCTTGTTCAAAAGCACCACGTTGCAGAACTCCACCTGCTGTATCACAAGGTTCTCTATGTCA
This sequence comes from Bacteroidales bacterium, assembly GCA_024401895.1. Taxonomy (GTDB): domain Bacteria; phylum Bacteroidota; class Bacteroidia; order Bacteroidales; family UBA932; genus Cryptobacteroides. The sequence goes on from JAKSKE010000004.1 coordinate 8,534, forward strand.
TCCTCGGCAATGTTGCCGCGAAGCAACGACTTGGCGCAGGAAAACTCGTCCCGCATACGCAGGGCGTCCACCACTGTGACCACACTGTCGAGATATGCACAGCCGTTAGCGGTATATTGTTCGTCCAAATAAGGGATGGAACAGATTGTACGGGCAATGGGCTCGGGTTCGCAGATTCCGCTGGCCTCGATTACGATATAGTCGAATCGGCCGTCGGCGACGAGCCCGCTTATCTGCTCTACAAGGTCCATTTTAAGGGTGCAGCAGATGCAGCCGTTCTGCAATGAAACCAGGGACTCGTCTCCGGCCCCCACGATTCCGTCACGGGAAATGAGGTCGGCGTCTATGTTGACTTCACCTATGTCGTTGACTATGACTGCGAATCTGATTCCCCTGCGGTTTGAAAGGATTCTGTTTACAAGGGTGGTTTTTCCGCTTCCAAGATATCCTGTCAGAAGCAATACCGGTGTATTATGCATAATTTTCAAATAAAAGCGAAGAAGACTGCCGCAATTAGGCAGCCAAATGCCACAAAGTGGTTCCAGTGGAAGGTTTCGGTTTTAAACACCGTAATGCAGATAACTGTAAAGACAGTGAGCGAGACCACCTCTTGAATCACTTTGAGCTGAATTAACGAAAACGGGCCGCCGTTGACTCTGGAGCCGAAGCGGTTGGCCGGAATCATAAACGAATATTCGAACAGAGCCACGCACCAGGACAGGACAATGATTGCAATCAGAGGCCAGTCCTTGGAGCCCGGCACCCACTCGGGGAGTTTCAGCTGCCCGTACCAGGCGAAAGTCATAAAGACATTCGAAACTATGAGTAGCAGTATAACCCAGATGAAACTCATATTTTTCATATTACTCTAATAGCCCGGCTTCTCGAGCAGAGCGAACATATTCTTTTTGTAAGCCTCTACGCCGGGCTGGTTGAACGGGTTGACTCCCAGCATATAGGCACTTACTCCGCAGGCGAATTCAAAGAAGAAGAACAGAGCTCCCAGATTTGCCTCGTCGATTTGTTCAATACATATTTCCATCTGCGGCACGCCGCCGTCGATATGAGCCTTTGCCGTTCCCAGACGGGCCATTTCGTTGCAGTGTCCGACCCTCTTGCCGGCAAGGTAGTTGAGCTGGTCGAGGTCGAGTTCGTCTTCGCAGATGCGGACCTCGCGCAGAGCCTTCTCTACGCAAAGGACGGTTTCGAAGAGAATGCGCTCACCGTCCTGGATGTATTGTCCCATAGAATGCAGGTCGGTAGTGTAAGTGAGGCTTGCGGGGAAGATACCCTTTCCGTCCTTGCCTTCGGACTCTCCGAACAGCTGTTTCCACCATTCTCCCAGGTACTGCATACGGGGGTTGAAGGAAACCAGAATCTCGACTTTCTTGCCGAGTTCGGAATAAAGGCAGTTGCGCATTGCGGCATACCTGAGAGCAGAGTCGTCGCCATTGACCAGAGCCTCCATTTCACTGGCGGCACCGCGCACCAAAGCCCTTATGTCGTAGCCTGCCACGGCGATGGGCAACAGCCCAACCGGGGTAAGGACAGAGAATCTTCCGCCCACGTTGTCGGGCACGACGAAACTGCAGTAGCCTTCCTTGCCGGCCAGGGTCTTGAGGGCGCCCTTGTGAGCGTCGGTGATGGCCACGATGCGCTCGGCGGCACGGTCTCTACCGTATTTGTCTTCGATGAATTTCTTCACAAGACGGAAGGCCACTGCCGGTTCGGTAGTAGTTCCCGACTTGGAGATGACTATACAGGCAACGTTGCTCTGCTGCGCAAGGTCCAGCAGCTGGGCGTGATATTCCTCGCACAGGCAGTTGCCGGCGAACACTACCCGGGGAGCATCGGTCCTTTGCAGAAACGAATGTCCAAGGGCTTCCAGGGCGCATTTCGCACCCAGATAGGAACCGCCTATGCCTATTACAATCACAAGGTTGACACCAAGTGTTTTCCATTGGTCCCTGACGGTTTCGATATTCTGGAAGTCATCCTCTGAAATTTCTGCCGGAAGGGATTTCCATCCGGTGAACTCACTGCCTGCACCGGCACCCCGGAGCAGGATGGCACGGCTGTTTTGAGCCTTTATTTCATACTCCTTTAGAAGAGCCCGGTCAACGAACGAATCGCAACCGCTGTAATTGAATTTTATCATCTTTTTTTTGAATAAACGTAAATCCCACAAAAATAATAATTAAATTTGAGAATTGCTTTTGAAACCGCGACTTAATTGAAACAGTAAATAATTATGAAGAGACTAATTGCAAGCGCCGTTTTCACGGCAGCGATCCTGCTTTCGGCGAACCTTTGCGCCCAAACCGCACAGAAGAACAATTTTCCCAAACTGAAACAGAAAGGCAAGACGGCTATCGTAGCACACCGGGGATTCTGGAAATGCGAAGAGGCCGGATTCAGCGAAAACTCCATCGCCGCCCTGAAGGCCGCACAGGACAACTGCTGCTGGGGCAGCGAATGCGACGTTCACATTACTGCCGACGACATTGTAATAGTGAACCACAACAACGACATCAACGGCAAGCTCATCTGGGACAGCAAGTACTCCGACTTCGACTCCGACCTTCTGCCCAACGGCGAAAAGAGGCCTACGCTAGACCAGTACCTGGACCAGCTGGCCAAGAGCAAGAACACCGTTCTGGTCATTGAATTCAAGATTCAGAAAAGCGACGCGCGCGAAGACCTTATGATTGCCAAGACCGTGGAAGCCCTCAAGGCCAAAGGCCTGTACGATCCCAAGCGCGTGGCTTTCATATCCTTCAGCAGGCACGCCTGCCGCAGAATCGCTGCCGACTACCCCGAATTCACGAACCAGTACCTGAGCGGCAGAATCACGCCCGAAGTGCTGGAGAGCGAGGGAATCAACGGCTTGGACTACCACTACAGCAATTTCATAAGCAACCCCGAATTCGTTGCCGATGCCCATTCCCGCGGAATGTCGGTGAATGCCTGGACCGTGGATGACCGGGAGAATATTCAGAAAATGATTGACCTGGGAGTGGACCAGATTACTTCCAACGAGCCCCTCACGGTAAGGGAACTCTTGGGAAAGAAGGAATTCAAGAAAAAATAGTCAGCGTTTGAACGCCTCCAGGAACCGGCGCAGAAGCTCGACCCGGCAGGCAAATACAGGATAATTCAAGGTCGCAGGCAAGTCTGTGACCTTGTTTGTATTGTCGGTTATGCCCGAGGTCCACAGCATAACGGGGATTCCGTGGTTCAGAAAGACCTTCTGGTCACCTATCCGGCGGTAGAACAGGTCGGTAAAGTCGCGGCTGCCGTAGTAGTTGTCCTCGATCCTGAGTCCCAGGGAGTGAATGTTGTTCTGCAGCATAAGGCCGGGATAATGGCGCTTGTCGCCCAGCACAATGACATATCGGCGCCAGCGGCTGTGCACGGGCGAAAGAGTGCTGCCTATTATGTCGATATTGACCATCAGCCTAATCATATCGGGCCTTACGACACGGCCGTCGGGAGTGCGCAGAGCGCCGCGGGAAAGTTCTTTCCAGAATGCCTGCGACCCGCTGAATCCGGCGTTGCGGCCGTCGAAGGCGACGAAAATCACCGAAGGCCCGGTGGCGGAGAGGGAATCGGCCAGAGACACAAGTGCGGCAAGGCCCGAGGCATTGCTGTCGGCGCCGGGATAAATCTTTCCGGAAAGGCGGCCGAGCCCGTCGATGCTGCTGCCTACGATTATGTAGCTGTCGCGCAGGGGACCCTGGCGGAAGCCTACGATGTTGCGGCCGAACATTCCGTTATGCTCGAACTCGTGTATGTAGGAGAAACCCAGAGGCTGGAGACCGCAGCCCCGGAACCGGTTGCGAAGGTAGGCCGTGGAATGGAATTTTCCGCTTCCTCCGAACCCCCTGCCCTGCTGGATGGAATCGCAGAAGAACTCCACTTCGTCCCGGAGGGCACTTTCGAGCTTTCCGAGGTTGGGGCCGTACTGTGCCCGGGAGAGAGGACCCGTCGAAAAGAGGAGGACGGATACGAGGAAAAATAATCTAGGAAAACTCACTATTCGCAGAAAGGTATTATCTTTGCAAATATAGTTATTTTTATGAGAAAGACCGCAGCTATTATAATCCTATTGACGTTTGCCTGCCTGAATGCCGGGGCCCAGTGGGACAAGGAAGTTTTCTCCATCCGCGGTCAGGTCGCCCTTCAGGAGGGCAAATACTCCAAGGCCATACAGCATTTCAACATTCTGGCAAGGCTCGACTCCACCGACTACTGGACCTTTTTCTACCGCGGGATAGCCAAATACAACTTGGGAGACGTACGCGGAGCCCTGACCGACTTCGACAGCAGCATAAGGCTGAATCCGGTCTTCACCAACGGCTATCACTTCAGGGGAATAACCTACAGCCGGTTCGGCCAGTACGACAAGGCCTTCACCGATTTCCAGAGCGCCATAGACCTTCGCCCGGGGAACATAGGAATCTACTTCAGCCGCGGCGTTGCCAATTTCCTTTCCCAGAATTTCGAGGATGCGCTGAAAGACTTCGACTTCTACATAAGCCGAGAGGCCTCCGACGCATCGGCTTACCTGAACCGGGGAGCCACGAAACTGTTCCTGAAAGATACGCTGAGCGCGCTCGAAGACTATAACAAGGCCATAAGGCTGAACTTCCGCGATGCCGAGGGCTATATGCGCCGGGGGCGGCTGTATGCCGCGCAGAACCGATTCGACGAAGCCATCAAAGATATGAGCAAGGCCATAGAATATGAACCGGACAACAGTCTGGCATATTTCACGAGAGCCATAATGTTCCACGAATCCTCGAACTACAATGCGGCTATGGAGGACTTCAACAAGGTGCTGGAGATGGAGCCGGGCAATGCCCTCACTCTGTTCAACCGGTCTCTGCTGAACGCGCGGGTGGGTAATTTCGAGGATGCCCTGGACGATATGGACCGGGTCATAGCCATAAACCCCGACAACGTGCTGGCCCACTACAACAGAGGCGCCGTATATATGGAGCTGGGGCGCTACCAGGATGCCATAGACGACTACACCCGGGCCATTGCCCTGTACCCCGACTTTGCCAATGCCTATATGAGCCGGTCCATTGCCGAAAGCCGGCTGGGACGCAGCAGCGCATCGAAGTCGGACTACAACACCGCCCGGAAGAAAATTGCCGAATACAAGGAAGCCAACCGCAAGAACTTCGGCAGCTATGCCGACACCACAAAGAAATACAGCGCGCTGCTGGAGTTTGACGCCGAGTTCGCCAAAAAGGATTTCAACAACGAACTGGTTCAGAGCCGGGACATTGACGTAGCCCTGCGTCCGCTATACAAATTCGTGCTCACCGGCAGTGAAACCTCCGACCCCAGCGCTCTCGACAACCGGTACGAGAACCTGCTTCTGGAACGCTTCAAGAACAACTCCCCCATTGCCGTGAGCCTTACCAACAGTACCGGCCAGGAAGCCGTTGACCTGGAGCACAGCATAGGCTACATTCTTGCCGGCGACAGTTCGAGCGGAGCGGGCAAAAGGAAGCTGACAAGTGCACAGGAACATTTCCTGAAGGGGCTCAACGACATTGCCAACAAACAGTTCAACAATGCCCTGGAGCATTTCGACACAGCCATAGAGCAAGCCTCCGACAAAGACGAAAAAGACAGGTACAGCCGTCTGTACAAGGCATTCTACCTTATGGGCAGGGCGGTTCTGAGGGCCGAGATGATAGAATTCATAGCCAACATTCAGAACAATGTGAGCACTTTGAATATGGATGACAAGGGCGTGGCCCGAACCAGAGTCAAAGACCATATCACCAACGATTTCGACTATTCCGAAGCCATTGAAGACCTGAAGCAGGCGGCGGCCATTCTGCCAATGTTCCCCTTCATTCACTTTGACCTCGGAAACCTGTACACCGTTTCGAACAACCCGGTCGAGGCCATAGACAATTACACCAAAGCAATCGAAAGCTACCCTGCAATGGGAGACGCATACCTGAACCGCGGACTGGTGCAGATTATGGTGAAAGAGACCGAAAAGGGCTGCATAGACCTGTCCAAAGCCGGGGAACTGGGAATCCGCGACGCCTACGGGATGATCTCGAAATACTGCAAGACCAATGAGTAAGATTATTTTTAAGAGCCTGAGCAGCGGAAGTTGCGGCAACTGCTACTACCTTGCAATCGCCGATGACAACGGCGGCAGGATTCCGATTCTCATCGACGCAGGAGTGAGCCCCCGCCGGTTCAAGAAGGAAATGATGCTCCACGGCATAAGCGCCGAAGAAGTGCGGGGCATTCTCATAACCCACGACCATATGGACCATATACGGTCTCTGGGGTCCTACTGCAAACACCACCGGTGGCCCGTATGGGCTACCCCGAAGCTCCATCAGGCCCTGGCCGGACACACAATGACCCGCCTGCAGATAGCCCATTACCGGAAGGAACTGCAGGACGGATGGAACGAGATTGTACCCGGCCGAATAAAGGTCCGCTGGTTCGAAGTGCCTCACGACGCTACCCAGACCGTAGGATACGCCATTATGCTGGACGACTTCAAGTTTGTGATTATGACCGATTTGGGCCGGATGACCGCAGAAGGAATGGCCTACGCTTCGCAGGCCGACGCAGTGGTCATTGAATCGAACTACGACCTGGAGATGCTGCGCAACGGCCCCTACCCGGTGGAACTGCAGGACAGGATTTGCCTGGGAAACGGGCATCTGAGCAACGACGAGTGTGCCCGGGCCATAAGGGAATTCTGGCACGAATCGCTGGGATTCGTGTTCCTGTGCCATTTGAGCGAGCACAACAACACCCCCGAACTTGCCCTGGAATGCAGCCGGGGCAGCATAAATTCCCCAACCAGGCTCATAGCCCTGCCAAGAGAGCGGGCATCTGAGCTTTTTTCGTTATCTTTGTAGGATTATAGTCCGACTTTTATGAAAGCCTTTTGGAAAATAGTTGCCGAATATGTGCGCCCGTATTTCAAATACCTGTTCGGGTCTGTGCTGTTCAATATGCTGGCGGCTCTGTTCAACGTCTTTTCATTCACCCTCCTCATACCCATTCTCAAAATTCTGTTCAACGTAGGCGACGCAGGCTACAGCTTCACTCCCTGGCACGCGGGAATGCCGTTCACCGAGGTTACGGGCAATGCCTATTACTACGTTTCGGTACTTGTAGAGAAATTCGGCGCCAGCAGAATTATGCTTTGGCTCTGCCTCTTCTTCTGCGTGGTCACGTTCATTAAGACATCGCTGTACTTTGCATCGTCGGCCATTATGGTACCCATAAGGAACGGCGTTGTGAGGGACCTCAGAAACCGCATTTACGCCAAGATAGTGAGCCTGCCCATAGGATTCTTCTCACAGGAGAGGAAGGGCGACATCATAGCCCGTATGAGCGGAGACGTGCAGGAGGTGGAGAATTCCATTACCGGAGGACTCGAGATGCTGGTCAAGAACCCCATCCTCATTTTCATATATATGTACGTGATGTTCAGGATGAGCTGGGTGCTCACCCTGTTCACCATTGTGTTCGGACCGCTGGTGATAGGTATAATGTCGGCCATCGGCCGAAGGCTTAAAGCCGATTCAAAGGAAGCGCAGCAGTACTGGTCGGACACTATGAGTCAGGTGGACGAGACGCTGGGAGGATTGAGGGTGATAAAGGCCTTCCTGGCCGAAGGGAAAATGAACGCCCGCTTCGCGCAGATTACCGACCGGATGCGCCGCAAGAACAATCAGGTTGTAATAAGGCAGTCCAGCGCGCATCCCGTGAGCGAGTTCCTGGGCAGTACTATGATAGCCATAGTGATGTGGTTCGGGGGCACTCTCATCCTGGACGACAAGGCCGTGATTGACGCCCCTTCGTTTATGTCCTACCTGCTTATCCTGTACAGCGTGATTCAGCCCATCAAGGATTTCTCGAAGGCTATATACGGCATCCCCCGCGGACTTGCCTGTATGGAGCGCATCAACGTGATTCTGGACGCCGACAGCAATATAGAGGAAATTGAGAACCCCAGAGAGATAAAGTCGTTCGAAGACTGCATAAGTTTCAGGAACGTTAGTTTCTCCTACGGGAACGGGAAGGAGATTCTCAAGGACATCGACCTGGACATACCCAAGGGCCGGACAGTTGCCCTGGTGGGGGCGTCGGGAGCCGGAAAAACCACGCTGGTTGACCTGATTCCCCGTTTCTACGACGCCTGCGAAGGCTGCATAAGCATCGACGGAATTCCTATCAAGGATTTGAAGATAAGCGATTTGCGCTCGCTTATGGGAAATGTCAACCAGGACCCTATTCTCTTTAACGACACTATTTTCAACAACATTGCCTTCGGCGTTGAAAACGCCACTATGGAGCAGGTTGAAGCCGCGGCCAGGATTGCCAACGCACACGACTTCATAATGGAGAAGCCCGAGGGTTATATGGCCAACATAGGCGACCGCGGGTGCAAGCTCTCGGGAGGCCAGCGGCAGAGAATCAGCATTGCCCGGGCCATACTCAAGAATCCCCCCATACTTATCCTGGACGAGGCGACCGCAGCTTTGGACACCGAGTCGGAGAGAAGCGTACAGGAGGCTCTGGAAAAACTTATGCAGAACCGTACCACCATTGCCATAGCCCACAGGCTGAGCACAATCAAGGACGCCGACGAAATAATTGTGATGGACGAAGGACGCATAGTGGAGAGGGGCCGTCACGAAGAGCTTCTGGCTTTGGGTGGATATTACAAAAAGCTCAACGATATGCAAAGTCTCTGATATGAAAGGCAAGATTATATTCCACAGGATTCTCTTCATTCTATATCTTGCCGCAGTGGTTTGGCTGTGTATGCACAACTTTAAAAGTGCCATACATATTCCGTACACCATTGCCGGTCTGCCAAGCGACAAGGTAGTGCATTTCTGTATGTTCTTCCCCTTCCCTCTGCTTGCCTACATTTCGTATGAGCGCACGAAGCCCGGGATTGGACAGACCTTGCTGTTTTTGGGAGCAACGCTGCTGCTGGGAATAATTCTGGCGGCCGGCACCGAATTCGCCCAGAGTTTCCTGCCCTACCGCACCGCCGACTACGAAGACCTGTACGCCGATGCCGCCGGGCTGGTTCTGAGTGCGATCATTGTGCTCATTGCAGACATCAGGCTGGGCAGCCGCAAAAAGACAAAAACCAAAAGAAAACACTGAAATATGAAAACCAAAGCATTTGTAGTTACCGCTCTGCTTATGGCCTGGGGATTGGCCTGGGGGCAGACTGCCGGGGATTTTGAATCGGCCTCGGCCATACTCAAGGAAGAAGTGCACGCCAGAAGCACCGTAAAGTCGGGATTCAAGGTGAAGGACGTTAAAGTGCAGAAGAAGAATCTGCTGGACCTGAACTTTGGAGAATCGCTGTCGGATTACTCCTGGACCGGAGCCGACGTTGCCTGGCTGCGCTCTGAAATCGAGCGCCTGTGGCCGGAAAGTCTTGCCGCCTACAAGCTGGGAGAGATTTTCTGCGAATCGGTGAACATTAATGAACTCATTGTCGAGAAACCGAACGTGAACGGAATCCCGGTCAAATATGCCTACGGAGTAAAGGACCCCTTTGCGAAGGTGACGCCCCTGGTTCAGGAAATAGGTGCCCCCAGCTATGCCAAGGGTTTGAGCGGAAGGCATATTTCTCTGTGGCAGAGCCACGGCAGGTATTATTCGCCGGAAGATGACTGCTGGCAGTGGCAGAGGTCGCTGAACCACCGCACCTGCGAGGATATGTACACCCAGAGCTATGTAATTCCCTTCCTTATTCCTATGCTGGAGAATGCCGGGGCTTATGTGATGACACCGCGCGAACGGGACACCCAGATTTTTGAGAGCGTGTGCGACAATGACCCGTCTTTTACGCGCCGCCCTTCGGGCTACGACAAGCCCGTGAGGACTTTGGGAAGCTACACCGAGTTCGGGGCCTGGAGTTCGGCCGGGACAGGATTCGCCGACTCAAAACAATATTACAGCGGCAACGACAACCCCTTTGAGATGGGAACCGCCCGCCAGGCCGCCTGCGTGAAGGCCGGAAGGGAGGCTACCGCATATGCCAGCTGGAAACCCAGCATAAAGACCCCCGGGGCTTACGCCGTGTACGTTTCATACAAGACCGTAGAGGGCAGCACCGACTGCGCCCACTATACCGTGCATCACAAGGCAGGAGTAAGCCAGTTCTCGGTTAACCAGCAGATAGGCGGCGGAACCTGGATTTATCTGGGAACCTTCGAATTTGACAAGGACAATGCCGGAGTAACGCTGGACAATGCTGTTCCCGCAGGCAGGAAATACCGCAAGGGAAGCGTCGTTACCGCCGACGCCGTACGCTTTGGAGGCGGAATGGGCAAGATTGTACGCGGCCCCGAGGATGCTCCGGTGGAAACCTATACGGCATCGGGCTACCCCGCTTTCGTAGAAGGTGCAATGTACTGGATGCAGTGGGCCGGAGTGACTCCCGACGTTTACAAACAGTGGGAAGACGACTACACCATCGATTATGCCGCCCGCGGAGCCTGGACAAGCTGGATGCTCAAAGACAAGGGCGTACCGTTCGACCTGTCCTTAGCCTTCCACACCGACGCCGGAATCACTCCCAACGACAGCACCGTGGGAACCCTTTCCATCTATACTCTTATGGCCAACGACAGCCGCAAGACCTATAAAGGCATAGACCGTATGAGCGGCCGCCTGTTAGCCAATTACGTTCAGGATGAGATTTGCAACGACATAAGGGCCGACTTCGATTCAAAGTGGAACAGAAGGCAGCTGTGGAACCGTTCTTACTCGGAGTCCAGGACCACAGAGGTGCCGGGTATGCTGCTGGAACTGCTCTCGCACCAGAATTTCGGAGATATGAAGCTGGGGCTGGATCCCAGTTTCCGCTTCACCGTATCCCGCGCAATATATAAAGGAATGCTCAAGACCATAAGCCAGCTCTACGGTGTTCCCTTCGTGGTTCAGCCTCTGCCCGTGAACGGATTCGGCGCAACCCTCACAGCCGAGGGCAAGGCCCTGCTGCAATGGACTCCTGCAGTGGACGAAAAAGAGCCTACGGCAGTGCCATCGGGCTACCTTGTGCAAACCCGTATCGACAACGGAGTATTCGACGCAGGGTTCTGCGTAAGCGAGCCCAGTGCAACGGTGGACATTGAACCGGGACACGTTTACAGTTTCAAGGTAACCGCCTTCAATGAGGGTGGCAAGAGTTTCCCCTCCGAGGTACTGGCAGTTGGCAAGGCTTCCGGCAACAGAGGAACCGTCCTTATTGTCAATAACTTCGACCGTCTGTCGGCACCGGCATACCTGGACTCCCCCACCCTTGCGGGATTCTGCGGGCACATCGACTGCGGAGTTTCCTACGGACAGGAAATTAATTACGTGGGAGAGACTTACGACTTCCTGCGCAATGACCCCTGGAAGGCCAACACCAGCCCGGGAGCAGGCGCAAACCATTTCGAATACGCCGGCAAGAAGCTGGCAGGCAACACCTTCGACTTTGTAGCGCTGCACGGAAAGGCCTTGCTGGAATTGGGCTACGACTTTGTTTCCCAGAGCCATCGCGCCTTTGAGGCGGCGGGATGCCCCGACGGAGTATGCGCCATCGATCTTCTTTGCGGCAAGCAGATTACTACAAAAGTGGGCCGGGGCGAGGTTGCCAACCGCTACCACGTATTCCCCGCCGAACTTCAGGAACAGCTTCGCAAAAGTGCCGCAAAGGGAATCAATCTTATTGTGAACGGAGCCAACATTGCAAGCGACGCCTGGTATCCCATATACGAACTCACCGGAGAAGATGAATATATGAAGAGCGCGCAGGAATTCTGCAGCAACGTACTGGGATACAAGTTCCACACATATTACGGAAGCTTTACCGGGAAAGTTCATTCTTTCAAGAACGCAATACCCCTGCGTTACGAGCTGAGCATTGTAAGCAAGCCCAACCCCAAGGTTTACTGCGTAGAGAACCCCGACGGAATAGACCCCGCGTCAGACAAGGCAAAGACTGTCCTGCGCTACACCGGTAACGAAGTGGGAGCGGCCGTCTTCTTCCAGGGCAACGGCTACAGGAGCGCCTCGTTCGGATTCCCGTTCGAGACGGTCAAGGATTCCAGAAGCGTAAAGAAACTGTTCGAGGGCTGCTTCAGCTACTTTGAAAGCAAGGACTAAAGGCTTGCAATCATAGCCGCGAACAGTTCAGACATTTTTTTGGCGGCGTGGTCGGCTTGTTCGACCACGCCGTCGGCGTCATTGAGGTTACGTTTTACGTTTTGAGTGTTGGCACAATTGGTTACAACGGACATTCCGAACACCCTGATGCCTGAATGACGGGCCACTATTACCTCGGGAACGGTTGACATACCAAGAAGGTCGGCCCCTATGGCGCGATAGAAGCGCACTTCTGCCGGCGTCTCATAGGTGGGGCCTGTACTGGCGAAATAAACTCCGCGGCGCAGGCTCATACCCAGCTTTTCCGCCTCCTCGAAAGCCAGTTTCTGGAGGTCGAGGTCGTAGGCGCAGGTCATATCGGGGAAGCGCGGGCCCAATTCCTCGAAGTTCTTGCCTATGAGCGGATTGGGGATATTGGAGATATGGTCGTAGATTACCGCCAGGTCTCCGACTTTGAAGTCGGGATTGCAGGCTCCGGCAGCATTGGAAGCGAAAAGGTATTCAACTCCAAGGGCCTTCATTACCCTTATTCCCAGGGTCACCTCCTCCATTCTGTAACCTTCGTAAAAATGGAAACGGCCCTGCATTGCGAGCACGCATTTGCCGCCGAGGAAACCGCAGATATAATTTCCCTTGTGCCCCACGGCCGTAGATACGGGAAAGAAAGGAATCTCCCTGTAAGGGATTGTAACAGGATCCTGAATCTGTTCGCCCAGGCGGCCCAGGCCGCTGCCCAGTACAATACCCACCTTGGGAACACGCTCGCCTATAATGGCCTTTACATAAGCCGCGGCGTCTTTGATTTTAAGCAGTCTTTCGTCTGTCATACGTCTTTAAGTTTAGAAAGGACCTTTTTGGCCTCGTGAATAATGTCTCTCTCCCCTTCTATCTCGCGGTGCCTCATTACAAAACGCCCATTGGCAATGACGGAGTCTATGCAGTCGGAGTGAGCCGAGTACACCAGGTTCGCAAGGAACGGACCGGGAGAGAGGAAATAGGTGCTGTCGGTTTCAACTATGGAGATGTCGGCTACCGCACCTTCCACGATTCGTCCTCCGTTGAAGCGGAGAGCCTTTGCACCGTTTACGGTGGCCATATCAAGCAGTTGCGGAAGGGGCATTGCCGAAGGGTCGTTTCTCCAGGCTTTCTGGAACAGGGCCGAGGTCTTCATTGCCTCGAGCATATCCAGATTGTTGGAGGAAGCGCAGCCGTCTGTACCTATGCACATATTGATGCCGGCATCGCGCATTTCGTTATAGAGGAAGCGGTACCCCGACGACAGTTTTGTATTTGAGTTTATGTTATGTATGCAATGTGCTCCGGCATTTGCGAGCAGCTCTATGTCGTGCGGGGTGAGCCACAGGGTGTGAGCGGCCAGAAGACGGTTGTTGAGCACCCCCAGTTCGTGCAGGTATTCCACAGGTGTGAGCCCCCCGTGTGCCGCCTTGCAGTCTTCGACCTCTTTACGGGTCTCGCTCAGATGGATGTGCAGGTTAAGATTGTGCTTTGTGGCAAAATCGGATATCCAGCATATCATTTCTTCGCTCACAGAGTAAATGGCGTGGAAGGCGACTTCGTAGATGGAGTTGTCGTTCCAGCCGAGAGCCTGGCTGTAGAGTCTTTCGCACTGCTCCTTCTGCCTTTCGGCCTCGTTCCTGTCGCCCAAGTCGAGGATATCGTAACCCAGAGCGGGACGAAGCCCCATTTCCACCGCAGCCCTGTGCGCCTCGGGGAAATGCCAGTACTGGTCGTTGAAGGTGGTTGTTCCGGTGCGGATCATTTCCAGACAGGCAACCTTGGTACCCCAGTAAACGAATTCGGAGTCTATATTTTCCTCGACCTTCCAGATTTTGGCAAGCCACTGCGGGAAGAGCATATCTTCACCTATGCCCCTCAAAAGCGACATTGCGGCGTGCGTGTGCATATTCACGAAGCCGGGAAGAGCGACCTTGTCGCTGCAGTCCATAAACTCTATGTCCCCGCTCAGAGGCCAGGACAAACTCGAGCCGGCGGGCTCTATGCGCACGATGAGTCCGTTGTCGATAAAAATATCCCTTGCCTGCGAATCAAGGGTTATGTTACGCAAGAGAATGGCTCCCATTAAAGTTCGTCGAAGTCCACGTCGGAGTATCTATCGTCTTCACTGCGCTGGGGAATTTCCCCGTGAAAACAATTGTCCTTGATGTATTCGACAACTTCACCGAGAGCGTCCCTGAACTTTTCAAAGTCTTCCTTATAAAGGAAAATCTTGTGCTTGTCGTAAGCAAAAGTGCCGTCGGGATTGGTCCTGCGCTTACTTTCTGTGATGGTAAGGTAGAAGTCCTTCCCTCCGCGGGTAGATTTTACATCAAAAAAATAGGTTCTTTTGCCAGCACGCACCGGCTTTGAGTAAACATCGTCGTCCTCTTTGTACATAATCATTTTTTATTAGAGGTTAGTTCTAGCAAATTTATGATAATTTTATCAATAGTGCTATATTTGCATTAAAATTGTTTGAAAAAATGCTCGGTAGAAGAATCCTACGCATAAAGGCCTTTAAGACAGTCTATAGTTTCGCAGAGAACAGGAGTATGACCCTGAAGGAAGCCGCTGCCCAACTCAACAAGTCCTGTGAGGCCACCAGAGACCTTTACCTTCTTATGCTTTCCCTGCCCGTGGCCGTTACCGCAGAGGCGCTTTCGAGAATCGAGGCTGCCCGTGGAAAGTTCAATCCCACCGAAGAGGAACGTCACCCCAATCTTAGATTCACCAACAACTCCATAGCCCGCATCCTTGGAAACGACACAGAATTCAATTCCATCCTGAAAAAGAAAAAGTTCAGCTGGGACCAGAGCGACGTGCTTCTGAGGCATCTGTACGAGAACCTGAAACAGAGAGACTACTACCGGCGCTATATGGAAGCGCCCGAATGCACCCCGCGTATGGACGCCCAGCTGTGGGTTAAATTCTTCGAGCAGGAACTGGTTGACAATCCCGACCTGGAGCCCATCCTGGAAGATATGAACATCTGGTGGAACGACGACCTAGCCTATGCCCTCACACGGGCCTGCAAAACCGTGGAAGACCTTGCAAAGGGAAAACAGTGGGAGATGCCCGAGCTTTACCAGAGCGATATGAAAGACGCCCCGGGCCTGGATGACGACAGTGCCTTTGTACACAAACTGGTGGAAAGGGCCGTGGCCGGCTATGACAGGTACTGCGAAAGCATTGCGCAACGCACTCCCAAGTGGGACCTGAGCAGAATATGCACCACCGACCTGGTGCTCATAGCCTGCGGACTGGCCGAGTGGGAACTCTACCCGCAGACCCCCGTGAAGATAATAATAAACGAATACGTGGAGATTGCCAAGTTCTACAGCACTCCCGAATCCCGCGCCTTCGTTAACGGAATACTGGATAAATTAATCAATAAATAGGTATGATATCAATTTTAGACGCAGCTCCCGCAGCAGCACAAGGAATGGGTTCAGGCTCAATGACCTGGATTATGCTTATTCTCATTTTCGTCATTATGTGGCTCTTTATGATCAGGCCTCAGCGCAAGCAGCAGAAGCAGATCGAAGAAATGAGAGCGGCCCTCAAGAAAGGCGACAAGGTAATTACCGCCGGCGGAATCAAGGGCGTAATAGCCGAAATTGACAAGAATGACATCCTCATCAAAGTTGACGGAGAAGTTAAACTGCGCGTTGACAGGAACAGTGTAAACCTCGACGCATCGGATGCCAAGGGAACAAAATAGCAATACCGGCAACATACGGGCAATGGGCGTGGCGCTCATCATCTCGGTCATTGCCTGGTTCGCTTACAACCTCAATAAAGAATATACCGAGGTTGTAAGTGTGTTTGTGTATGCCCAAAGCGACATTGAAGGCAGGTCCGACATAAGTTCAAATTCATCCCAGGTATCGGCCAAGGTAAAGGCCAGCGGCTATTATCTGTTCAACCAACGGCTGTCGAGCCGAAAGCCAAAGACCATAAAGATAGCTTCCGACGACCTGAAGAGTGTGGGGGAAGACCTTTATGAGATTCCCGAAAAGGAGCTCGACAAATATTTCGAGACTTTCTTTTCGTCGGAGGCGAGGTTGGAAAACTATCAGATGAACAGCGTACAGTTCCGCTTTATGCCCGAGCACTACAAGAAAGTGCCCATAACGGCCGTGATGAGCATCAAATACTCTCCGCAGTATATGAACAACGGCGGGGTGCAGCTCTCCCCCGACCACGTAACGGTTTACGGAGACCCCGCGAGACTCGATGAGATAGACCAGATATTCACCTCGGCCATTGACCTTGAGGACGTGAAAGGCAACGTGAACGGAACCGTTTATCTGGAAAATCCGGGAGGAGTGAGGCTGTCCGAGGAAGAGACCCTGTATTCGCTGGAAGTAATGCGTTACTTCGAGGTGTCCCGCAAAGTTCAAGTGCGGCTCCGTAACGTACCCAGCGGTGTAAGGCTCACAGTCTTTCCCAAAACGGTGGACGTGACATTCCGCTGCCCCTTCCCTTACCGCGACGACCCGGCAGAAAACATACTGTTCTACGTAGATTACGAGGAATATCTGTCGTCCTTCACTGGAAAGTGCGTGATACGCAGCGAAAAAAGGACAGACGATATGATAAGCTATTCGGTCTCTCCCGAGATTTGTGACTGTCTTGCCATTGCCGACGAATAATGAAGACTATTCTTATCACAGGCCCCATTGGAGGCGGGAAATCGCAGGTCTGCCGCATTTTGCAGGCCAAAGGGTATCCGGTGTATGATTCCGACTCCCGCACGAAGGAACTTTACAGAAGCAGGAAGGGCCTTACCGAACTGCTGGAGAAGGAACTCGGAGTGAAGATGGAGAATCTGGGAATAATATTCACCGACAGCGACAAGAGAGAGAGGCTGGAGAAAATCGTGTATCCCCTGGTAAGGGAGGATTTTGAAAATTTCAGGGCGGCACAGAAGGGCTGCACCGCCGTTTTTCTGGAATCGGCGACAGCCTGGAACAAGCCTCAGTTCAGCGGATGCTTCGACTCGGTATGGCTGGTGGACGCCCCCTTCGAGACAAGGGCCGGGCGCAATCCGAAGGCTCTGCAGAGGAATTCGGTTCAGAATTTCGACGGCCTTGAGGCCGACATTACGATAATCAACGACTCTTCGGTTGAAGAGTTGCAACGAAAAATTGAAACAATATTATGGAAAAAACAGATTTAGCAAAGATTCTTTCAGCATCCGGTTATCACGGGCTGTACCGTTTCATAGCACAGGCCCGCAACGGCGCCGTAGCCGAAGCCCTGGAAAACGGGAAGAGACTCATATTCCCTTCAAATTCACGCATTACCAGTTTGGAAGACATAGCAATCTACACTTCTGAGGGCGAGCTCAAGCTCGGCAAAGTGTTCACAAAGATGGCAGAAGTGCTGGAAGGCAAGGAAGCCCCCGGTTCAAAGTCGGCCGAGAAAGACATTCGCGCCGTGTTTGAGAAGGCGGTGCCGAACTATGACGCCGACCGCTTCTACATCTCACATATGAAAAAGGTTGTTGACTGGTATAACGAACTTCTGAAGCACGCTTCACTGGAGTTTGTGACCGACGAAGACCGTGAGAAAGAAGCTTAGGGCAATAACACTCGGCTGTTCAAAGAACACGGTCGATACCGAGCATCTGCTGGGAATTCTGGCAGATGCTTATGAAATTGTGCCCGACGGCAAGGCCGACATCCTGCTCATAAACACCTGCGGATTCATAGGCGACGCCAAGGAAGAGTCGGTGAATGCGATTCTGGAGGCGGTTCAGGCCAAGGCGCAGGGAGATTTCGGGAAAGTCCTGGTATTCGGCTGCCTGAGCCAGCGCTACGAGCGCGAACTGCGGCAGGAGATTCCCGAGGTTGACGGATGGTTCGGGGCCCGGGATTTCACTCCCCTGCTGGAGGCCCTTGAAGTACGGGAGAGGAAGGCCGACCGGTATTTCACAGCCCCCGGCAGGCCGTATGCCTTCCTGAAAATATCGGAGGGCTGTGACCGGCGCTGCTCGTACTGCGCCATCCCGTTCATACGCGGGGCGCACCGTTCGGTTCCCATTGAAGATCTGGTGGCGGAGGCCGGGAATCTGGCTTCCAGAGGCATTCGCGAGCTGGAGATAATTGCGCAGGACAGCACCTTCTACGGGCTCGACCTGTACCGACGCAGGGCATTGGCCGAACTTCTGGATGCTTTGTCGGCCATAGAGGGAATAGAGTGGATACGAATCCACTACAGCTATCCCGCCGACTTCCCGCAGGACGTGATTGACCGTATGGCCTCGAATCCCAAGATATGTGCCTATATGGACATTCCCCTGCAGCACATCTCGGACAACGTGTTGGCCCGGATGCACCGCGGAGTAACGGGAGAATGGACCAGAAACCTTATTGCGCAAATGCGGGCCAGGGTACCGGGAGTTGTTCTGCGCACCACTATGATTGTGGGATTCCCGGGTGAGACCGAAGAGGATTTTGCACAACTGCTCGACTTCGTGCGCGAAGCCCGTTTCGAAAGGCTCGGAGCCTTCACTTATTCCGAAGAGGAGGGCACCTACGGTGCAGAGCATTTCCCCGACGACATTCCCGAAGAGGAAAAACAACGGCGCCTGGACACCCTTATGCAGTTGCAGTCGGAAATTTCGCTGGAGCACAACCGCTCCAGAGTGGGAAGCACGGTGAAGGTTCTGGCAGACTATTGGGCCGACGGCATTCTGGTATGCCGCTCGCAGGGGGAATCGCCCGACGTTGACCCCGAAATACTCGTAAAATGCAACGAGGAAGACAATCCTGCCTCCCTCGTCGGAAAATTCTTCGATGTAAAGATAACCGGGGCCGACATCTACGACCTTACGGCTGTCAGAATTCCATAATCGCCTTCTGCGTGGGATTCTGGTCGAAACGCACGAAAGCCTCGGCGTATTTTGTCGCCAGCCGCAAGCCGTAAAACTCCTCCATCTTAAGATGGTAGGCCGGGTACCAGTCTTCGCAGTCCTGGGATTTATGGCAGTAAAGCGCCCGGACCTTCTGATCGTGATAGTCCGAAATGTCCACCAGGTCGGTGGGAAGGAAAGTCTTTGACTGGAGACCGGTCATTGCTTCAAAATAGAAAAGGTCGAATTTCTTCTGAACCCGGCGCCAGGCGTCCAGCACCAGAACCGCACAGTTCACGTGGTCGCGGTGGCTGTCGATGGGCCAGTGGGTAAGCACTGCGTCCGGTTTCTCGGCATCTATGAGTTCCTTCATCTCGAGATACCTGCGGGCGGTGATTTCGCTTTCGCCGTCTATCTGGTCCATAAAGACATACGGCACTCTCAGGCACTTGCAGGCCTCGACCGATTCGGCCATACGCACGCGGGCCGACTCCTGCAGGGATACTCCCGAAATGCCCCTCTCGCCCCTGGTAAAATACACCACCTTTACGTCGAAGCCCGCAGCAAGCATCTTGAGTACGGTGCCGCCTGCACAGCTTTCGGGGTCGTCGGGGTGGGCGCCTATAACAAGTACCTTCTTCCTGCGCGGGGTCTCAAGGGGTTCGGCCGCCAGAACATCGGTGCCCAACAGCGCTGTTGCCGCTGCGGCAGCGCCGGAAAGTTTCAACATTTGTCTTCTGGAAATCTTAGTGCTCATATCGAATATTTTTTATAGCCGAGCCTTGCAAGTTCTACGGCGGCGCCAACCCTGAACATAGTGGTATAGGCTCTCGCCAGGACATAAAACCCGAGTTCGGTCTGAATTTCTATGTTTTCCCTTCTTATCAGTGCCTGCACTGCAGACGTGCAGCTTAACATTAGAGTTCCGATGTAGGAAGCATCCGAGGCTTCAAGCCCCAGGACTTCGAGCAGGATATGGTCGTCCATATCGTCGAAACCGCGTGAACCGTAATAAGCCTGATAGGGGTCTTTGCAGTGTGATTCCCAGTCGGTATCCCACTGGAATGCCACTGCCATTCCGAGAAATGACGCAAAACCTATGGCCGCATCGGAATAGTCATTGAAGTTTTCAACGGCATCGGCTACGTATTCTTTCATCATTGAGGCCCAGCGCTCTTCGATGTCGGGGCTCAGGAAAAGCTTCCCGTCAACGAGAGAATCGTCGGAAAGGACATTGCAGCTCTTGCATATTTTTATAAGACCCTGTTCCAGAGTGTCCTGGAAAGCATCCAGGTATTCTACGTTTTCCACAATACAAAGATAATTAAAAAACGTCTGATACAAAAGAGCGTTTTCAGAAGCAGGTTATAGTGAGCGGCTTACAGAAATCCCTTCCGCGGTTTGACGGAAGGGACTTTCACAACTCACTGACTATCAATTATTCCCAAAAACGGCCTCGTGTTTGGCGGAGTAACGAAAAATACTTATATTTGAAACCGTTAGCAATGCATCAATTATGAAAGCAGTCTATTTTTTCATTTTCAGTATCATCACTGCGACTTTATTATTGTCTTCCTGTGAACGCATACCTTACAATTCTGACGGTTCAAAAGTTTCCCAACAGCAGGCAATAGAAATTGCAAAAAAAAATCTTTGGGGTTATCAATTTGTTTATATTATTAATGAACTTCTTCTCCCTCAAACGAAAATTACAATAGAACATCTGGCGGCAGAAGACACTTATCTTACTTCTCCAGATTATGAATGTTGGCTTGCATATGCCTGGACAAATCCACTGAGTAATGGAGAAATGAAATTGAAAGCTATCTATATCAATGCATTTAATGGGCGTTGTTCCGAGTTTTCTGTAACAGGATCCATTAGTAATGTAGGCGGAAAGGAGTTATACGATTGCTTTATATTTATTGGAACTGCACCTGAAAAACCTAGCGGGAATCTAACTAAAAGTACAAGTCAAGGCACATAGCCCAATGCATGCGGATAAGACTTTTACATATTGATTTTCCTATATTGCTGTGTTGTTTATTGATGACTGTTTCTTGCGTTGAAACGCTGGACATCAGCACGGGGGAAGATTTGCCTGTGGTTCTGAACTGCGTTTTACAGGAGACTGATTCCCAAACCGTCAATCTACACTACGCAAAAAGGAAATCCGATAAGAGCTATTTGCCGGTAGGTTCTGCCGTAATTCATTTGATGGAGTCGGATTCCATTGTTGCTACATTCACTGAATCCGATGAATATACCTGGACTACCGATTTTCGACCCGAGTATGGAAAGGAATACACAATCAAGGCCGAGACAGGGGATGGCACAGTCTTGACTGCAACTACCCGATTTCCGGACGACATTACGGTTGACCAGTATTGGAAAAGAATCTTCATAAATAACGAATTATTTGTTACGTATTCTTTCGAGTTAAGAGTATATGATCGTTCTTATGTACATTATGCCCCATATGGAGAAGGCCCTTATCTTGGAAAATGCAATATGTGGATTTTTCCTTATAAACGTAATTATTCGCCAGTCCATGATGTTGGATTCGCCGAATATATAGGGACCACTCATCCCAACGCCGACAAATTCAACGTTGTTGGAAAGACTTATATGGATTTTCCTTTCTATGTCAAATATATCAATAGCAGGGAAAGTGTAAAAAGAAATGAAGTTGGATGGATACCCTTGTTGGACATTGATTTCCCAATATTTAAAAAATTCGTTCACATCAACCATCCGGCTTCGTTTAACAATGGGAAAAAATGGGCATCGGATGACCCTTATTATTCCAACAGCAGTATTTTTCTGATTGCAGATTTTGACAGTTCTCCTCCACCCAGACCCGAAAATCCGGCAGAATTGCCGGAAGCCTGGATTGTTCCGGGCGGCCGCGGTCTTTACCGGTTCTTTTTTGTCTCAGATGAGTATGATCTATACCTCAGGGACACATACAAATTATATATGAATAGAGACAACAACATACTCACAATCTACGAAAACAATAATTTATACAGTAATGTTGCAAATGGACTGGGAGTGTTCGGTGCTGTTGTACAAAGGCTGAATAAGAGTGCAGGATCCGGTTATGCCGATTAACGGTAAGATAAATTTTGCCATTGTTCTGTTGATGGCACTTTCTGTTTCGGGATGGGCGCAGAATTCCTCATCCTCTGTAAATGACACCCTGCCTGCCGCAGTAAAGACCTCAGACAGATTCGGATTGAAAACAATACACCGTCCTATTGAAACAAAATTATTGGACAACGTTGTATCTGTTGCTGGTTTTGGCGATGCCGTAAGTATCGTAAAACGGCTTCCGGGAGTTTCTTCGGGGCTTGATGGGACTTCTTCTTATTATGTCCGGGGTGGAACAATGTCTGGAAACATTACCACGCTCGACGGAGTACGGTTGTATGGAAGCGGACATCTTTTGGGCCTGACCACCTCGTACAACCCCCGGTCCTTCAGCCTTACTGAATTTCAGGCGGGAGGCTTTTCCGCCGACATTGGAAATATTACGTCCTCCCATCTGAGGTTGGAAAGTAAATCGAGCTTGGCAGATACCCTATCCGCTTCATTCTCTGTGAGTAATTTTATGGTGGAAGCTTCGGCAGAGGCTCCTGTCATTAAGGACAGATTAACTTTGTCCGGAGTTCTAAGAGTTTCTCCAATAAAAGCGGAATATGAGTTGGCAAGGCTGTTCGCCCCTCAACTTGGCAATGCAAATGCTGCAGTGTATGACTTATTTTTAAAGGCATCTTACCAGACGGCCAAACATAAAAAGTTCTACCTCTCCATTTTCAATTCTCACGATAAATATAGTTTTAGTTCCGCTACGGAATCGCTTGAAACCTTAGGGTGGTCGAATATTATCGTAAATTTTTGGCATCCGTTTGAAATCGGGAACCGATGGAATGGAAAAGCCAGCCTTTCTTTTAACAATTTCTCCAATAATCAGGGGCAGCAAAAAACACTGTCGGAAAATAAGAATATCTTATCTGCCGGTGGCCGACTGATTGAGGTTGATGCAAAATCCAGTTTCTACTCTCCTTTGGGAAGAAGAGGCCAAGTGACTTTGGGCGCAGATTTAACATATTCGAGATACAGCATCGAGACATCTTGTGACTATTCCGATACGGGGTTGCTTTTCTTGAGAAATTCTAAAACAAGTTTTCTGTCGCATACCGTTACCGGTGCCCTGTTTTCTGATTTAATGTTTAGAAAACTCAATAAATATGAAATCAGTCTTGCCGGAAGAGTGAATTACTATTCCTGCATAACTGAAAAAGGCACCAAATACGGACATTTTGCCCCCGAAGGCAGCTTTTCTGCAAGAGTTATGCTTTTACCCCAGATGGGGATAGAAGCTACAGCCGATTATCGCGTTCAGTATGGCCATACGCTCGAAGGTATGCCTATGGGCTGGTCTGTTGACCTTCTTGTTCCGTCAGATGCGGAATGCCCACCGGAATCTTCTCTGCAATTCTATGCCGGAGTGTTTTCCAATATAGGGAATCATCACCTTAAGATAGGGGCATACCACAAATCTCAGAATAACCTCATTTATTATGCCGATGCGTCTCATTTGTTCAGCTCTTCTCCTTCCGTGTGGAAGGACTATGTAAAAATTGGAACGGGAATTTCCAAGGGAGTGGAATTCAGTTATGACAAGGAAGGTAAAAAGCTGGAATACAGCCTCACTTATACGCTATCGAAAACAGACAGAAAATTCAATTCATTGAACGATGGGAACGTGTTTCCTGCAAAATTTGACCGCAGGCACATACTCAATGCAAACATTTCATATACAATACTTTCCAGGGAAAGACTCTCATTAAGGGTAAATTCTGCGTTCACCTATCAGTCAGGGCATCACGAAACAGTCCCGTCGGCAGAATATCCCGGTGTTTTACTGGCAGGCGAATCCATTGAACTGGATTACTTTACGACTATAAACAACTATACTATGCCGGCTTATATAAGGTGGGATGTGGGTTGCCAAATGAATTTCTCAACTTCAAAGAGAATAGAACATTCCTTGGGATTAGGAGTCTTTAATGTGCTGAACAGGCATAATCCGTCATTCGTTACATTTGATACGGATTCAAGAAAATGGCAGGCGGTGTCACTGTTCCCTGTTTTCCCAAGTGTCAACTATACGTTGTATATCAGATAACAGCAAAGTCTCTAAATCTTACGAATATATACTAAAAACACAGGTCCTTATATTGCTAATTTTCAAAAAAATAGTAAATTTGCCACAATGTAGGAATTTAAGGCGCAGGATATGCTCGAAGGACTTCACGAAAACATAGGCAGGCTAATCGCGCTGTATGAAACGCAGAAGCAGCGCAACGCCGAGCTCACGCAAGCCCTTCAAGAAAATAGACAAGCCCTGGATTCGTGCAAGAAGCAGATTACTGAGTTGAACAGACAGATAGACAATCTGAAGCTTACCAGCGCATTTATGGGCAGTGGAGACAGCACGGTGGCAAAGGAACGCATAAACAAGCTGATAGCCGAGATTGACAAATGCATCAGACTTCTTCAAAAGTAATGGCAGAACAGAGCATAAATATAAAAATCGGAGAGAAGAGCTATCCCCTGAAGGTTTCAAGCCCCGAAATAGAACAGGTGATGCGCCTTGCGGCCGAAAGAATAAATGAGATGCTTGCCAAATACAACGCCAAGTTTCCCGAAAGCAGCCTGGAAGACAAACTTGCGTTTGTTGCCCTAAATGAAACGGCCACGAGAATAGCCTCGCAAAGGGCCGAACAGAAGACCAGGGAAACCGTTGAAGCTTTTGACAAAGAACTTGCAAACTATCTGAAAAAGAATAGCAAATAACCGCCGGGTCCCGCTGCTCAAACTAACAAGTTCCACGGAACCGGGTGTACTCGGCTGAGGATGACAGGCCTGCCGGACAGGAAGTCAGAGACAGTACGGAGCCCAAAACCTGCAGAAAGTGATTTCTGCCATCGGGACGGCGGTATTTTATACTACAGTATCGGCATAAGCGGATACTGTTTTATTTTTGAGTATTAGAACCAAAAAATATATATAAGCTATGTGGTACTTTTATCTTTTGTCAGCCCTGGGCGGAGCCGCAGCGTCGCTGGCAGTTTACATACTCGTAACCCGCACGGTGCTTAAAGACCAGCGGAAGGCAATATTGGACAAGGCAAATCTGGAGGCCGATCACATTAAACAGCAGAAAATTCTGCAGGCCAAGGAGAAATTCCTGCAGCTCAAGAGCGAACACGAATCGCACGTGAACCAGAAGAACAATGAACTCCGCGAGCGCGAAAACAACATTAAGTCACGCGAAGGGCAGCTCAATCAGCAGGCCAGCGAACTGGGCAAGCGCCAGCACGACCTGGACTCCCTGAAAGGCCAGCTGAACGCACAGAAGAACATTCTGGAAACCAAGATGGGCGAATGCGAGAAACTTACGGCGCAGGTGAACAGAGAGCTCGAGGCCGTTGCCGGAATGAGCGCAGTGGAAGCCAAGAATATGCTGGTCGAGAATATGAAGGCCGAAGCCCGCACCGAGGCCCAGGCATTCATAAACGATACCATCGACGAGGCTCGCCTGAATGCCGCAAAGGAGGCCAAGCGCATAGTAATCAACACTATTCAGCGCACTGCCACAGAAACGGCGATAGAGAATGCTGTGACTTCATTCCCAATAGAGAATGACGAAATCAAAGGCAGAATCATAGGACGGGAAGGCCGTAACATACGCGCCCTCGAAGCCGCCACAGGAGTTGAGATTGTAGTGGACGACACCCCCGACGCCATTCTGCTGTCGGCATTCGACCCGGTACGCCGCGAGGTTGCCCGTCTGGCCCTGCACCAGCTGGTAGTGGACGGAAGAATTCATCCGGCACGCATCGAAGAAGTGGTTGCAAAGGTTAAGAAACAGCTCGAGGAAGAGATTCTGGAAACCGGAAAGAGAACCTGCATCGACCTTGGAATTCACGGAATGAGTATGGAACTCGTACGAATGATAGGCCGAATGAAGTACCGTTCAAGCTATGGTCAGAACCTTTTGCAGCACTCCCGCGAGGTAGCCAACATATGTTCGATCCTGGCATCGGAGCTGGGACTCAACCCTAAGGTTGCGAAAAGAGCCGGTCTGCTGCACGATATAGGCAAGGTTAGCGAGGAAGATCCCGAACTGCCTCACGCACTTCTTGGAGCCAAGCTGGCCGAACAGTGCAAGGAGCGTCCCGAAATTGTGAATGCAATCGGGGCTCACCACGAAGAGACCGAGATGACTTCGCTCATAGCCCCGCTGGTACTGGTTGGAGACGCCATTTCCGGCGCACGTCCCGGAGCAAGACGAGAAGTCATTGAAAGCTACATCAAGCGACTCAAGGGTATGGAAGAACTTGCAGCCTCATATCCGGGAGTTGACAAATCCTACGCTATACAGGCCGGTCGAGAACTGCGTGTAATAGTTGGCGCCGAGGAGGTATCGGACGAGCAGGCAGCCCGCCTGAGCACCGAAATCGCACAGCGCATTCAGGAAGAGATGACCTATCCCGGTCAGGTAAAGATTACCGTAATCCGGGAGACCCGCTCGGTTGCTTTCGCAAAATAAAAGAAAAAATATACTATTTGGCAGTATTCCCTGTTCCGGCCTTGATTCCTGCGGCTGAGACAGGGAATATTCCTAATGCCTCGCGCTGTCCAAGGATAACCTCAGAGACCGACTTGCAGTTATAGACGTTGTCGGCCCATCCAATGTAGAAAGCGCCGAAATTGCGGAACCAGGGCATAACGTCGAGGGCATAGGGTGAACCGAAATAGGCGCCCACGAGACGTTGTTGCCTGCTCCAGCGGCCAATATAGTCATATATGGCGGGTTCCTTGATCCCGAAGTTGTTCTGAGGACGGCTGTCGGTGTCGTGGAAACCTACGATTACAGTTTTGTACCTGGCAAGCTTGGCCTTCATTTCCTTAAGGTCGCCAAGGGTGAAATCCCTGGGAAGGAAGAAACTGTCGTAACCCAACAGCCGGGCCATTTTTTCGGCTCCCGACTCCCCTACTCCGCGTCGTGCACCGTATGCAGCGGGACCGCCGCCTTCACCTTCGCGGGGCTTGTAGATATCGTCATCCATATTGGGAACGCGCTTCTCTTCGCCTGCTCCCAGCGCCAGATATGCTACCTTACCCTTAAGGAGCGTTTGTCCGTCGCGATGAGCGCACAGGACAGTATTGTCGGACATTTTCTGAATGAGTTCCTTCTCGCCCAGCCGCTTCATATCGTCCTCCAGCGTCTCGATGTTTATCATAGGGTTGTAGAGAGGGTCGAGCAGGCCCTGCCTTTCCTTCTGGGAAAGCACTCTGCGAACCTTGGCATCGAGCTCCTCCATAGGCAGTTCGCCGCTCTCGATCTTGGAAACTATGAGATTTATGCACTCCTTGTAGTTGATGGCCATAAGCAGGACGTCGGCACCGGCCTCGTAGGCGGCGAGGCATACCCTGGGGCCGTCATTATTGAAAAATTCGGAAACTCCGTCCATTCCAAGGGCGTCGGTAACTACCAGACCGTCGAAGCCCATCTGCTTGCGGAGGATATCTATAACGGGCTTTGATACCGATGTGGGAGTGCCGGTCGGGTCCAGTGCGGGAACGCTCATATGCGCGAGCATAACCATATCCACACCGTTGGAGACAAGATGGCGGAAGGGATACATTTCAAGGGAGTCGAGACGGGCGAGGCTGAAGTCGAGCACGGGCATTCCCCTGTGCGAATCGACCTGAGTATCGCCGTGCCCGGGGAAATGCTTGGCACAGGCGCTCACGCCCTCGTCCTGCATACCCTTGGCATAGGCCCATCCGTATCGGGCGACTTTCTCCCTGTCCTCGCCGAAGCTCCTGGCATTGATGACGGGATTCTTGGGATTGCAATTTATGTCAACGTCGGGAGCGTAATTCACCCCCAGTTTCACAAGTTTCATCTCCTTGGCCACTACCCGTCCCATCTCATACACCAGTTCAGGAGAAGAGAGGGCGCCCAACTGCATCTGCCGGGGGAAATACGGGAACTCGGGAAATCTCATAGAAACGCCCCATTCACCGTCCAGTGCCACCATAAGGGGAATCGCTGCCATTTCCTGCAGTTCGTTGAGAGTTCTGGCAAACGGCATAAGGGAACCGTCCATTACAATGAGGCCGCCAACTCCCTCTTTCACATATTCCATCTGTTTCGCTCTGAGGGCCGCATTCCCTTCGTGGGAATCTACCGACATAACGAACAATTGGGCTACTTTCTGCCGTGTCGAAAGACCTGCGAGGAGTTTTTCCACCCTGGGAGAAGCGGCATCGGCGCCGTAAAGGGCGCTGCTGCAAACGAGTGACATAACCATTATCCAACAAAAACGTTTCATATTTCGAACAATTATTTTTCAGGTATTGTGCTGTAAATCAATAGTTGAAAACCTGGTCAAGTTCGGCCGCTATCTTCTGCCGCACTGCGGCGGGCTCGAAACTCCAGCTTCCCAGCAGGGACGGGTCATTTATGTCGTCGGCGGTAATAGTAGTGTGCGTGCAGAAATAGTCGTAAATCAAATTCCGGATTTCGCCGAAGCGGCCCTGGACCAGAGAGTCGAGACTGTCGGGAGAAATTCCGGCCCCCTCGACCAGATGTTTTCCTCCGCCGCTGGCGCGGTATGAGTTCAGGGCAACGGTATAAACCGCCGATTCGTCGAAGGCGGAACCATCGGCCATCGACCTAATAATCACCCTTTTCCCTTTTTCATTCAGAGGATAGACCTCATATACGAGGCCGGCCGCCGAATCGAAGTTGTAATGTCTGTCGACGAACGACCACCTCTGGCTGCCGGTGCGTTTATCTGCTTTTTCAGCAATATTGAGCACGGTGCCGTTGCCGCCGCCGACCCACATATCGTACGAATATTCCAGATAATCCTTTACCTGCCGGCCTGTGAGATTTATTTTAAACAGACTGTTCTCGTAGGGATATATGGTGAACATATCGTTGAAAACGACCTGCCCCGGGCAAACTTTGCCGTTGAAGGACAGCGGGGCGCAGAAAGAAATGTCGGCGCCGGTAGTCTGCAGTTGCACGGTATTGACCAGATTCTCGTAATTGTTCATACCGGCATAGGCGTCACGGGAGGCCAAAAGGCATTGGAGCTGACCTACGGGACGCAGGGTAAAATCTTTGACTTTGAGGTAATCGTCGTGGAAAAAGTCCAGCATTTCCGGATTGACCTTATCTTTGCTCACGCGTATATTGGCGGCATCCAGCTCAACCGACACTTTGCGGTTGAGTCTCTTGCGCACACTTACAAGGCAGCTGCCCAGATTGGCAGCCTTGGAGCCGGAATTCAAAAAACAGACTTTTCCGTTGTTCTGAATATAAGGGGAATGGTCGTGGGCGCCTACAACAACGTCTATGCCCTGTATTGAATTCATTACATCCAATGCTTCATTTTCGAGCGACGTCCCGTCCCCTGCTCCGGTTCCGGAATGCATTGCCAGCACCACTACGTCTGGTCTATACCTTTTCCTGAGGGCGTTGACACTGCGGCCGGCGGCCTTGACTACAGATTCGAAATCCATTCCCGAACTGGCTTCATCGGGCACCCAGTTACTTATATTTGCATTGGTGTAGCCCAACAGAAGCACCTTGAGACCAGCTTTCTTGAATATGCAATACTCATTGAAATAGCTCCCATTGCCCTTCTGCAAAGGGGTGTTGCCGGCAAGGGTTACGATTGAGCAGTCATCGAGTTCACGAGTTACCCTGTCGAATACACTGTGCCCGGCCTCTATGTCGTGATTACCTACAATCCAGGCATCGTAGCGCATATAGGACATCATTCGGGGAACTATATGCGGAGAAAGTGTATCTACGAAATTGTAATAATAAACCGAGTTGTCTCCCTGAAGGCAGTCGCCAATGTCGAGCAGCAGTACGTTCTCTTCGCCTTCGGCATTGCGTATGCTGTCAACATAATAAGCTACGTTCTGCAGAGAGGGCTGCAATGCCTGGCCGGTGTAGGTGGAATCGAAAAGTTTTCCGTGAACGTCTCCCGTCACCAGGATGCGGAGGTCGTGATGGACTGTGTCGAACGGTTTTTGGAAAACAAGTATAAGAAGAAAGGTAATGACACCTGCCAGAAGGACTTGAGCACTGGCTCTGAAGATTGTTTTGGTTTTACGCTTCATAAAGATTACACTAATTCCGTAAAGATACGTATTTTTGTCGTGATTATGGACAAAAATACCAAAACTGTAATTTTGGGCAGCTGTTTTTCCGACGGCATAGGAACGCATCTGAAGAATGCCGGATACGACGTATGCATAAATCCATTCGGTACTCTTTTTAATCCCGCAAGCATTGCCGCAAGCATTGAAAGGCTCGCCAATCCCGTTCCCTTTACTTCCGTGGACTGTGTCGCTATGGGGGCCGGGGCCGGAAAGATATGCTCTTTCTGCCATCACACATCGTTTGCCCGAGTGGAGGAAAATGATTTTTTGGATAACGCCAACAGCGCGCTTGAGGTTGCCGCACGGTATTTTGAGGAGGCGGAAACTGTGATTGTAACGCTGGGAACCTCGTTCGTGTGGAAGCATTTGCCCGAAGGCAGGATTGTTTCGAACTGCCTTAAGCGGCCCGGTTATGAATTCAACCACGAACGCCTGGCCCTGGAGGAAGTGAAAGCCTGTCTGGACCGTATGCTTGCGGCCGCCCCAGGCAAAGAATTCATTTTCACCGTGTCGCCCATCAGGCATCTGTGGAAGGGGGCGCACAGCAATCAGATAAGCAAGGCCACTCTGCTGCTGGCCATTGAAAATCTGATAGAAGAGACAGGGGCTGGCGCTCCCGGCAGTTGCGCAGGCAGGAAGCTCCGGTACTTTCCGGCTTACGAGATAGTGCTGGACGACCTTAGAGACTATTCCTGGTATGCAGCCGACAAAGTGCACCCTTCACCGGCCGCCGTTGACACCGTGTGGGAGCGCTTCCGCGAAGAAGTCCTCGGCTTGTAAATGTAAATTCTATTCAAAATAATTAAAGATATGAGCACCCTCGGAAACATTCTATGGTTCATTCTTGGCGGTTTTCTGGTCGCCTTGATGTATATTATCTCCGGCCTTCTTATGTGCGTCACAATTGTCGGAATACCGTTTGGCGTACAACTTATGAAAATTGGCGTTATGGCGCTCGCTCCATTCGGGAAGGAAGTCACAACCAAGGAAAATGCCGGTTGCCTGTCAATAGGTTTTTCCGTTCTGTGGATACTTTGCGGCTGGTGGGAAACAGCTCTTGTGCACCTGACGCTCGCAGCAATTTTCGCAATCACCATTGTGGGAATTCCCTTTGCCAAGGTCCACTGGCGACTTATGAAGATAAGCTTTATGCCTTTCGGACTCACGACGAAATAACAATTCGTACAAGATTCCGTATCAAGTACGGAATGACGGAAAAGGCGCCCGACCTTTTGGAGGACGAGCGCCAATATATTGGATTATCCGAATGAGCGGACTAAAGGTCGCGGGAGCCATTGGCGTCCCAGATGTGGCTTACCGGAGACTTGTAACTTGGATCGGCCTCGTAACTGATTGTGTATTCGTTTTCACGGTGGCTGACATACTTGGTGATTTTCATAATAAGATATGACTCACCGGGTGCAGAGTATGAAGCATCCTTGGTCTTTGAAAGAATATCTTTATACAAAGAAACAGCCTGGCCTTCGCTGGCGAACTCTGTATTGATGTACTTGTCGAGTTCTGCAGAAATCTGTGAAAAATCGGAGGTTCCGGAAGTTCCACTTACATAGCGCATCTCTTTCGATACTTTGTAGTAGGGAGGGAAATCGCCACCTTCTTTGTCGCAGGATGTAAATGACAGCACGAGCAGTGCAGAAGCAAGGAGTGTTAAAAATCTTTTCATTTTAAAATATGTTTAAATCATTAAGAAAAAATTGTCATTTCTATAAGAAGCAGTTTTGGGACGCTTCCGATTCGGCCGGCAAATTTAGTTCTTTCCAGTAGATTTTCAAATTTTTTCATAATTGCACCCTCAGGTTCCTTTCAAGGAACTCGACAGCAGACACGAGCAGGTCCTGGGTGCGGGCACAGCAGGCCAGAATAAGGAGTACGCCCTTGCGGACTTCCTGGGAGAAGAAACGCATAGGGTAGCCTTCCTCGGTCTGGGCATCGAAGCCGAAGGCGTTCTTGCCGTTGAATTTGAATTTCACAATAGGACTTTCCTCCAGGTCGTCATCTTCGTCGAACCCGATAACTTCGGCATAATTTGCAAAAGCCTGGTCTTCGGCAGTCTCGCCGTCGGGCATCACCCCGGCATAGGCATCTATCATAATTTGATTGGAATCGCCGGTCTGGTCCGGAAGATTGGCCTCAAGATGAGTTACCTCTGCCCCGGACTCGTCGATATAGGTTTCAATGGTGGATATCCAGCCTTCGGGCAGTTTCAGATTGATTTGGTAAGCCATAATTATTTATCGTTTAAAGTATTTCCGGAATAAATGAAAGGGTCGCGGGTATCGCCGGTCCAGAGGTATAGCCGAAGGTCCGAGTACTGCTGGCCGGCCTGGGAGTCGTATCCGTTCTCGGAAATCATATATCTGCCGTCTCCCAGAGGGCAGAATCCGGTACTCCCCCACTTGAAATCCCATCCGCGGATTCCACTGGCCTCATCCATCAGGCCGGCAGCGGCCAAATTAAGACGATTCCCGACCGGTTTCTGCGAGCAGTCAAGGCCGAACATGGGATAGTTCGGAAACTGGGGTTTATGTCCCTTATAGACAAACAGATACAGACGGTTGGTATATTTGTCGTAGGCCATATTCTGCACGCCGTAGCGGGTGTTTCCCGTCCTTACGAAGAACTTGCGCAGAGGCTTTGCCCCATTGAACCGGCGGGGGTTGTAGCACAGCAGAATCTGGTCGTCGTTGTCATTCCTGGAAGGGTCGTCGTAAATGCCGTACGCTACGTACAGGTACATTCTTTTATTTCGGGAGCCCATTGCCGGGGCGAAGGCGACCCCGTCGATTCCGGAGCAGCCGTAGCGGTGGTTTTGGGAATAGTCGCGGCAGGCGTCTTCTATGCGGACCAGTTCCATAATGCTGTCTTTGAGGGGATCCATTCCAATGCGGTCCATTCGGGCGACGTCCAGAATGGCAATGTAAAACGCGCTCTGCCCCTGTGCAACAACATCGATTCCCATCCCTTCGGCTATGTTGCGGCCTATTTCGTCGTCCTTGATTTCAAGGGAGGCATAGACTTTTCCGTTTTCGGGATTTCGGGACATTGCCCCAAGGTGGCCGGGGATATTCTCGACCGACGCCACAATATTTCCGTCATAATCGGTTTTATAGAAAGCCGTTGTGAATGATGCGTAAATGCATTTGTCCAGAGTGTCCACGACAAAGCCCTGAATGTGATTGTCCCGCCCCACAAGGCGTATCGAATCGGGAATGTCCCGAGCCGCGGCGTTAAGACCCAGAACCAACGACAGAATAATGGTTGTGCAGACAGCCATAGAGCGAAAACAGAGGGATGGATGCAGGATTTTCATAAAACCGGGGCAATATCAGAAAACAACGGCAATCACTTTCCAAAGGAGCAGGGCGCTCACAATGAGCTTTGCCACAGTGCCGGCAATGAAACCGGCAAAGGCTCCGACCGATGCCTTGAACGAATCCCAAGCACCCTTGTTTTCGACAAGGAACTCGCCCAGGAAGGCACCGAGAAGGCTCCCGGCAATCATTCCTACCGGGGTGAAGAAGATTCCGGCAAACAGCCCGATGGCGGCTCCCGCCGATGCCGCCTTATGTCCTCCGGCGGCACGGGTCATTGCCGACGGCACCACATAATCGATTACCGTAACGGCGGCCACCACCAATGCCCAGACAACAAGGCCGGTGACGGATACTGCGGCGCCGCCCTTATCTATGAAGACCAGCAGCAGCCCCACCCAACCTAACGGCGGACCCGGCAGTGCAGGCACAACCGAGCCTGCAATGCCCAACACTGCAAGCACGATTGCCAATATTTCAAAAACGCTCATCGCTAAACAAATCTGAACCAACAACAGACGGCAGGCTTAGAAAATCTGAAGCCCGTACATTCAAAGTATCAAAAAAGATTTGCGGAAAGACAGGGATTCGAACCCTGGAACCGCTTTGGACGGTCACACGCTTTCCAGACGTGCCTCTTCAGCCACTCGAGCATCTTTCCTTTCCTGCTGCAAAGATAAAAAAAATTTTTCAACCTGAGTTATTAAGACAAAAATGATTACTTTTGAAGTTGGGTTAAGACTACCGCTATGACAAAAGAAGACAAATACGCGGCGCTGATTCCTGCGGTGCATTCGCTGATGAGCGACGAGCCGGACGAGATTGCCCGTATGGCGAATCTGGCCGCTCTCCTGCATAATGAATTCCAATTCTGGTGGACAGGATTCTACCGGGTGGCCGACGGAGACCAGCTCGTGCTCGGACCGTTCCAGGGCCCGCTGGCCTGTACGCGGATACGCCTGGGCAAGGGCGTCTGCGGTACTGCCTGGGCCGAAGACAGGACGGTGGTAGTGCCCGATGTGGAGAAATTTCCCGGGCACATTGCCTGCTCCAGCGAATCCAGGAGCGAGATTGTTGTGCCCGTCCGTTTCAAGGGGCAGGTCGTTGCAGTGCTGGATATCGACAGCCGGGAACTGGGGACCTTCGACGAGGTGGACGCGAATTGGCTGGAGAAGATTGCAGACTGTGTCTATGGGCCGCAGCGGGACATCTGGTTTGCGGCCGGCTGCTTCTGGGGTGCGCAGAAGTTCTTCAAGATGATTCCGGGCGTGGAGTTCACCGAGGTTGGTTTTGCGAACGGATGGGTGCAGAATCCTACCTACGAGCAGGTATATACCGATACGACGGGTCACGCGGAATGCGTGCACGTGAGGTATAACCCGGAAATCGTTTCTCTGAAGGAGCTGGTTGGGCTGTACTTCAAGATCATTGACCCGCTGAGCCTTAACAGGCAGGGCGAGGATGAAGGGACCCGGTACCGCACGGGGGTCTATTACGAGGATGAGCGGGATTTCGATATACTGTCCAAGGAATTCCTCAGGCTTGAGAAGAAATTGGGAACGGAACTGGCCGTTGAACTTCGGCATATTACCGGTTTTTTCAGGGCTGAGGATTATCATCAGGACTATTTGGACAAGAACCCGGGAGGTTACTGCCATTTGAGTCCGGAGATATTCAAGATGGCCGCAAAGTTGAAAAAGAAATGAGGCTTGTAATTCAGAGAGTTAAGAAAGCGTCGGTGGCCATTGACGGGAATGTTGTGTCCGCTATCGGGCAGGGCCTGTTCATTCTTGTGGGAGTGGAGAACGGTGATACCGAAGCCGATATGGAGTGGCTGGCGGCGAAGGCTGCGGGGCTTCGCATTTTCGATGACCGGGAGGGAGTGATGAACCGCAGCGTGGTGGACGCGGACGGGCAGCTGCTCGCCGTATCCCA
The DNA here is from genome assembly GCA_024401895.1 of Bacteroidales bacterium. Classification (GTDB taxonomy): domain Bacteria; phylum Bacteroidota; class Bacteroidia; order Bacteroidales; family UBA932; genus Cryptobacteroides. Next base: position 44,129 of record JAKSKE010000004.1, read on the forward strand.
GTTCACTCTTACGGCTTCCACCAGGAAAGGCAACCGGCCGTCGTACATACGGGCGGCGGGTCACGAGCTGGCTGTTCCGCTGTATGACAAGTTCTGCGTGCGGCTTTCCGAAATTGCCGGCAGGCCGGTGCAGAAGGGTGTTTTCGGCGCCGATATGCAGTGCGCCCTTGTCAATGACGGCCCGGTGACCATAATAATCGACTCCAGAATTCGGGAATAAGGTGGGGCGGCGGCCAGTATGATTCCTGCGATCCTCCCCGCAAGCGGGTCCCCTCCCTTTTCGGGAGCCAATGTCGCCAGAATCATACTGGCCACCGCCTTACTTATATCTGCCTGCTGGTTTTGAGGATAAAGCCCAAGGCGGCTCCTGCTTCATTAAAAGAGACATCCTCTATGTCAGCGACCTTCCGCACATCGTCCAATTGGGGTATTTTTCTCAAATCAACGCAGAGAGTTCTATCCGCAATTATTGAGACTGCGGGATGCTTTACGAAATTTTCAATAACGATTTCGGCCGCCTTATTTCCAATTTTTTGCGCCCCTCGCTTGAATAATCCGCCTATGAAGGAGAGAGGAGACGGGCCCGAAACCATAATATCCGAAGAGTCTCCTCCTATCTGATACGAAAGGATCACAGAATTAGAATCAATCTGCTCAATACGCAGCAGACAGGGAATGTTCATATATTTGACAATAACCGAATCTGCATTTCCTCCATATTCAAATTCAACCTGTTTTTCGGTCTTGTCAAAAATAATGCTTGACAATTCCAGATAGTTCGCTGTCAGTTTCATCTTGTGAACTACCCACAAACTAAAGATTTGTGGGCTTCTGGCTTCGTAGGCGGTTGCCCACCGAAGTAGGTCTTACACTGCCTCCACCAGTGTAATCGACGGTCCCCACCGATGATTTGCAATTCAGTACACGAAGACCCTCACCCAGAATATTGACCGCGGCATTCACGTCGCGGTCATGTTTTGTACCGCACTGCGGACAAGTCCAGTTGCGATCGGAAAGAGCAAGGGAGTCATTCTTCCATCCGCAGACATTGCATGTCTTGCTGCTCGGATAGTACCTGTCAACCTTCACGACAGTCTTGTCGTTCATCTCGGCCTTGTACACTATCATCGCGACAAGGCTTGACCAGCCGGCATCGCTGATGGATTTGCTCAGGCGGTTCTTCTTCACGCCTTTCTTCTTTTCCTCCATCTGCTTTACGCCGAGGTCCTCGATGCAGATTGTATCGTAACGCTTTACGATATCCGCGCTGACCTTGTGCTGCCAGTCCTTGCGGCTGTTCGCAAGGCTCTCGTGGATTTTTGCAACCTTCATACGCTGCTCCTCCCAGCCGTTGCTGTCCTTCTGCTTTCTCGCAAGGTGCTTCTGGGCGGTGGCGAGCTTCTGCTCGTACTTCTTCGTGTATCTGTTGTTGTCGTAAGTCTCACCCTCGGAAGTGATGACAAGGGACTTGAGGCCCATATCCAGTCCGACCGATTGGTTGGTTCTCGCAATCGGTTCGTGCTGTTCTTCCGTAAGTATGCTTACGTAGTATTTTCCTGTAGGGGTAATGCTGATGGTCATTGACCTTACAGCACCCTTGACATTGCGGTGTTCCTTCACCTTCAATCCTTCCTTGAACTTCGGGATATGGATATATCCGTTCTCGAGGTAGCAGAACTGCGGGACGGTGAAGCTGCCGCCGCGCTTGCGGCTCTTGAACTTCGGAAAATCTGCCGTGTGGTTGAAGAAGTTCTTGTAGGCCGTGTCGAGATGCATCAGAGTCTGCTGCAAGGTCTGACTATTGATCTCCTTAAGCCATTCAAAACCCTCGGTACGCTTGAGCGAAACAAGATCCTTCGCCTGTCTAGCGTATCCGTCGCTCCTTCCCGTCTCCTCGTACTGCCGCTTTCTCTCAGCAAGATAGTGGTTGTAGATGAAACGCACACTGCCGAAATAGCGGGCAAGAACCTGCCGCTGCTCAGCGTTCGGATACATCCTGAACTTGTATGTGCGATACACCGTTTTCATCTTCCGCAATTTACATATTCTTCCGCATTTGTCCTTCAAAAGTTTTATAGTTTTTCGCCAACTTTGTTGTCTAATGAATGTAGCTATTAGAAAGCAGATGGGAAAGACAGAACAAGAATTCACATATTTGATTGAGAAGCATAAGAGTGTCATATACACTGTTTGTCTTATGTTTTCAAAAGATCGGGATGAGATTGACGACATGTTCCAGGAAATCCTGATCAAACTGTGGAACGGCTATGAAAAGTTCATGGATTCTGCTTTCAAGAGCAATGTGAAAACCATATTGTTCGACAAGAAATTATCTCTTGTCGCCAGTGTCGTGGCAGCAGTTGTCTTGCCGATTATCGGCTTTTTATTCTCCGGTCCTTTCAAATATATGGCTATGCTGGAAATCTTCGTCCTCGCTTTGAGTGCTGTCAATATCGTGTTCTATAGGAAGTACAATTTGAACAAGATTCCGTTTTCCGATGTCCTGAACGCGACAAGGACCATGAAGGACTATAAAAAGTCATATACCCGTATGACCGTTGTCGTCTGGGGGGCGACAATCGCATTGCCCGCATACTTTTGTCCGAGGATAATTGAAGCCTGGAGCACACCGTTCAAAGCTACATTGGTAATCGTATTTCTGGCTATAGCCGTTACCATCGGCCTTTTTGTGGAGTTCCGTTATCCTAAGAAGATCATTGAAAGCTGTGACAGCATCATCAAAGGTCTTGAGGGATTCAATGAATAACTGACCCAGTTTGGGAGATAACGCATACCAAAGCAACGGCAGACACAAGTAGTACCTTAAATGCCATCTCATCTTCGTCTGCAAGTACCGGAAACGTCTGCTGGAAGGAACAATGCAGGGCACTATCAAAGAGATTTTCTCTGTCATCGAACTGCGCTCCGATTTCAGCATAGACATAATGGAGACGGACAAGGACCATATCCATATGCTCGTTTCATATCCCCCAGACATATCCGTTACATCTATCGTCAGAAGACTCAAGCAGAATAGCACTCGAGCAATGTGGAATAGATATCCTCAGTGGCTGCAATATCATTTCTGGCGTGAGCGAACTTTCTGGAGTGACGGCTACTTCGTCTGCTCAGTAGGTGAAGCATCACCGGAAACAGTCCGAAAGTATATTGAGAGCCAAGGGTAATGCAATTATATTCTTACCATAAGGGAAAGAAACGCTTGGCCGATTCATCCGCAGAGGCTGAAGACCTCTGGGTTTTCTCGGCCAAACAATATAAATTACTGATTTTTTGTATCTTTGCGTGATATTGATAATTTTTAAAATCTAAAATATGCTTTTTAATTTACTCCAGACGACCACCGAAGCAGTGGCAGCCTTGCCTCAACAGGAGGTTATGACATTTTCTCTCATAGAGATGGCGGCCAAGGGTGGCCCCCTTATGATTGTTCTTCTCTTACTTTCCATTCTGGCCATTTATCTCTTTGGCAAGAAACTTTGGATGATTCATCAGTTCGGTAAAATCTATGACGGATTCCTGGACGACATCAAAGACTATCTTCTGGATGGGAAAATCAAATCGGCCCAAATGCTCTGCTCGCACTACAATTCACCCATCGCCCGAATGGTTGAAACCGGCCTCGCCAAAACCGGACACAGCCAGGTTGAAATTCAGACTGCAATGGAGAATATGGGAAACATCGAGATAAACAAACTGGAAAAGGGACTTCCCTACCTTGCAACTATTGCCGGCGGTGCTCCTATGATCGGTTTCCTGGGAACTGTAATAGGTATGATCGAAGCTTTCTTCAATATGGCCAATGCCGGCAACAACATAGACATAACCCTTCTTTCCAGCGGTATCTACACCGCTATGGTAACTACAGTGGGCGGTCTTATAGTAGGAATTCTGGCTTATTTCGGATACAACTACCTTACTGCAAGAATCTCCAATCTCGCAACACTGCTTGATGCGGCTACGGCCAAGTTTCTGGAATTTGCAGGCGAGCCTGCCACTAAATCTGAATAAAAATGGCTATCAAGAGAAATATCAAGGCAGACCCCAATATGTCAATGTCCTCTATGACCGACATTGTCTTCCTGCTTTTGATCTTCTTCCTGGTTACATCTACGCTGGTCAATCCCAACGCCCTCAAGCTTCTGCTTCCCAAGAGCACTGGTCAGGTGGGTGCCAAGGCAACCGCCAGCGTTTCAATCAAGGACTGGGGGGATGACCTGTACACCTATCATATCAACGGCCAGAAAGATCCCGTGGAATTCGAAGACATAGAATACAGCCTTGCCGAAATTCTTCAGGATCAGGACGACCCTACCTTCTCTATTTTTTCCGACGAGAGCGTTCCCATCAAGGAAATCGTACAGGTAATGAACATTGCAAAACGCAATCATTATAAAGTAATTCTGGCAACTTCACCGGAGTAGTGCTGTATGAGCGGATTCCAAAACGAAAAAAGCAGGCAAAACAAGATTTCGACAGCAGTAGGGCTGGCGCTTACGGTGCTGGTTCACGCCGCCGCAATTGTTTTTGTGTCTTTTTCTGGACTCAAATATCTCTATCCGCCCCCGCAAGATACCAGTTTCCTTCTTGAAATGGTACAGGAGGAAGCTCCTCAAATCAAGGAAAAACACTCGGGGAAAGAGCCCAAGAGCGAGAACGTGAACAAGGAGGAAGAGGTCGAACTTGTCCAGAAGTCGGAATCGGTGCACGAAAGCGAAAAGCCCAACCTTACCCCTGAGACAAAAGAAAATAACCACGGCGACGTGGAAGTTCCCGCCCCGGTTCAAAAGGAAGAGCCCAAGCTCGACGCCAGGGCATCCTTCCCCGGAATGGCCAAAAAGGACACCAGCCTTACCGCTCCTCACTCGGCGAAGAAGGCAAGCGAAGGGTTCAAGGCCGGGCAGGCCGACGGAAACACAGTTACCGGAAAAACTGAAGGCAAGGCAAACGCTCACGTTGAGGGAAGAGATATTCTTGGAACCCTGCCGAAACCGGCCTACACCGCAATGGAAAGCGGAACGGTAATCATAAAGATTACTGTAAATCCCGAGGGACAGGTCATTGGGGCACGCTACGAAGTGAACGGTTCCACCATTTCTTCCAAGGAACTCATTACAGCTGCCAGGAATGCGGCTATGAAATCGAAATTTACACCCAAGCTGGATGCTCCAGTTATCCAGGAAGGGCAGATTATATATAAATTCACCTTAAAGTAATGACGAGAGTCATTTGGTACTATGGACAATTTTACAAAGAACGGCCGAAAACTTAGACCCAGAAAAACAGTCGCTGCAGATTCCCGCAGCACAGATGAACACCGCACCTATGGCGAGCACCGCCCTGCCGCAGAACGCAGGACCTTCGGTGAGCGCAAGACATACGGCGAACACAAAACCTACGGCGAGCGCCGCCCTTACGGTGAGCACCGCTCCTCTGCAGAGCGCCGCCCCTACGACGAGCACAGACCCGACACAGAACACCGCCCCTACGGCGAGCACAGGACTTACGGAGAGCACAGGACTTACGGAGAACGCAGGTCATTCGGAGAGCGCAAGAACTATGGCGAGCATAAAAGCTATGGCGAGCACAAGAGTTACGACGAACACCGCGGCCCGCGCAAGCCTTCATCTTTCAGGAAACCTTATTCCAACCGCACCGAGTCCCGTTTCAGCAAGGAGTCGGAGGAAGGCATCAACCGTATGATAAGCCGCCGTCCGTCTCTGGACCAGAAAGAGACTTCGGGCAAGGCTGTCGAATTCAAGTTCCAGGAGGAAGTGCGCCTCAACAGGTTCATTGCCAATTCGGGAATATGCTCCAGGAGAGAAGCCGACACCTACATACTTGCAGGTGTGGTTACCGTTAACGGAGAAGTGGTAACCGAACTCGGCACCAAAGTCAATGTCCTTACCGACGATGTACGCTTCAACGGACAAAGGCTCAAGGGCGAGGAGAAAGTTTATCTGGTGATGAACAAGCCCCGCGGATATGTGACCACCGCCAGTGACCCCCACGCCGAAAAGACCGTTATGGACTTGCTGGAAGGCTGCACCGCACGCGTATTCCCCGTAGGCAGGCTGGACAAGAACACTACCGGTGTACTTATGTTCACCAACGACGGAGAAATATCGGAGCGGCTGACCCATCCTTCCTTCAACAAGAAAAAGATTTATCAGGTAATACTGGACCGTCCGCTTTCAGCCGACGACTACAATAAGGTTCTGGAAGGGGTGACCCTGAGCGACGGACTTGTTTGCGCCGATGAACTCGAATTCATTGACGAGCAGGACCACCGCAAGCTTGGAATTGAGATTCATTCCGGTAAAAACAGAATTGTACGCCGAATCTTCGAATCCCTGGGCTATGACGTAAGGGCTCTCGACAGAGTTTATTTCGCCGGCCTCACCAAAAAGGGCCTGAAGAAGGGGGAATGGCGGTTCCTCAGCGAGTCGGAAGTGAACATTCTTAAAATGGGTTCCTATGTGTAGCCACCGCTCGGGTTTCGTAAACATAATAGGCAATCCTAACGTTGGGAAATCGACGCTGATGAATGCCTTGGTCGGGGAAAAACTGTGCATTGTCACGTCAAAGGCACAAACGACCCGGCATCGCATTATGGGCATCATAAACGGTGATGATTTTCAGATTGTATTTTCGGACACTCCCGGAATTCTGAAACCGAACTACCGCCTGCAGGAGGATATGCTGGGATGCGTAGATGAAGCCCTGGGCGACGCAGACGTGATTCTGTACGTTACCGACACCGTTGAAAAGGCCGACAAGAATGCCGAATATATAGACAAGCTCAAGCAGATAGCCTGCCCGGTCATTGTCGTTGTCAACAAAATAGATATAAGTGACCAGCCGAAGGTAATGGAACTTCTGGCGTGGTGGAAAGAACAACTGCCGTCGGCTACCGTGATTCCGGCAAGCGCTCAGGAACATTTCAACCTGGAGTCGGTTCTGGAAACAGTCAAGGGACTGTTGCCGGAATGCCCTCCCTGGTACGACAAAGACACTTTTACCGACAGGAACCTTAGATTTTTCGCTTCCGAAATCATACGGGAACAGATTCTCCTCAACTATAAGGAAGAAATCCCGTACAGTTGCGAAGTGGTAGTGGAAAGTTTCAAGGAAGGGAGCGAGCGCTACGATATTGGGGCTGTCATTTACGTTATGAGAGACTCCCAGAAAGGCATTGTCATAGGCAAGCAGGGAGCCGCTCTGAAGAAGGTAGGCACCGCCGCCCGCCTGGAAATGGAAGATTTCTTCCAGAAGAAAGTGTTCCTGCAACTTTTTGTCAAGGTCGATCCCGACTGGAGGGAAAGCCGCAGGGAATTAAGAAAATTCGGATACGAACAATAAATGCTTATGGAGACAGATTCGCACAAGTTCAAACTTACCGGGATGTTCAAAGACTGGTACCTGGATTACGCTTCCTACGTAATTCTGCACAGGGCCGTGCCTCACATCGTGGATGGGCTGAAACCTGTGCAGAGGCGCGTCCTTCACGCTATGTCCGTAATCGATGACGGAGCATACACAAAGGTAGCGAATATTGTAGGGCAGTCTATGCAGTACCATCCCCACGGAGACCAGTCCATCCTCGGAGCTCTGGTTACCCTGGGACAGAAGAACCTCACAATAGACTGTCAGGGAAACTGGGGAAACATTCTTACCGGAGACGCAAACGCCGCTCCCCGATACATTGAAGCCCGGCTCAGCAAATTTGCAAAAGAGGTAATCTTCGACAAAAAGATAACCCATACTATGAAGTCCTACGACGGACGTCGGGACGAACCGGTGGAACTGCCGGTACGATTCCCCCTGCTGCTGGCACAAGGAACGGAAGGAATTGGCGTCGGCCTGGCATCCAAGATTCTCCCGCACAATTTCAATGAGCTGCTGGACGCATCGATAGCCATTCTTCAGGGACGCGAATACGAACTTTACCCCGATTTCCCCACCGGTGGCTATGCCGACTGCAGCAAATATATGAAAGGCGCACGCGGAGGAAGCGTAAAAGTTCGTGCAAGAATAGAGAAGAGGGGCAAAAACATAATTGCAATCACCGAGATTCCATACGGGAAGACCACCCATATGATTATTGATTCTGTCCTTAAGGCCAAGGATCAGAACAAGATAAAAATTAAGAAAATCGAGGATATGACCACCGACAAGGTGGAGATTCTCATTCATCTGCCCAACGACATTTCTCCGGACAAGACCATAGACGCTCTGTACGCCTTCACCGACTGCGAGACCAACATTGCGCCCAACGCCTGCGTAATCAAAGACAACAAGCCTGCATTCCTTACTGTAAATGACATTCTGGAATACAGCACAATGCATACTAAGGACCTGCTCAAGCAGCAGCTCGAGATCAGGCTTGCAGAACTCGAAGACGACTGGCATTACACTTCTCTGGAGAAGATTTTCTTCGAGCAGAAGATTTACAAGATTCTGGAACAGAGAGATTTTCTCTCCTGGGAAGAACAAAAGGAAGCAATCCTGCTGGGACTTCAGGCATACGAAAGAATGTTGAGGCGTCCCATTACAATGGAAGACGTAGACAAGCTGGTGGAAAAACCGGTAAGGAAGATTTCCCGATTCGACGTCAAGGCTCTGGATGAAAAAGTGCTTGCCATTGAAGAGCAGATTGCCGAAGTACAGGACAACCTTGACCATATCACCTCCTTCACCATAAACTGGTTCAAGGAACTTAAGAAAAAATACGGAAAGGATTACCCCCGCCGGACCGAGCTCACCGGTTTCGAGACCATTGCCGCCACAAAGGTCATAAACAACAATGCAAAGCTCTATGCCAATATGGCCGAGGGATTTGTAGGAATTGGCCTGAAGAAGGAAGAAGGGGTGGATTTCATAGGAGACTGCTCTGACCTGTCAGAAATCATAGTCATTGCAAAGGACGGCCGGTACCGTATGACCAAGGTGTCGGACAAGGCCTTTTTCTGGAAAGACCTGCTGTATGTGGGCGTATTCAACAGAAATGACGAACGAACCATTTACAATGTCATTTACCGTCAGGGCAAGGGCGAAGTCTCTTATGCCAAGCGCTTTGCAATTACCTCGATTACCAGAGACAAAGACTATGACATTACCTCGGGGGAAGAAGGCTCCGTAATCCAATGGTTTTCGTGCAACCGTAACGGCGAGGCCGAAACCGTTCGAATACAGCTGCGTCCACGCAGGAATCTAAAGCGTACGTCTCTGGAATTCGACTTCAGCACGCTTGCCATAAAAGGGCGAAATACGCGAGGAAACACTGTCTCCAAAAATCCCATCCAGCGCATAACATTGAAGAGCAAGGGCATAAGCACCATCGCAGGCAAGGATATCTGGTACGATTCCGACATACAGAAACTCAACGAGGACGGACGCGGACTGCATCTGGGACAGTTTGCAGGCGAGGATAAAATTCTTGCAGTATTCAAGAACGGAACCTTCTACACAACTTCGTTCGACCTGAGCAACCGCTACCAGGGAGATGTACTGTTCATAGAGAAATACGATGTTGGCAAAACATTTACCGCCCTATACTACGATTCAAAGGCTAAATCCTTCTATGTCAAGAGGTTCTCATTCCCTCTCAGCGACAATACGCCAATGAGTTTCATTGCCGATGGCCAGAAATCATACCTGGTAGAGCTCAACGATGACCTTCACCCTCGCTACGAAATCATTTACGGGGGCAAGTCTTCAGGAAAGGGAGAAATCATTGAGGCCGAATCCTGGATTGGTAAGAAGGGGTTCAGCGCCAAGGGCAAGAAAGTTTCGGACAAACCGGACGTAAAGAGTGTCCGTTTCATTGAACCTCTCATTGTAGAAGAACCTGAACCCGAAACTCCGGTGGATATCCTGGATATGGACAGTGCCCTGTCGAACGTCGAATTCATCTCTTCCGATTCTCTCCCCGATTTTGGAAAAGATGACCTGATAGATATTGAGGAACCTACGCTTTTTGATTAGAAATTTAATATAGGTATATTTGCAAGTTATGGGAAAAGAATGCCGATGGATACTTGGCGACAGTGCCGATGAAGCGAAGGTCGAAAGACTCTCCGCCGAAATAGGCATTGACCGCGTCCTTTCCGAGCTTTTGGTCAAGCGCGGAGTGGAAACCTTCGAGCAGGCCCTGGCATTCTTCCGTCCCAACCTCGACAACCTGCACAACCCCTTCCTTATGAAGGATATGGACAAGGCAGTGGAAAGGTTGGAGCGTGCAATAAACAGGGGCGAACGTATCCTTGTTTACGGAGACTACGACGTAGATGGCACAACGGCTGTCGCTCTTGTCTATTCCTTCCTCAAGAAATACACGAAAAATCTTGGATTCTACGTTCCAGACCGTTACGACGAAGGGTACGGCGTTTCCATAAAGGGAATAAACTGGGCTGCAGAGAACGGATATAAACTCATTATCACTCTGGACTGTGGCATAAAGGCTATAGACAAAGTCGAGCACGCCAGACAGAAGGGCATAGACGTCATTATTTGCGACCATCACCTTCCGGAAGAATCTCTTCCGGCCGCAGTTGCGGTACTGGACCCCAAGAGAGAGGACTGCAACTATCCGTTCGATGACTTGAGCGGCTGCGGCGTTGGATTCAAGCTTGTCCAGGCCTATGCATTGAAGAACGGCATTCCTTTCGAAGAACTCATTCCCCTGCTGGACCTCCTGGTTGTGAGCATTTCCTCGGATCTTGTAACAATGGTGGGCGAGAACAGGATTCTGTCTCATTTCGGGCTCAAGCAGCTCAACGAAAAGCCTCGTCAGGGTCTTCTGGCAATGATTACCCTCTCTAATCTCGAACCCGGGCATTTGAACATAGACGACATTGTCTTCAAGATAGGTCCCAGAATAAATGCGGCAGGCCGAATGGAGAGCGGACAGATGGCCGTGGAACTGCTTATAGCCACCGACGAGATGCAGGCTATGCAGATAGGCTCCAAAATCAACGACAACAACAACGAGCGCAAGAGCATTGACCGGGAAATAACCCAGGAAGCGTTGGAGATGGTCCAGAACGGCACCTGCCTGGCTTGCGAAAATGCCACTGTGGTATATTCTGAAAGTTGGAACAAAGGAGTTGTAGGAATCGTGGCCTCACGCCTTGTCGAGGCTTATTACAAGCCGGCCGTGGTTCTTACAAAATCGAATGGATTCGTGACCGGTTCGGCCCGCAGCGTTCAGGGATTTGACCTTTACGAGGCCATAGAAAGCTGCGCCGACCTTATGGAAAACTTCGGAGGGCACGTGTATGCCGCAGGCCTCACTATGAAAGAAGAGAATCTGGCCGAATTCAGCAGGCGCATAGACAAAGCTGTGGGAGAAAAGATTACCGAGGAAATGCTTACCCCGGTAATAAACGTTGACGCAAAGCTGGATTTCGCCCACATCACCCCCAAGTTCATTCGTATTCTCAAGCAATTCCAGCCCTTCGGCCCGGGCAACAGCAATCCCGTCTTCGTTACCGACAACGTTTACGATTCGGGCAACGGCCGTAAAGTAGGGGCCGGAGGAGTGCATATGAAGCTGGATCTCATTCAGGAGAGCCAGCCGTATCACCAGATTGCGGCAATCGCCTTCAATATGTCGGGCTTCTACGACTATATAAAGGAAGGCAATCCTATCGATATCTGCTATTCGATTGTAGAGAATTATTATAGGGGGAATTCCATTATCCAGCTCCGCATTAAAGACCTTAAGGAGCGGGAAGATATCATTTGACCATAAGGTCGAATCCGCATCTGGCCTGGGAAAGGAGCCACTGCTCTCCGCCAATATACCGGGCTTCTCCTCCACGCAAATCACATATACTGCCCGGGGTGAAAGCCGGATTGCGGTAATTGGCCTCTATGAGACAGTTGCAGCGGAATTTTTCGATTCCTTCCACTGCACACGGAAGCGTATATATAATAAGGTCTGCGGTTACGCCATTCTTCACTTGGTCGTGATGATAAATCTTTACATCGTATCCGCAGTCCGTTGCCGCGGCCTGCGCCGCCCTGCCGGCTCCTCCGAATCCTATCACCGCCGCAGACCCGGGGTTACCGTCCAGGGTTGAGCGGGTGGGCTCTGCCGATGCTATGATGGAACGCAGCCCGAGGTAGTCGGAATTGTAGGCCACTATGCCATCGGCGGTCTTGACCGCAATGTTGGCCGCCCCTATGCGGGCACACTCAGGAGAAAGGATATCGGCCCTTTCGCAAGCCTTTACCTTAAATGGAGCGGTTATGTTTATTGCCTTGTAATTTGACAGAAACCTGGCCCAGGCCTGTTCAAAATCGGGGGTTTCCACAAGGTCATAGTCCCATTTTCCCCCGTAGGCCTTTCTGAAAAGTTCAGGACTTCGAGAGTGGGAGACAGGGTACCCTATGAGTGCGAATCTAGGCATTGCGCTGTCGGACTGCTTCGAACAAGAGAATTGCTGTGCTCACGCTAACGTTCAGGCTGTCGAGTTTTCCCAACATAGGAATGCGGATGTGGGCATCGGCGGCCTGCCGCCAGATTTGAGTGAGTCCGGTGGACTCGGTTCCCATAACCAGAGCCGTTCCCTCCTTCATAGGAATGTCGTAATAAAGTTCCGAATCCTGCAACTGCGCCGTAAGTATTTTTACTCCCCTTTCCTTCAGGAAATCGATTGCCTTTGCGGAAGAACAGCATACCACCGGCACCGAAAAAACGGCTCCCAGCGATGCCCGTATGAGGTTGGGGTTGTAGATGTCGGTAAGCGCATCGCACACCAGAACCGCGTGGGCGCCGGCAGCGTCGGCCGAACGCAGGACCGCCCCCAGGTTCCCCGGTTTTTCCACCGACTCTAGCACTACTATGAGCGGATTTTCCGGCAGTCTCAGGTCTTCCAGGGAGATACTGCGGCTCCTTACCTCGGCAATCACACCTTCGGTTCCTTCGCGGTAAGCCACCTTCTCATACACCTGACGGCTCAGAAAAACGGTACGCACCTTTCCCCCGCACAAACCAGAGGCATCCCGGCCGGAAGGGAGTATCTCCTTGCAGCAGAATATTGTATCCACCTCATAGCCGGCATTCACGCAGTGCTCAAGTTCCCGCACGCCTTCAACCACAAAAAGACCGCTCTCGCGCCTCAGAGAAGATTTCTGCTGGAGCGCGAGAAGCTGCTTGACCTTCGGATTCTGTACCGATGTAATAATTTCTTCCACTCTATTTGTCGTCGTCTTTCTTTTCTTCCTTCTTGAGAATCTTTTCGGGCCTCATCTGAGGGAAGAAGAGTACGTCCTGAATGGCTGTCTGACCTGTCATAAACATAGTGAGACGGTCAATTCCCATTCCCAGGCCCGAGGTGGGAGGCATTCCGTACTCCAATGCACGGACAAAGTCCATATCTATGTACATAGCCTCATCGTCTCCCTTAGTCTTAAGGGCGGCCTGCTCCTGGAACCTTTCCAGCTGGTCAATGGGGTCATTCAGCTCGGAATAGGCATTTGCCAGTTCCTTCCCGCATACGAACAGCTCGAACCTTTCGGTAAGGGCGGGATTGGTGCGGTGACGTTTTGTAAGAGGAGACATCTCTACCGGATAATCTATCACAAACGTAGGCTGTATGAGTTTGGATTCGCAGTATTCTCCAAAAATGGCATCGATGAGCTTGCCCTTGCCCATAGAAGGTTCAATCTCTACGCCCAAGCGCTTGCAGGTGGCGCGGAGTTCATCCTCGTCCATTGCACTCACGTCAACCCCGGCATATTCCTTTATGGCGTCCAGGATGGGAAGGCGGCGGTATTCCCCTCCGAAGTCAACTTCGTGGTCGCCAATCTTCACAACGGTGGTGCCGTTAACCTTGGTTGAAATCTTGGCAAGCATCTTTTCCACGAACTCCATCATCCAGTTGTAGTCCTTGTAGGCCACATATATTTCCATACAGGTGAACTCGGGATTGTGGGTCTTGTCCATTCCCTCGTTGCGGAAATCCTTGGCGAATTCATAAACTCCATTGTATCCGCCCACAATGAGACGCTTGAGATATAACTCGTTGGCAATTCTGAGGTACAGGGGAATGTCCAGAGCGTTGTGATGAGTGATGAACGGCCTTGCGGTGGCTCCTCCCGGAATACTTTGAAGGATTGGAGTCTCCACCTCCAGGCAGCCTGCTTCGTTGAAATACTCGCGCATTGTGGCAATTATCGCAGCCCTCTTTACAAAAGTATCCTTTACAGAAGGGTTTACGATAAGGTCTACGTATCTCTGACGGTACCTCAATTCGGGGTCGGTAAAAGCGTCAAAGGTTTGGCCGTCAAGTTCCTTGACAATGGGAAGCACCCTCAGGGACTTGCTCAACAGGGTCAGTTCCTTCACGTGAACCGACAGCTGTCCCGTCTGGGTAATGAAGGCAAACCCCTTGATACCGATTATGTCGCCAATGTCCAACAGTTTCTTCCAAACCGTGTTGTACATTGTTTTGTCTTCGCCGGGACAGATTTCATCCCGCTTGACATATATCTGGATTCTGCCGTTGGCGTCCTGAATTTCGCCGAAGGACGCGGCGCCCATAATGCGGCGGCTCATTATTCTGCCCGCCAGGCACACATCCTGAAAATTGCCCTTCTGCGCGTCGTACTGCGCCGCAATTTCGGCCGAGTTTGTATTTACCGGATAAAGAGCTGCGGGGTATGGTTCAATTCCAAGTTCCCTGAGCTTTGAGAGAGATTCTCTACGAATCTGTTCCTGTTCGCTGTATTCTGCCATTTTTTTTAGTTTAACCCGCGAATTTACAATTTTTTATTTATAAAGAGGTATATTTGGGGTATGATTATAAGTCTCACAGGATTTATGGGCAGCGGCAAAAGCAGCGTAGGTGCGGCTTTGTCGGCCCTTCTGAATTTCAGGTTCATAGATTTGGACGATTATGTCCAGAAACGGGAGGGGCAGTCCATCGCCCAAATGTTCTCCCTGGGGCAGGAATGCTTCCGGGAAGCCGAATCCCGCTGCCTTCGGGAAATTCTCGCCGAAGAGGATCAGGATACGGTGCTGGCGTTGGGAGGAGGAACCGTTGCATACGGGCAGAATCTGCCGGCTGTCCTCTCATTGACCAGATGCGTGTACCTGCAAGCCTCGATTGACGTAATCAAACGGCGGCTCAGCTCTTCTGCCACACTTCGCCCGCTGTATGACCCCGAAACCGTGGAAGAGCTGTACAAATCGCGCCTTAAGTATTATGCGCAAGCCGAATTCACAATAGATACCGATAATCTGACTCCCGCCCATACGGCAAATCTTATTGCAGAATTGGTGACAGGAAAGCATACAGATTGAAAATTTTTCGTATCTTGCGCCTCCGGTCCG
Source organism: Bacteroidales bacterium (assembly GCA_024401895.1). Classification (GTDB taxonomy): domain Bacteria; phylum Bacteroidota; class Bacteroidia; order Bacteroidales; family UBA932; genus Cryptobacteroides. The sequence goes on from JAKSKE010000004.1 coordinate 59,490, forward strand.
CTATGGGCCGAAACGCCACTATGTTAAACTTCAACTTTAAATTTAATTATTATGTCTGTAAACAAAGTGATTTTGATCGGTAACGTTGGCCGTGACCCTGAAGTACGTTACCTTGATGGAAATGCCCAGGGAGGGCAGCCTGCAAAAGTTGCAACATTCACCCTTGCAACAACCGAAAAATACCGTGACCGCAACGGCGAGCCGCGCGAAAACACCGAATGGCACAACATCGTAGCCTGGAGGCAGAACGCCGACGTGGCCGAAAGATTCGTAAAGAAGGGAACCCAGCTGTATATCGAGGGACGCCTGCGCACACGCTCCTACACCGACCAGACCGGCACGAAGAAATACACCACCGAAATTGCGGTTGACACGCTGCAGCTTCTGGGACGCCGTCCCGATTCGGCCGAGGGTCAGCAAAGTTCATATCAGCAGCCTTCATACCAGCAACCGGCTTATCAGCAACCTTCATATCAGCAGCCGGCCTATCAGCAACCGGCCTACCAGCAGAGCCCCTCTGCCGCTCCGGTTCAGTGTGCTGTAGAAGCACCTGTAGAAGATAACCCTTCCGACGATCTTCCGTTCTAAAACCCAGAAAAACAAACAGCAATGGCTGAAAAAATAAGAAAAATGATGAACGACAGCGTAGTCGCAAGATTCGCTGTGCTCCTGCTGGTGGCGTCGATGATGTTCTTCGCCTATATGTTCGTAGACGTGATGTCTCCCCTGAAGTCTCTGGTGGAAACGTCTCTGGGCTGGAACAGCAGTGTATTCGGCACCTATGCCGCTTCTGAATATATAGTAAACGTATGTGGATTCCTCATCATTGCAGGTATCCTGCTGGACAAGCTGGGAGTCCGTTTTTCCGGTATTCTCTCGGCCTCTATGATGGTTGTGGGCGCCGGCATCAAGTTCGTGGGCATTAGCGACTGGTTCCAGACTACAGCCTTTGCACAGTGGCTTGGCAGCTGGTGGGTAGAGATGCCCGCAAGCGCAAAAATGGCGTCGCTCGGCTTTATGATTTTCGGCTGCGGCTGTGAAATGGAAGGCACGAACGTTTCCAAGATTCTGGCAAAATGGTTCAAGGGAAAGGAAATGGCTTTTGCAATGGGAATGGAAATGGCCATCGCCAGACTCGGAGTATTCGGAGTTATGTGGATTGCCCCCATCATTTCCGAGCGGTTCAACAATACGGTACAGGCTCCCCTGGGATTCTGCGGAGCCCTGCTCTGCATAGGCCTTCTGAATTTCATAATCTTCTCGATTATGGACAAGAAGTTTGATTCGGAACTTGTAGATGCCGGCCTTGCAACAGCAGAGAAATCTCCCGAAGACGAATTCCACATCTCAGACCTGGGTCAGATTTTCAAGAGCAAGATGTTCTGGATTGTAGCCTTGCTGTGCGTCCTTTATTATTCTGCAATATTCCCGTTCCAGAGGTATGCAACCAACATCCTGGAAGAGACTCTTCATATTCCGGCGGCCGATGCAGCCCATCTGTTCAGTTTCTTCCCTATCCTGGCAATGGTACTTACTCCAATTCTGGGAATCTTCCTGGACAAGATAGGAAAAGGCGCCACAATGCTAATGATAGGTTCTGTCATTATGCTCGCCTGCCATCTCGGATTTGCGTTCCTGCTGCCCGCAGTGCCGCAGAGATGGCTCGCAGTAACCCTTATTCTGGTTCTCGGATTCAGCTTCTCGCTCGTTCCCGCATCTCTGTGGCCTTCTGTGCCGAAGATTATAGACGAGAAAGTGCTGGGCTCGGCATACTGCCTCATATTCTGGATTCAGAACATCGGACTCTGCTTTGTCCCTATGCTCATAGGAAATCTTCGTCAGAGTACCGGAGGATACCTTGTTCCCGAACTTGTTTTCGCCTCATTCGGCATCCTGGCCTTCGTTTTCAGCATTCTGCTCAAGAGAGAGGATATTAAATCGGGCTATGGTCTGGAACTTCCCAACATTAAGGGCTAACGGGGACTGTCTGGCATGGAATACTCCATTTTGGACAAAATAAACAGTCCGGAAGACCTAAAGCGGCTCAGCATTGACGAACTGCCCGAACTGTGCGCTCAAATCCGCGACTATATGGTTGGGGAATGCTCCCGCAACCCGGGGCACCTTGGATCCAGCTTGGGTGCGGTTGAGCTTATTGTGGGCCTGCATTATGTGCTTGACACTCCGAAAGACAAACTGATATTCGATGTGGGGCACCAGGCCTACGCTCACAAGATTCTCACCGGACGCAGGGAAGAATTCAGGAACCAGCGCCAGCACGGAGGCATAAGCGGATTTCCCAAAATGGGAGAAAGCCCCTTCGACGCATTCGGCACCGGGCATTCTTCAACGTCCATTTCCGCAGCCCTCGGAATTGCCGAAGCTAACAGGCTCCAGGGCAGGAAAAACAGGGCTGTCGCCATTATTGGAGACGGAGCCCTGAGCGGAGGTCTTGCATTCGAGGGCTTGAACAATGCCGGCGACAGCAAAGCCAACTTGCTCATTGTTCTCAACGACAATGACCATTCCATAGATGACAACCGCGGCGCCCTGCACCGCCATCTTCTGCGAATCACCACTTCCCGCAGGTACAATCTGTTCAAGAACAAGATCTGGGACTGTATGGGAGACGTTATGTTCCGCCGTTCACTCCAGCGTTGGATACGCTCCCTCAAATCCTGGTTTGTAAAGAAATCGGGAGGCGACATATTCGTAGCGCTGGGAATCCGGTATTTCGGTCCCATAGACGGCAACGACATAAAAACCGTAGTGCAGACGCTCAAGAAGGTGAAGGACCTGCCGGGCCCAATATTGCTGCACACCATTACCAAGAAGGGGAAGGGTTATGCCCCGGCCGAAGCCGATCCCACGGTATGGCACGCTCCGGGAAGATTCAATCCCCAAACCGGAGAACGGGTGAAAGCCCCCTACAGCACCGACCGTTATCAGGATGTCTTCGGACAGGTTCTCACAGAACTCGCCGGAAAGGACCGCAGAGTTGTGGGCATCACCCCCGCAATGGCAACCGGCTGCGGTATGGACAAACTCGAAGCCGCCCTGCCGGAACAATTCTTCGACGTGGGCATCGAAGAAGAGCATGCCGTAACCTTCAGCGCAGGAATGGCGGCGGCGGGAATGCGTCCTTTCTGCAACATATATTCTTCGTTCTCGCAAAGGGCCTACGACCAAATAATTCACGACGTGGCTATGCAGAGACTGCCGGTTACCCTGTGTTTCGACCGCGCCGGCCTGGTAGGGGAAGACGGAGCCACGCACCAGGGCGCGTTTGACCTGGCCGCATACCGCAGCATTCCCAATGCAATAATCAGCTCCCCGGCCAACGAAATAGAACTCAAGAATTTGATGTACACCTCGCTGCACAACGAAAACGGGCCTTTCATAATAAGGTATCCCCGCGGAATCGGCGAAAGGGTGGACTGGAAAAACACCCCTCCTACCATATATACTATAGGTGAAGCGGAGGAACTTCAAAAAGGCAGTGAAATAGCCGTGATTTGCATAGGGCCGGTAGTGAACCGCGCTCTTGAAGCCGCCGCCGGTTTCAACGGAAAGGTTGGAGTTTATAATTTCCGTTTCCTCAAACCGTTCGACGAACAGTGTATGAACAATATATGTAAGGGATACAAACAGATAATAACCGTCGAGGACGGTTGTGTGAAAGGCGGATTGTTCGGCGCCGTGAGCGAATACTGCGCAATTCACTCTGCGGGAATGAAAATATGGCCGGTAGGCATTCCCGACGCGTTTGTAGCCCATTCTGCACAGAGCAAACAACGCTCCGACTGCGGCCTCGACAAAGGTAGTCTGGAACAACTTATTCATTCTTTGATGCAAAAAGAATAAAAATAATTTGGAGAAACAGAAATAATTACTACCTTTGCATTCCCTTGCGCAAAAGGGCTTGAAATACAATTGCCGATGTAGCTCAGTTGGCCAGAGCACGTGATTTGTAATCTCGGGGTCGGGGGTTCGACTCCCTTCATCGGCTCAAAATTTTCGGGCAAGTACCAGAGTGGCCAAATGGGGCAGACTGTAAATCTGCTGGCTTCGCCTTCGGTGGTTCGAATCCATCACTACCCACTTTTTTTCGCGGAAGTAGCTCAGTTGGTAGAGCATCAGCCTTCCAAGCTGAGGGTCGCGAGTTCGAACCTCGTTTTCCGCTCCAAAAGCCGATGTAGCTCAGGGGTAGAGCGCATCCTTGGTAAGGATGAGGTCATGAGT
>JAKSKE010000040.1 GCA_024401895.1 Bacteroidales bacterium
GCATTTTCGGAACCTACGAAATGCGCGACCGCATCAAACCCGAATCTACCGACGAAGACGTAATTAAGGTCATCAGGGAAGAAGCCGAATCTGCAATTGGCAACTCATTCAACGTTCTGCGTAACCGTATTGACCGTTTCGGTGTAACCCAGCCTTCAATCCAGAAGATTGGCAATACCGGAAGAATTCTTGTGGAACTGCCCGGTGTAAAGGAACCCGAGCGTGTGCGCAAACTCCTTCAGGGAACCGCTTCCCTCGAGTTCTGGTCAACCTACGACAACGCCGAGATTGAGCCTTATCTTCGCGAAGCTAACAGCGTTCTGGCTCAAATCCTTTCCGAAGAAGAGCTTGCTCCCGTTCAGGAAGAAGCTCCCGTTCAGGAAACTTCCGACGTTGTAGCACAGGAGCTTGAGCAGCAGGCAGAGACTCAGGATAATGCTCAGGTAAGCGCAGCTTACAGGGCAGCCAACCCTCTCTTCTCTGTTCTTCAAATTTCAGGAGCAAGAGGAACCGCCTGCATTGGTTTCGCAGCCGGTGCCGACACCGCTCAGGTAAACAAATATCTCAACCTTCCCCAGGTTGCAGCCCTGTTCCCTTCAGAGTTCCGTCCTATGTGGTCTGTAAAGCCTTCAGAGTATGTTGGCGCCGACAATATCTACGAGCTCGTTGCCATCAAGGCTTCAAGCCGTGACGGAAAAGCTCCCCTCGACGGTGGTTCAATTACCGACGCTCACGTTTCATACGACCAGCGCCGCGGTGGCGAGCCTTCAGTTTCTATGACAATGAACGCCGAAGGTTCAACCGTATGGGCACGCCTCACAAAGGAGAACATTGGAAAGCAGATTGCCATCGTGCTGGACGGAACCGTTTACTCTTATCCTATGGTTCACGGAGAAATTACCGGAGGAAGCTCAGAAATTACCGGTAAGTTCGACGTAGAAGAAGCTACCGACCTTGTTAACGTACTCAAGTCTGGTAAACTTCCCGCACCTGCAACAATCGTTCAGGAGCAGGTTGTAGGTCCTTCTCTTGGTGCCGAATCAATCAACGCCGGACTCATCTCCTTCATCATTGCATTCTGCCTCGTGCTCCTGTATATGATTCTCTTCTATCACGGAGCAGGTATCGCAGCCGACATTGCACTTCTTGTCAACGTTCTGCTGCTCTTCGGTACACTTGCAGCATTCGGTGCAGTGCTTACCCTCCCCGGTATCGCAGGTCTCGTTCTCACTCTGGGTATGGCGGTAGATGCCAACGTTATTATATATGAACGTATCAAGGAGGAACTCAAGGCAGGCAAGGGCCTCAGCAAGGCCATCCACGACGGTTACAACAATGCTTACTCTGCCATCATTGACGGTCAGGTTACAACATTGCTCACCGGTTTTGTGCTCTTCGCATTCGGTTCAGGTCCCGTAAAGGGCTTCGCCACCACTCTTATTATAGGTATCATCACTTCTGTCCTTACTTCTATCTTCATCACCCGTCTCATTTTCGAGGCCCGTGCAAGCAAGGGCAAGAACATTACCTTCACAAACAATGTAACCGAGAACTTCCTTAAGGGAACCAATATCGATTTCGTTGGAAAACGTAAATTCTCTTATATCTTCTCCGGCGCCCTTATCGTAATCGCACTTGCATCCATCACCTTCAAGGGATTCACCTATGGTGTTGACTTCACCGGTGGCCGTACATACGTCGTACGCTTCGACCAGCCCGTTACAGCAGAGCAGGTTCGTTCTGCAGTAAACGAGGTGTTCATTGCAAAGGCAGCCGAGGATCCCACAGTCAAGGGTTCTTCTGCCGAGGTTAAGCAGTTCGGTGGAGAATCTCAGATGAAGATTACCACAGCCTACAAGGTAGATGAGGAATCAAGTGCTGTAGATACCGAAATCGAAGGAATGCTCTATGATGCTCTCAAGGGCCTGTTCAAGGAAGAGATAACTCAGAGCGAGTTCACCTCTACACTCGACAACCCCAACGGTATCATTTCTTCCGACAAGGTTGGCGCTACCATCGCAAACGATATCAAGCGCGGTGCGATTATTTCCGTAATCCTCGCTCTCATAATTATCTTCGCTTACATAGCATTCCGTTTCAAAGGCTGGACCTGGGGTCTCGGCGGTGTAGTTTCACTTGCCCACACCTCTATCATCGTGATTGGTTTCTTCTCACTGTTCAGTGGAATCCTGCCTTTCAACCTTGACGTTGACCAGACCTTCATTGCGGCTATCCTTACCATCATAGGTTACGCAATCAACGATAACGTGGTTATCTTCGACCGTATTCGTGAGAACCTGAACCTGCATCCCAACGATGACTTCAAGATTCAGGTCAACAAGTCCCTCAACCAGACCCTCACCCGTACAGTCAACACCTCTGTATCTACCTTGCTTCCTATGATTGCAATCGCCTTCTTCGGAGGAGAAAGCATCCGCGGTCTCGCAGTTGCACTTATCCTCGGTATCGTAATTGGAACATACGCATCTATTATGATTGGTACTCCGGTTATGTTCGACGCAACTCTTTCAAAGAAAAAGAAAGCTGCCAAGAAGTAATTCAACACACTGCATAACAAAAACAGAGGCCTTTTGAAAGACCTCTGTTTTTTTATTCATCATTATTTACCGGGGCTCTCCCCCGCTTCCTGCTATTCCTCTGTATTCCAGCCCTGAGCCCTCACGGGGAGTTCTATTCCCTCGGGCGTTACCATACAGGCTCCGGCCTCTCGCAATGCCAAGTGTCCTACTATGTCGTAGGTCGGGAATTCCTTGTGAAACTTTTCTGCCTGCAGAATTGGAATGGTGAACAGCAGACGGCAGTCGTCCCCTCCGTTCATAGCCGCCGAAACCGGATCAATGTCCAGGTCCTTGCCCAGGCTGAAACTGTTGCCCTCGAAGGGAATTTTGTCGGCATACACCTTCACTCCCAGGCCCGTCTGTTCCTTCAGGCGAAGAAGGGCATCGGCCAGCCCCCGGGTAATGAAGCACCCTGCCGACGGAATTATACCCGCCTCTTTGAAATGGGTAGGAGTGTGCTCCCGCAGTTCGGGCTTAAGGTAATCGGCAACCATCATTTTATATTTTTCGAGTTCGGAACTGCGGTTTTCAAGAACCTGCTGCCCAAGAAATGCCGACCCCAGCGCTCCGCTCACACAAATGACGTCCTTGCTTCTGGCCTCGGCAAACTCGGCCGATGCTTGGGTGCCCACTGCCCCAAGGCTTATGCACAACCCGTTTAGCGAAGGTATGAGATCTAAATCCAGGCCGCTGTAGCCGAATTCCTCGGCTGCAACCCGAACCCCGCTCCAGAATTCCTCTATTTGCCCGAAATCAAGCTTTGAAGAAACTCCCAGGATAACCGACAGGCTCTGTGCTTCGCAAAGCCGGGAATAAAGTTCTCCCGTAACCTCAACCACCGCCTTGTATCCAAGGTGCTTCAAGGGGAAATAAGACAAATCGAAGTCTATGCCCTCAAGCATAACACGGTGTACCACTGATTTATTGTTCTTTCTCTTGCCTTCTATTCCGGCAAACAGTTTTTCGATGGCCCCTATGCGGCCTATCTCTGCAAAAGATTCACTTGACATATTAAAACAAAGGTAATATAAATTAACGATTTTAATAGTATCTTCGTAGATAAACAAAACGGTATGAAACTTCTTGCATTAATAGTGTTGTCGGCCATTCAGATTATGTCCTACAACGTTCGCGTAAGCACTGCATCGGACGGTGCAAATGACTGGAAAATAAGAAAACCCGCTTCGGTACAGATGATTCTGGACTGCAAGCCCGACATTGTGGGCCTTCAGGAGGCAATGGAAGACCAGGTGCTGTACCTGCAGGAAAACTGCACGGGATACGAAGTAATAGGTGTAAACCGGGAGAACGGCCTGCCCGTAAAAGGCGAGCATATGACAATACTCTACCGCACTGCAACAATGAAATGCTACGGCTGGGGCACATTCTGGCTGTCAGACACGCCCGCCATTCCTTCTATGGGGTGGGACGGAGCATATCAACGGTCTGCCACCTGGGCCCTTATGCAGGACAAACGGGACGGAAGGATATTCTTTATGGTCAACACTCATCTCGACCACGTAGGTGTTCAGGCGCGCAGCAAAGGCCTGGCTCTCATTCAGGAAAGGATTGCCGGAATAAACCCAAACAACTACCCCGTAGTGCTTACCGGAGACTTCAACTGCACCCTCGATTTCCCTGCATTGGAAGGAATCAGAAGCACTATGAGCAACGCCCGCGACACGGCCGTTGAGAGCGACAGCGTCAATTCCTACAATGCCTGGGGAGGCGACGGCGCAGGAATTATAGATTTCATTTGGTATAAAGGATTTTCTAAATGCAAGTGGTTCAAAACAATAACGAAAAACTACGGGGTTCCGTACATTTCCGACCACTATCCCATTTCGGCGCTTCTTAAATAATTCGTAACTTAGTAGTCAAATTACAGGTAAGATTATGTCTTTTGTCCACCTCCACGTCCATACGCAATATTCTATTCTTGACGGTATGTCCAACATTGGCGCTCTGTTTTCCAGGGCACAGGAACTTGGAATGCCGGGACTTGCAATCACCGACCACGGCAATATGTACGGCGTCAAGGAATTCTGCAACGTTGCGAAGAATTTTCCGTCGGTAAAACCCATTATAGGATGCGAGGTTTACGTTACAAGACATTACGACCACCGGCTCAAGGACCCCAACCATAAGAAATACTACCACCTTATTCTGCTGGCCAAGAACTACGAAGGATACAAGAACCTTATGAAGCTGGTATCCATAGGCCATCTGGAAGGAAAATATTACGACAAACCCAGAATTTCACACGAAATTCTGGAGAAATATCACGAAAACCTCATATGCTCATCGGCCTGCCTTGCAGGCGAAATTCCTTCGCAGATAGTCGCTTCCGACCTGGAAGGCGCCTCGCGCAGCATAGAATGGTTCAAGAGCCTTTTCGGAGAGGATTATTACCTCGAAGTAATGTTGCACAAGACACAGGTTCCCGGTATGACCCAGGAACTGTACGAACTGCAGAAGACCGCCTGCGACGGTATTTTTTCGCTGGCGCAGAAACATAACGTAAAGGTTATAGCCACCAACGACGTGCACTTTGTCAATAAGGACGACGGCCCGGCGCACGACCTTCTGATATGTCTGAACACCGGCAAATATGTAGATGACAACCCCAGGCTCCGTTATACCCAGCAGGAATACCTTAAGAGCGAAGAGGAAATGGCCGAACTGTTCCCGGACCATCCGGAAGTCCTGTCCAACACTCTGGAAATCCTGAACAAAGTGGAAAGTTTCAAGATAGACAGAGACCACGTCCTTCCCAAATTCGACATAGACGGCGACTTCCTCAAGGACATAGACACCCACCTTGCCACCTACAAGGATATCATAGATGCGGGCCGGAATGACGAGAAAGGCCGGTATCGCGGAGACGATTTCTGCAATTCGGTGGCATATCTGTGCCATCTCACCTACCAGGGAGCCGAAAAACGTTACCACGAGCTGTCGGAAGATATTGCGGTCAAACTCGATTTCGAGCTCAAGACCATTTCCCGAATGGGCTTCCCCGACTACTTCCTAATAGTACAGGATTTCATTAACTGGGCCCGCCGGAACGGCATTTCAGTAGGCCCCGGACGAGGTTCCGCCGCAGGCAGCATAGTTTCCTACTGCCTTGGAATCACGAACCTTGACCCTCATAAATACAAGCTTCTGTTCGAGCGTTTTCTTAACCCCGAAAGAGTAAGTATGCCCGATATTGACGTAGATTTCGACGACGAAGGCCGGTACCGAGTCATTCAGTACGTGCAGGAACACTACGGAGCCGACCACATCTCACACGTCATCACATTCGGCACAATGGCCGCCAAACTGGCCATTAAGGACGTCGCACGCGTATGCCGCCTGCCCCTCGACCAGAGCGACCGTCTTACCAAAATGATTCCCGACCGGGCCTTCGACGTTAAGGAAGGCAAGGAAACCAAGACGGTAAAACCCAATCTTAAAAACTGCGTTAAATATGTCCCCGACCTCAAGCGGGAATTTGAAGAGGGGGAACCTCTTGTAAAGAAGGTTCTGCATTATGCCATGCAGCTCGAAGGATGCATTCGTCAGGTAGGAATCCACGCCTGCGCAATGATCATAGGCCGAGGCAACCTGACCGACTACATTCCCATTTCAATGGGCGTTGACAAGTCCACCGGCCAGGATGTATGGGTATCGCAATACGAAGGCACAATGATAGAAGACGTAGGTATGCTCAAGATGGACTTCCTGGGCCTTCGCACACTATCTATTATAAAGGAATGCCTGCGTCTGGTAAAGAAAAACTACGACAAGGACATAGACATAGAGGCTATCCCCATAGACGACCCGGCAGTGTTCGAACTCTACGGCCGGGGCGACACCAAGAGCGTATTCCAGTTTGAATCGGGCGGAATGAAGGAGTACCTTATGAAACTCCACCCGCAGCGCTTCGAAGACCTCATTGCAATGAACGCCCTCTACCGCCCGGGCCCTATGGAATATATTCCGCAGTTCATATCCCGCAAGCGGGGCGATGAAAAAATAGCCTACGACCTGCCGGAGATGGAGGAATTCCTGGAAGACACCTACGGTATCACCGTCTATCAGGAACAGGTGATGCAGCTTTCGCAGAAAATCTCGGGCTTTTCGAAGGGAAAGGCCGACAAACTGCGCAAGGCTATGGGAAAAAAGAAACTCGACGTGCTGGAAGGCCTTTATACCGACTTTATCGAAGGCGGAGTGGGAAACGGGCATCCGAAGGACAAGCTCGAAAAGATTTGGAAGGACTGGAGGGCGTTCGCCGAATACGCATTCAACAAGTCCCACGCCACCTGCTATGCCTGGGTAAGCTACCAGACCGCCTGGCTTAAAGCCCATTATCCGTCTGAATTCCAGGCAGCCAACCTGTCTCAGAACCTCAACAATATGGAGGAAATCAAAGAGATTATGGATGACTGCAAAAAGGGTAGGATTAAGGTGCTGAACCCAGATATAAATGAGTCCGACGCCCACTTCACCGTGAACAAGGAACACAACATCCGTTTCGGCCTTGCCGGAATAAAAGGGTTCGGAAGCAACGTCGTAGAACTTATTCTGAAGGAAAGGACCTCTTCGGGGCCTTTCAAGGACGTATTCGACTTTATGGAAAGGATGAACGGCAACATTAACCGCCGCGCCCTGGAGAGCCTTGTATATGCCGGCGCCCTCGATTCCTTCGGATACAAGCGCTCCCAGTTCTTCCTCCCCTGCCGCAACGGCGAACTGTTCATAGACGAACTGGTAAAATATTCCCAGCTTTACTGCAAAGATTCTCTGGACAGCAGTTTCTCATTGTTCGGCGACGCCGAGGAACTGGCACCCACAAGGCCCGAAATGCCGGCGGCTCCCCAGGAGGAGAATGTGCTTGCCTTGCTGCAGGAAGAAAAGAATCTGGTAGGAATGTACCTTTCCTCCCATCCGCTCGACCAATACGACTTTGAAATGAAGAATTTCGTAAGTCTGCCGCTGTCGGAACTGAAACCCTTTGTTGACTCCTTCCCAAAAGAGAACAAGCCTCAGGTAATCTCTCTGGCCGGACTTGTGTCGGAAGTGAAACCCATAACCACCAAATCGGGTGCTCCGGCAATGAAAATAAAATTGGAAGACTTTAGCGGAAGTCACGAATTCGCCTTCTTTGGAAAGAACTACGAGCGCTTTCTCCCCTACCTCAAACTGCACGAGAAACTCTACATAGAAGGCAGCGTGAAAGCCCGTTTCCTGGGAAAGAATCCCGACGGCTCCGTCAAGACTGGCGATGTGGAATTCTCGGTAGACAGCATCAATCTTTTGGGCAACATTGCGGCCGACCACCTGTTGGGAATCACACTTTACATAGATTCAGCCAATCTCACAGACAAGTACCGCGCTACGCTTTTGAAGTTCCTCAAGGCCAATAAGGGCAAGACCCCGCTGTATATATCTTTAAGCGATAAGGACAGCGGTTACAATGTGGAATTCGTTTCCAAGAAGTACGCACTGTCCTTAACCACTGCGTCGGTCCGCGATTTGGACCTGCTGGGCATCCCATACGCCATCTCAAAAACAAAACTTTAACGTCCTTGCAGTGAAAAAAAGCGCCTCCGTTTGGAAGCGCTTTGATTTTTATTAGTCAAGGTTTTTCAGCAGGTTGTTCATATCCACCTTATCCTGAATCATCTGGCGGAGGCTTGCTATGGGAACTCTCTGCTGCTGCATTGTGTCGCGGTCACGAACCGTTACGCAGTTGTCATTGAGGGTCTCGTGATCTACGGTAATGCAGAAAGGTGTTCCAATGGCATCCTGGCGACGGTAGCGCTTGCCTATTGAATCTTTCTCTTCGTACTGGCAGTTGAAACAGTATTTGAGATCCTTCATAATTTCCTGCGCCTTTTCGGGCAGGCCATCCTTCTTTACAAGCGGCAGCACTGCGGCCTTCACAGGGGCCAGAGGTGCGGGAATGCTCAGAACCACGCGGGTATCCCCTCCCTCGAGCTGCTCTTCCTTGAATGAATTGGACAGCACGGCAAGAACCATACGGTCTACACCGATAGAGGTTTCTATTACATAGGGAGTGTATGCCTTGTTTTCTTCGGGATCAAAGTATTCAATCTTCTTTCCGCTGAATTTCTGATGGTTGCCGAGGTCGAAATTGGTACGGCTGTGGATTCCTTCAAGTTCCTTGAATCCGAAGGGGAACTGGAACTCAATGTCGGTAGCGGCGTTGGCATAGTGAGCGAGTTTCTCGTGATCGTGGAAACGGTAGTTTTCGGCTCCCATTCCAAGATTCACGTGCCATTTCATTCTCTGCTCCTTCCATTTTGCAAACCAGTCGAGTTCGGTGCCGGGCTTGATGAAGAACTGCATCTCCATCTGCTCGAACTCCCTCATTCTAAAGATGAACTGACGGGCGACAATCTCGTTGCGGAAGGCCTTTCCTATCTGGGCTATTCCGAAGGGAATCTTCATACGGCCGGTCTTCTGAACGTTGAGGTAGTTCACAAATATGCCCTGGGCCGTCTCGGGACGCAGATATATGGTATTGGAACCATCGGCAGTGCTGCCCATTGAGGTAGAGAACATAAGGTTGAACTGGCGAACGTCGGTCCAGTTGCAGGTTCCGCTAATGGGACATACAATGCCGCAGTCGATGATTATCTGCCTGTATTCCTGGAAGTTGCTTTCCTGTTCGGCCTTCACGAAACGGTTGTGAACCTCGTCATACTTCGCTTTTTCGCGCAGAACGTTGGGGTTGGTGGCGCGGAACTGCTCCTCGTTGAACGAATCGCCGAATTTGCGACGGCCCTTCTCAACCTCCTTGTTAATCTTCTCCTCTATCTTTCCCAGATAGTCCTCGATGAGAACGTCGGCTCTGTAGCGCTTTTTGCTGTCCTTATTGTCGATAAGAGGATCGTTGAAAGCTCCTACGTGACCCGAAGCCTCCCAAATCCTGGGATGCATAAAGATGCAGGAATCAATGCCAACGATATTCTCGTTGAGCCTGGTCATTGCGTTCCACCAGTACTGCTTTATATTGTTCTTGAGTTCAACACCCATCTGGCCATAGTCATAAACGGCGGCCAGTCCGTCATAAATCTCGCTTGAAGGGAATATGAATCCGTATTCCTTGCAATGAGCAACCAATACTTTAAAAAGTTCGTCTTGTGTCATAATGGGTGCAAAGATACACATTTTCAAGGATATGGTAACTCTGTCTGCAAATATTCTGCATTCCCCTATAGCGCGAGTTGCGCAGGTTCATCCACGCAGGCTCTTGGAAGAACATTGAGTGCAGCTTACTTCTCTATTTCGCATAGGACTTTTCGAATTTCTCGAGATCGAGGGTAGCCTTGTTCTATCGGGACAGCCAGCGGCGGACGGGCTTGTCGTAGGCGTATAGGAATATTACCGCAAGGACGATACTTCCCAGGAATGTCGCTACGGCCATCGGCCATACATCGGCCATCGTGCAGGTAACGTTCGGGAAACCGTGATAGCGGTAGAACATATACATCAGCGGATAGTGCACGATATAAAGGGGATAACTCAATTCACCTATGAATGAGCAGAATTTGCTTTCTCCCGCGCCTGCGCTTGCCGCAGCCCAGATAATGGCCGGGAAAACGATCATCGTCAGGAAGAGAATGTACAGGCCGTTCATCCAAGGCTTGTCCGGACTGCCCACGAAAGGCATAGGCAGAAGAGCAATCAGCGCTGCACTGCAAGCCACGAATACCGGAATGAAGTATTTTTTGTCGAAAGGCTTCGCCGCACGCTTCTTCATATAGATGCGGCATAGCAGCATTCCCAGCGAGTAAGGGAAGAGCATCCGCAGCAGACCCCAGCAGAAACCGTTGCCTATAAAGCTCCATCCCTCTCCGAGATAGCCGCCCTGCAGGACGTGAGTACCCAGCAGAACGCCGCTTGCAGCCACAATGACCGCCAGAATTTTCGTGGGTAGGCGGCGCAGCAGAAGCGCATAAATGACGTTGCCTATGTATTCGAAGAAGAGGCTCCACTGCGGGCCGTTCAGCGGGAACATCTCTCCGTTGCCGCGCACGTCGGCGCCCCATCCGGGATAGACCGGCAGCATCAGCAGGGACAGGACAAAGGCCAGAGTAAGATTGGCAGGAGAAGCGACAACGCCCTCCCAGCTCGTTCCGCCGTCTATGAGGAACGTGACAAGACCAATGACGGCCCCGGCAATTACCATAGGGTGAAGGCGGATCAGACGCCTTTTGGCAAAGGAGCCGAAGCCCATCGACTTCCTGTCGTCGTAGGCGTAGGCAATCACAAAGCCCGACAGCAGGAAAAAGAAATCGACGGCCAGATATCCGTGGTCGCAGTGCTGGGTGAAAAGGCCTGAGCCTTCGGCCACCTCATAACCAAAGCACTCGAAGCAGTGATAATACAGCACAATCAGCGCTGCAACACCTCGGAGAGCATCCAGCAGCAGAAGATGACTTTTACTTTGCATACAGTTATTTTATTTACCCTCAAAAATACCGTATATTTTCCGGGTGAAAATTGTTCTATGACAAGAACTGCATCCCGATGTCAAATATCCCGTAATTTCACTCTCATTTTACTTAGAGTCGATGGAGTGATGCCCAGATATGATGCAATGTCATAGAGATTGGCACGACGGCATACTTCAGGGAATTCCTGAGTAAATGCAAGGTAGCGATCCTTTGCCGCCAAGGTCAGGCGTTCTTTGTGCGACTGATGGATCCGCCGGTATTCGAATTGGTGAATAAGGCGCCACCAATTGCACAATTCCAGATTTGTGCTCAGCAGTCGGTTCATATCTTTTACGTTAATGCGATAAGCCTCAACCGGTTCAATCGCCTGGGCATATTCCTGGCTCTTCTTGCCGAAGTAAAGTTCATCCATACTGAAGACAGCTTGACCCTCCATAGAGAACGATGTGACAATTTCGTTGCCATCAACAACCCAATAGTGTCTGACCATACCACGCTCTACGAACCAGACATATTTGCATAAATATCCACCCCTCAACACAATGTCGCGTTTTTCAAAACAACATTCTGTCAGATGCTCTGCCAGCAAAACGGCCGTCTCGTCACTAACAGGCGTTGCATCTCTCATTCTTTTCAAAAAACAACTTTGATCAAAAGTGTTCATCCGCGGTCAAATTTTACAGTACAAATATAGATAAAAACCAGCGTTTGGAATACTTGATTTATAGAGGAAAGGTAATGAAATCCACTACTATTTTCATGCAAGATGTTCGGCCGGCTATGGGGCGCGTTAGTTACAATTGTACATACATACGAGTGAATCAAAGAGGATATTTTGCAAAACGCGAGTGACTCGCGTACGCGCAACATTTGCCAGAGCAAAATAATGGTATATAATTGCCCGTTTGATGCCTTACGGGCAATATTCAGACAGATAATTGCTCTTTCGAAAGAAAATTCTATAAAAAAGCAAAAAAATGGGTTGTCATTGCTCTCAATGGGTGATTTGAGCAATTTTCCGGCAAAATTTTGCCCTAACGTCGGGCTGCCCAAAACATAGTTGGGTATTAAAATATTTTGCGATAGCGATAGGTCCTTTCAAAACTTACAGCGTTAGGCGGCTATTCCATATCGGATTTCATCCGTTCATACGAGTGAATCGGAACGAAGTGACGGCAGGGAGTTTGAGGGGAACGCCCCTCAATGAATTGACATCCTAGGTTCATCCGCCCAGACGGATGAATCATCAATGCCTCCGATAATGAAATACCGCAAACTTTGTCAATTGGGAAAATTTTACGCTTTACCTTAATTTGGATACAATGTCCATCCTCTCATGCAAGATTCTTACAATCTCAACGTCACCATTTTCAACCAGCCGATAGAATACCAAATGCTTATGACAGCTTCTGCGATAGAGACCGGTATGAATTTCAACATACTCCCTGTCAAGATCGCAAGGTCTTTTTGCGATTGCAGCAAATGTCTCCACAAGTGTTGAATAGTACTCGTCAGCCTTCTTCTCCGACCATGTCTTAAGCGAGTAGGCCCATATCGCATCCAAATCCTGAACGGCTTTCTTTGTGAGATGGTACTTAGCCATTGGAGTGTGCAGCTTTGAGTTCTTTGAGATGTTTTACAGGATCGAAATCTTCATATCCGCCGCTTTCTTCGCCCTCGCGAATCGCTGCAGAAAGTTCCAGGACCCGTTTTTCATTCTCTTCAAGCATACGAAGACCGGCACGAATAACCTCGCTGGCATTATTGTAACGGCCTGTCTTGATAGTTGTGGCTATGAAGTTCTCAAAATAAGAGCCAAGTGCAACTGAAGTGGTTTTCATAACTTTATTAATTTGTACAAAATTACCAATATTTGGTAATAATGCAAAATAATGGCTCACGTGCAAAACCCTGTGTTTTCTATCCAGTCACATCATCTGCGCTTCGC
>JAKSKE010000041.1 GCA_024401895.1 Bacteroidales bacterium
CCCATTCTCAAGGGCAATCCTATAACTGTCCTCGTTCTGGGTATCTGCTCTTCGCTCGCGGTTACCGTAGAGCTCAAGGGCGCATTCGTAATGGCGCTGTCGGTAATAGCGGTTACGGGACTTTCAAGCCTCGTGTGCTCGCTGCTCCGCAACACCATTCCCAACCGCGTGCGAATCATCGTGCAGCTGGTTGTGGTTGCCCTTATGGTTATTCTCGTTGACCAGTTCCTCAAGGCCTTCGAAGCCACTTACGCAATCGACAAATCCCTGTCGGTTTACATCGGACTCATCATTACCAACTGTATAGTTATGGGACGCATCGAGGCCTTTGCGCTTGGCAACAAGCCCCTGCCTTCGCTGCTCGACGGCATTGCAAACGGAGCCGGGTACGGTATGATTCTCATTATCGTGGCTTTCTTCCGCGAGCTTCTGGGAAGCGGAACCCTCTTCGGATTCCAGGTAATTCCCCAGGCACTCTACGATGCCGGCTACGTTAACAACGGTCTGGTGATTCTGCCTCCTTTCGCACTCATTCTGCTGGGATGCATAATCTGGGTACACCGCAGCATAGACAAATCACTTCAGGAAAAATAATAACACTTACCTATTATGGAATATTTGAGCTTATTCGTAAAGTCAATATTTGTTGACAATATGATTTTTGCATACTTCCTGGGTATGTGTTCATACCTGGCAGTATCGAAAAACGTAAAGACAGCCAACGGATTGGGCCTTGCCGTAATCTTTGTGCTGCTCTTCACACTTCCCATCAACTGGGCTCTGGACACCTTCGTGCTCAAGCCCGGTGCACTCAGCTGGCTTGGCGAAGGCTTCGCAGACGTTGACCTGAGCTTCCTCAGCTTTATCATCTTCATTGCGGTAATTGCCGCCTTCACTCAGCTGGTAGAGATGATTGTGGAGAAATTCCTCCCCTCTCTGTACAGCTCGCTGGGAATCTATCTTCCGCTTATCGCAGTGAACTGCGCCATCCTGGGCGGCTCACTCTTTATGCAGCAGAAGGATTTCGCAAACTTCGGGGAGTCTGCAGTTTATGCACTCGGCTCCGGAATAGGCTGGTACCTTGCAATTGTGGCACTCGCCGCCATCCGCGAAAAGATGAGCTACTCCAACGTTCCCGCAGGGCTCAAAGGTATAGGAATCACCTTCATTACCGTAGGCCTTATGGGTATGGCATTTATGATTTTTATGGGAATTTCACTTTAGGAGGGCGGAGTTATGCAATATACAGTTATAGCATCAATTGCAGTAATCGTTATAGTAACGGTTATTCTGGTAGCCCTTCTGCTTTTTGTAAAGGCTAAGATCACCCCCAAGGGAACCGTAAAAATCGACATCAACAACGGAAAGAAGGAGCTGAACGTCGCTCCCGGCGGAAACCTTATGGGAACCCTGGCCGGCGAGAAGATTTTCCTCCCTTCGGCCTGCGGCGGAAAGGCCAACTGCGGCCAGTGCAAGGTGCAGGTTCTGGAAGGCGGCGGAGAGATCCTCCCCACCGAAGTAGGCTTCTTCAACCGCAAGCAGATCAAGGACGGATGGAGACTCGGATGTCAGGTGAAGGTTAAGGACAACCTGAAGATTCAGGTAGCCGAAAGCGCCCTGAGCGTGAAGAAGCTCGAGTGCGAGGTAATCAGCAACAAGAACGTCGCTACCTTTATCAAGGAATTCACCGTGAAGCTTCCCGAAGGCGAAAACCTCGAGTTCAAGAGCGGCGAATACATTCAGATCGACATTCCTGCATACGAACTCGATTTCAAGGATATAGAGGTTGAGCCCGAGTACCGGGCCGATTGGGAGAAATACGGATTCTTCAATCTGCATTCATCCAACCCCGAGGCAACAATCAGAGCATACTCGATGGCCTCTTATCCCGGCGAGAAAGGCATTATCAAACTCAACGTGCGAATTGCCACTCCCCCGTTCGACCGCAGCGTTCCGCGCGAGCTGGGTCCCAAGCTTCTGCCCGTGAACCCCGGCATTGCATCGTCTTACGTGTT
Source organism: Bacteroidales bacterium (assembly GCA_024401895.1). Lineage (GTDB taxonomy): Bacteria > Bacteroidota > Bacteroidia > Bacteroidales > UBA932 > Cryptobacteroides. The sequence goes on from JAKSKE010000041.1 coordinate 2,016, forward strand.
CACACGCAAGCCCGGCGACAAGGTTATGATAAGCGGCCCTTACGGAGAGTTCCTGCTTCCCAAGAACGACCCGGACGATCAGGAATACATCTTTGTGGGCGGCGGCGCCGGTATGGCCCCTCTGCGCAGCCACATTATGGAACTCTTCTACACCCAGCACACCAAGAAGCAGGTTCACTTCTTCTATGGCGCACGTGCCCTTGTGGAGGCATTCTATCTTGAGGACTTTGCAAAGATCGAGGCCGAGAATCCCAACTTCCACTTCCATCTGGCCCTGGACCGTCCCGATCCCGCAGCCGATGCCGCAGGCGTGAAGTACGTTGCCGGATTCGTTCACAACGTAATGAACGAGACCTACCTCAAGGACCATCAGGCTCCCGAGGACATCAAGTACTTTATGTGCGGTCCTCCTATGATGACCAAGTGCGTGGTTGACCTGCTGGACTCTCTGGGAGTACCTCCCGAGAATATCCTGTACGACAACTTCGGCGCATAGGCCTCATTTCAAAAATCGTTTCCGTAAAATAGCGGAAACGATTTTTTTTGAGAAATAATATACTTAACTTGCAGAATAAAACGTCATATATGAAAAACACACGTTCAATTTCAACAGCAGTAAAGCTGCTCGCAATAGTAATCATTCTCATTGCATTCCCGGTAAGCAGTTTTGCAAAGAAACCCATAATAGGCATTTCTTCGTACGATAACGGCTCTGCGTACCAGGCTAACATCCAATTCATAAAGTGTGTCGAGAAAGCCGGCGGCATTCCGTTCATCATTCCCGTCAACACCAACGACGAAGACCTTAAGACAATCCTGGATATGGCTGACGGAATAATTATGACCGGAGGCGAAGATTTCTCGCCTTTGAAATGGTACGGCGAGGAGCCCCGCCGCGAACTGACCAGAGTCAACCCCATAAGAGACGAATTCGACGTAAAGACAATAAGATATGCCGTAGCAAAAGGGAAACCGGTACTTGGTATCTGCCGTGGAGAGCAGGGGCTGGCCGTAGCATTCGGAGGCTCGCTGTATCAGGATATCCCAACTATGATCAAGGGCAACATCAAGCACTCGCAGACACCTACCTCACCCGAATATCCGCATCATTCCATTACAATAGAAAAAGGTTCATTGCTGCACTCGCTGCTGAAGACAGAGAAGATAGCAGTGAATTCGTGGCATCATCAGTGCATAAAGGATATACCCAAAGGTCTGAAGGCCAGCGCCTTTGCTGCCGACGGAGTAGTGGAGGCGGTGGAGCGCTGCGGTAAAATTGAAGGTTATGAAGATGCCCTGGGATGGATTCTGGGAGTACAGTTCCACCCCGAGTTGCTTGTAGCCGACGGTAATTATACCGAATATCTGCCCATATTCGAAGCATTCATTAAAGCATCGGCGGAATACGCCGCAAAATAAAAGTTGAACAGACGCGAATGATTCGCGTGTGTACGAAAAGGAGGAGAGAGTATGAGAAGTTGGAGTTCGTGCGCCGCGAAGGCGCTGTTGCTGTTGCTGTGTGTGCAGTGCTCGAGGACTGAGCCTGCGGGAGGGCCGGATAGCCCCCGGGAGGAAGAACCGCACACGGTGGCAACGAAGTTTACGGTAAAGGGGCCGATACGCGCCTGCGAACTGTTCGTCTATCGCTGCGACGCGCTGGGTACGCTCGCGGCCCACTGGGCCTGGACGCCGGATTCCACCCCCGGGAATACAGAAGGCATACAACCCGCGGTGGCGGGGGTGCTGAAGCTGGAAGAGGGCTGTTACCGGGCGGTGGCAATATGCAATGCCTGCGCGCCGGTTAACCTGCTTGCAGTGCAGCGCAGGGAGGCGTTCGACAGATTCACTTATAACTTTGCCGATGAAGACCCGGCCACTCCCCTGCTGAGCGCCGCGGCAGATTTCAAGGCCGGGGAGGAACTCGTGCTGGAGCCTGTCCGGCTGCTGGGCAGGGTGCATCTGGTGAGCGTTCAACGGCAATTCGAAGGAGTGCTTGAAAAAGCAGTGGTGGAGCAGCCCCGGGTATTCCTGAAAAACGTCCCCGCAAAGGCGGAAGTACTGCGGGAGAAAGACTTCCATCCGGCAGAATTTTTCAACCCCACCCCACTGCCGCCAACGGTGTGCAGGGCGCTGGCAAGCAGTCTGGGCTACAGCGAACTGCGTCCGGGAATCGAGCTCTACTGCTACCCCAACGACACCGGCGGAACCGACATTGCCGCTCCCCATACGAAAATTGTACTGGAAGGACGCATCGATGGAACTTACCGCCGGTGGGAGGCCGATCTGGGACCGCTTGGCCGAAACTGCAACGTACACGCAGAATTTGTGCTCTACAATGAAACAGACTGCCGATTCTGGGTTTATTAGAGAAAATATGCTTATTTTTGTGGGCTAAAACGAAGGTTATGACATTTTTTCAGCAACTGCATCATATAGACAAAGACATTACGCTTGCCGTAAATTCGGTTCACTGCCAGGCAAGCGACTTTATGTGGCAGGTGTTCTCGAACAAGGAGATATGGTTTATCCTGTATGCCGCAGTGTTCGTATTCCTCATAAAGAATCTGGGATGGAAAAGAGCCCTGATATCGACAGCCGCAATTGCCCTTACAATCACCTGCTGCGACCAGCTTGGAAACGTATGCAAGGATTTCTTCCAAAGGCTGCGTCCCTGCTGCGACGAGGATATGCTCGCTAGAGGGCTGAGAGTTCTTGAAAAGCCCTGGAATGCCATAGAATACGGCTTTTATTCGGCCCACGCCGCAAATGCGATAGGATTTGCCGCAGGCTCAATAGTGGCGTTCTCTAACGACCGTAAATACTCTGAAAGGAAAAAAGGATACCGCATATACGGCATTGCAATAGTAATATGGGGCTTGCTTGTGGGAATAAGCCGCGTGTTTGTAGGCAAACACTATTTGGGTGACGTGTGCACCGGATTTGCAGTAGGCACCGCAATCGCCCTTGCAATAGGTCTTCTGGCCAACAGGCTCAACGCAAAAATCAAGTAAGGAAATGGGCAGGCACGCATATCTTATTCTGGCTCACACTAATCCAGCCCAGTTGAAGACCCTGTTGGGGACCCTCGACGACATCCGCAACGACATTTACGTTCACATAGATGCAAGCGCCCCTTTTTCTGAAGAACCGTTTGAAGGGATTTGCAAGAATGCCACACTGCATTTCATAAAGCCCAGAATCGAAGCCCATTGGGGCGGATACAGTCTGGCCAGAATCGAACTTGAACTGCTGGAGGCCGCCACGGCCACTTCTCACCGGTACTACCATCTTATATCGGGAATGGACCTGCCAATAAAGAGTCAGGATTATATTCACGATTTCTTTGACCGCAACGACGGCAAGGAATTCATAAACTACTGGAAGATAAAGAAAAAGAACCGTACCCGATTCAACTGCTGGAGCCCTTTCCCCGAAGGCGGAGGATACTTTCTGACCAATTTCCTGAACAATGTGGCCAAAGGCTTCCAACTGCTCGCAGGAATAAAAATCAACCGGGGAATAGACTTCAAATACGGTTCGCAGTGGTTCAGCATCACCGACAACATGGCCCGGTACATACTTTCGAAAAAAGACTGGGTCAGGAAAACGTTCCGGCATACTACCACCTGCGACGAAGTGTTCGTAGCCACTCTGGCGTGGATGTCGCCCCTGCGTGAAAACATTTATGATTCCACCGAATATGAATGGAACTCGACCCTGAACAATACCAGCAATATGAGGTTCATCGACTGGTCCAGAGGCCCCAGTTCACGGCACCCGTGGGTTTTCGAGGCCGGCGATTTTGAGATGCTGGCATCGCTTCCCCACCTCTGGGCCCGCAAATTCGACGAGCGCAAAGACAGCCTCATTATTGAAAGGGTGGCCGGGGAACTTTCTAAATAATGTCCCGGAAACGCTCCGGAATCCTCACTACAATTCTGAGTTCAAACATAGCCGGTTTGTTCCATGCATAGGGCGGACGCACCGCCGACTGGCAGAGCCGCGCAAATTTTGTCCATCGGTCGAAATCCCTTGCCTTGAGCTGGGAAACCAGCCTTATTGTGCGGGAACGTTTCTTCATATGCTTTCCCCAGCCCTGGCTGAGCCGGTCGGCATCGGAGAACCGGTCCTGCAAACGCTTGAGGTCGAAATAGCCGAAATGGAACAGGTACAGGTCCTTGGCAATGTGGAAATTATGGCCTTTGACCCGATGGAAGCCCGAACCCCAGACGCAGGGTCTGGCAACGATGGAAGGTTTGGTGTAGCGCGTCCCTATCTGCGCGTAGTGCCTCTGGTTGAGGAACGGCGTTTCGGAGGTGATGTCTTCCTCCTCCCCCACCTTCTGACCGAAATCGAGACCGAGGGCCGAGAGGCAGACGTCTATTTTCTGCCCGGAGAGAAATTCCCGGAGCGATTTACCGGTCTTAGGGTCAACTATTATGAATTCGTCGGCATCGACACCAACTACCAGGTCGTAACCGTTGGAAAGCAGTTCCGCCGCCTTTTCCGACAGAAACTTGAGCCGTCCTTTCTCGGCGGCCACCACCTGGTTGCCAATCTTTTCGTGAAGATGGGCGTGGATTCCCTCGCAGAAAGGTGCAATCTGCTGGTCGGTGCCGTCGAAATAGATGTACAGGTTTTCTTTTCCAAATTGAGCGCCGTAGTATTCCACCCATTTGCTAAGGTAGAAGTCGTCGTTGCGCACCATTGTAAGAGCTGCTATCTTTTTCATAAGAGTGTTTTATATGAGGTTAAGGCATTGGGGTTACAAGTATCGGGCAGTGAACGTTCCGGCTTCGGCCAACTGCTCGGGAGTACCCTCGAAGACGATCTGTCCGCCCTCGTCTCCGGCTCCGGGGCCCAGGTCAATGACCCAGTCGGCATTGCGTATGACGTCCATATTGTGTTCGACAACCAGCACCGAGTGGCCGCAATCCAGAAGCATATCCAGGCTCTTGAGCAGTTTTTCCACGTCGGCGAAATGCAGGCCGGTGGTAGGCTCGTCGAAAATGAAGAGAATCTTTTCCTTTTTGTTGCGGTTACGGCTGACCGACAGGAAGTAAGCGAGTTTTATGCGCTGGCTCTCCCCTCCCGACAAGGAGCTGCTGCTCTGCCCCATCTTGAGGTAGCCGAGGCCCACGTCCATAAGGGGTTGGAGCTTTTGCGCTATTTCTTTGCAGATGTCCTCGGGGCCCGATGAGAAAAACTCCACCGCCTCGGAGATGCTCATATTCAGTATGTCGTCGATATTCTTTCCGCGGTAGCGCACGTCCAGGACTTCGGGCCTGAAGCGCTTTCCCGCACATTCTTCGCACACCATTGAGACGTCGGCCATAAACTGCATTTCGATTCGCACGATGCCCTCGCCCTGGCACTCGGGACAGCGCCCGCCGTCGGCATTGAAACTGAAATGGTTGGGGCCGAAGCCCTGGATTTTCGCCGCCTGTTGGGAGGCCATCAGCTCGCGGATTGAATCGTAAACCTTCAAATAGGTGGCGGCGTTGGAGCGCGAACTGCGTCCTATGGGGTTCTGGTCAACATACTCGACCCGCTGGATGCGGTCGGTGTTGCCGCTAATTGTGCGGTGGGTTCCGGGAGCATTGCCCTCGTCGTTGATTTTGCGGAAGAGCGCCGGATAAAGGATGTCGCCCACCAGGGTCGATTTTCCGCTTCCGCTCACTCCGGTAACAACAGTGAGCACGCCCAAGGGGAAACGGACGTCTATGTTCTTGAGGTTGTGTTCCTGCGCGCCTTCGATGCACACCGAGTAATTCCAGCTGCGACGGGCGCGCCGGTAGCGCTTTATTTCTCCGCTTATATATTTGGCAGTGAGCGACTTGTCGGCAGGCACAAGCTGGCCTCCGAACTCCCCTGCCGCAGGCCCCATCTCTATGGTGAAGTCGGCGGCCTTTATTATTTCTTCGTCGTGCTCCACCACGATTACGGTATTGCCCAGGTCGCGCAGGCGCCGCAGCACTTCTATGAGTTTTTCGGTGTCGCGGGGATGCAGGCCGATACTGGGTTCATCGAGAATATACATTGACCCTACCAGGCTGGAACCCAGGGCGGTAACCAGATTCACCCGCTGGCTCTCCCCTCCCGACAGAGTGTTGCACGCCCGGTTCAAGGTAAGGTAGCCAAGGCCTACGTCGCAGATGCATTCGAGCCGGGAAACAATCTCGGTCAGGGGTTCGGCAATCACTTCCCGCTCGTGGGCGGTAAGGTCCAGGGTACGGAAGAATTCCAGCGCGCCGGCAACGTTCATCGACAGTACCTGATGAATAGTTTGGCCGCCAACCTTTACCCAAAGGGCCTCCTTGCGCAGACGGCTCCCCCTGCAGGAATGGCATACCGCCTTGCCGCTGAACCGGCTGAGCATATACTTGTACTGTATCTTGTAGCGCTGGGTCTCAACCCAGGCAAAGAATTCGTTTATTCCTACCAGACGGTCGGGATTGTCGTCGTACTTCTCCCCTTCGGCGGGAGGGTCGCCTTCCCAAATGCGGGAGCGCTGCTCGTCGGTAAGTTCGCAGTACGGTTTGAATACGGGGATTCCGTACTTTGCGCCCACCCTTACCATCTGGTCCTTGAACCAGCTCATTTTTTCGCCCCGCCAGCAGGCGATGCATCCGTCGTAAATGCTCTTGCTTTTGTCGGGAACCACCAGGTCTTCGCTGACCCCGATTATCTGCCCGAGGCCGCCGCACACAGGGCAGGCGCCCAGCGGAGAGTTGAAGCTGAAAAGGTAGTCGTCCGGCTGCTTGAAGCAGATTCCGTCCAGCTCGAAGCGGGAGTTGAACTCCCTTATGCTGAATTCTTTGCTACCGCCGATAGGGTCGGCGCACACAGCTATGCGGCCGTCTCCTATGCGGAAGGCGTCGGCAATGCTGGCAAGAAGGCGGGTGCGGTCGGAATAATCGCGGATGCGGTCAACCAGCAGGAGGCAGCCGGGCGGATAGGCCCCATCCATTTGCAGCACGTCGTCGATCTTCACCGGGCCGCACTGCGGCGGGCAAGGGGATGCGGGGGTTGCGGTCTTTTGGGTTGCGGGGACGAAAAGGCGCGTGTAACCCTGCTCTTTAAGGGAGAGCATCAGTTCCACCAGATCGTCGCGGTTGTCCCAGTTGAGGTTTGCCAGAATATAAGAAGTACGGCCCTCCAAAGTTTGCAGCAGGCCCATTACATCGGCGGTGCTGTCGCACCGCACCTCCCTGCCGCTTACAGGAGAAATGGTGCGGCCTATGCGGGCGAAGATAAGCCTCAGGAAATCATATATTTCGGTAGTGGTGGCAACGGTGGAGCGCGGGTTCTTTATGTTTACCCTCTGCTCGATTGCCACTGCGGGAGGCACACCGTCGATGGAATCCACGTCGGGCTTGTTCATTCGGCCGAGGAACTGACGGGCATAGGAACTGAGACTCTGGGCAAAACGGCGCTGGCCTTCGGCGAACAAAGTATCGAACGCAAGCGACGACTTGCCGCTGCCGCTCACGCCGGTAATCACGACGAACTTGCCGCGGGGTATCTCTACCGTCACGTTCTTGAGGTTGTTTACCCTCGCCCCTTTGATTATGATGTTTCCCCGTTCGATATTGCCAATGTCAATCGTTTACCACATACTTGAGATCCGATCTGTAGATGTCGGTCTTCATTCCCGGTTCGTATTCGAACTCCAGCATAAAGATGGTGTTTTGCTCCCCGATGTTGAAGGGTGCGGCAATTACAGTATATCTTTTGCCCTTTTCCATATCAATCACAGGCTCGAAACGGGTGATGTCACTGCATACATAACCGGCTATATCGTCCTTTCTTTCGTTATACCACATTCTGGTGAAAAGAAAGGCATCCCCATTGTACGGGGGCGCGTTCAGCACGTCGGTTTCGACCATAGTAGAAAGATACAGTTCCCTGCATATCCTTCCCCTGTAGGTAGGACGGACATAGTAGGTAAAGCCATCATCTGTGTCGGCAAGCAGGAAATCCAGGATTATCGGAACTTTTGTGGCCTTGATATCGGTGGTGGTGAAACGTTCGGCCTGGACATCTCCTACGGCGGTGTAAGTGTCCGGCTTGACGCACGCGGCAAGAACGTAATAATCGGTCAAAGGCTGGAGATTGACAAACAGGCGCGAGTTCCCCGGCCCCGAGTACCACAGATCCATCCACGATGCCTTGTATGTCTCGTCCTTGTGTCTCTCGGAAATATGCTCGTAGTATTTCCTCATATTGTCGACGCACATCTGGGCAATGTCAAGCTTGGTCTTGCCCGATGCGATGTACCGATCGTACTCCTTGGCTTCCATTACGTCAAAATAGAAGGAGGCGGCATAGTCCTCGGGCGTTGCGGTAATGGTTACCTGGGTGCCCATCAGACCATCATACGTGAAGCGGAACCTCGTGTTCTCTCCGGTCCTTACCTGCTTGTAACTGCAGGATACTGCGGCAATTGCAAGCATTGCCGGGATTAAGTTCCTTATGATACTTTTCATCTTCATTCAGTTCATTACATATTGCTAAAGGTCTCCGTGCGTTTCCATAAGGTCCAGGCAGCATAAGAGGAAGCGGAGGCACCCGGCCACGTGATTGCCATAGTGCCCGGTGTTGTAGATTACGTTGCTGGCCGTTGCCTCCAACTGGATGGTTTCCGATATCGCATTGATGTAGGGTACGACATTGTCATCGTACGAATGGAACAGGTAGATGGGACATTCCGGAGTGGGGAAACTGGTCACGGAATTATCCAGCATTGCTTTGTACAGTTCGGTCATCAGATCCTCCGACTTGTTGCGAGCCTCTTCGGTCATTATATCGCTGAGCTTCTTGGTGCCCATCATAGCCGTAATTTCAGCCATCGTGTATTTTTTGGAGTTCAGCCATTCATCCATATTTTCCAGCATTTCCGGCAAAAAGAAATCGCTGTAATCCAAAGAAAGCCCGGCTCCCACGTTGAATCCCTGGACAATCATTGGGATAGCGCAGGGATAATCGGTGAAATCATTGTCTATCAATGCATCATAGGTTGCGCATACATCGTAAGGGCCACCTCCGCACATGGCAAGGCGTATATTGACATCGGGGTGGTTCCACTCAAATTCGTGCGCTACCGACATAGTGGTTGCCCCTCCCTGCGAATATCCCAGCAGAAAAATGTCGTCATATCTGGGGCTGCAGCCTATCTTCTTAAGGAAAGGGAGAGCCGCAAAATACATATCCACCACGTTGCGTGCAGTCAGTTTGGCGCAGAGATACGGATGAACCCGGTCTGCGGTAACCCCGTATCCGATATAGTCCGGTTCTATAACGGCCAGGCCTCTGGTCGCATACAGAGCCTCGAGCGGGACCTCACTGCTGGGAGCTTCTGCATTGGAGCCTATCGTATAGTGGCTCACTACCATTATTCTGGATACTTTTCCGTCGGCAGGCAGTATGATACGGCCCGACAGCCGGACTTCTTTTCCGTTCTGGTCTATACTCTTGTATGTCCCGCAATAAGAACGGATTTTTGAACTGCCCCAACAGGACAGAAGCCCCTTAACGAGGGTGGAACCGTCGGTGTGGCTTGTCTTGGTCTGGGAGGACTCTGTTTCCAGATAATCCCCCACCGTTCCTCCGCCCACTATTGCGGCGTTGCAGATGGCAGTCTCATCCATTCGGGAGACAGAGGTCGAATATGGTATGAAAGCCTCGTTTTCGTCAAGCGAGTCGAAACTTTCCATATCCACCCAGTCAACCTTGGAAAGTGTGCAGGAGCACAACGCAAGACAGAAAAACAGATATATATATGTTACTTTGCGATTCATATTGTTCTATGGTTGCGGGGTCTGTTGTCAAAACTTGTAAGACAGCCCCACTTTCATAAGTTGACTGCCCATAAGGAAAATTGTATTAGTGTTCTTCAGTGCGAAGGTGCCGCCTATGTCAAAGAACCCCCACCAATGTCCGGCTCCGGCTTCAACACCTACCAGCCTGAGGTCCATCGCCGCTCCCACGACTGTTTTACGGCCCCGGTAATCGGGTTCTGTTCCACCGTTTACGTCTATTCCGGCAGCAATGGCCGAATATATGTGTACGTTGGGCCGACGGAAGTAATTGAAACGGACAACAGGCATTATGCAGAGGTTATAGAAACTGTGCTTGTCTGCACTAAGTTTCCCGGAGCGGTCATAACGCTCAAGATCCCAGCCTGTGCCCTGGATATCCATAGCCAGACCGGCACAAAGCCAGGGCAGGAATGTATATGTGCCTTCCACGCCGATATGGGGCGAATATCTGTGATGCGTCTTTTCCGCTGCCACCAAACCGTCGGGCAACAGTGCAGTGGCAATATGCGGCTGGTTGTGCCATATCATAGTCTCAAAGAACATATCCCCTACTCCGAGGCGCAGTTCAAGGCCATCGGGCAGGCGGGGATAGCCGACGCCTTTTGCCGAAGCTGCAACGCACAACAACAAAAGGGGTAAAATCAGTATTCTCTTCAGAACAGTCATACCGAACGCAAATTTAGTAAAACAATTTTCAAATTCTATTTTTACTTTCCGGCATTGTCGAGCACGAGAGTAGGGTCGTTCCAGTCTTTTATAGGCTCTC
>JAKSKE010000042.1 GCA_024401895.1 Bacteroidales bacterium
TCGCCAAAGTGGATGTTGACAGAAATCTCCAGTTGCGGCAAAGTCGTTAAAGCCGTGTTTTTGGAAATGGCTGGCAATCAATGAGTTGCTAGGATCCCTTCCGTCAGATCGAGGAAGGGCCTTCTGTAATTCGCTCACTATGAAGCATTTCTGAAAACGCCCCGACGTGCTCAACTAAGAGGCGTATCCGATGTCAAATACTTCCTCTTCAGACTTCAGAATATCTATGCCTAAACTTTTCCCGATGGTCCCCAAAAACATAGTTGGGTATTAAAATATTTTGCGATAGCGGTATGATTCTGGCGACATTGGCTCCCGAAAAGGGTTGCGGGAGGGGTGAAATTAAGGTTGGCGCTTAAAGGATATTCAGTGACTGTTCGCGAATCTTCTCGAGCTCGTCTTTCATTTGAACGACCAGACGCTGGATTCCTGCGTGGTTGGCCTTGCTGCCGGTGGTATTGATCTCGCGGCCCATCTCCTGAATTATGAATCCCAGTTTCTTGCCGGGGGCGGGGTCGGTGTCGATTGTTTCCAGGAAGTATTTGCAATGCTGGCGAAGGCGCACTTTCTCTTCGTTGATGTCCAGTTTTTCGAGGTAGAAGATCATTTCCTGCTCGAACCGTTCGGGGTCCAGCCTGACCTGTGCATCTTCGGCAGCCTTGATGATTCTCTCTTTTGCGGCGGAGATTCTTTCAGGCTCCAGGGCTTCGACAGAGTCGTACAATGCCAAGATATTCTTCACTCTGGAGCAAACGTCCCCATACAGGGCCTGTCCTTCGTTTATACGGTAGGCCGAAATCTGCCCCAAAGCCTTGTCGATGGCTGTTTCTACGAGGGGCCAGTTTAGCTCGGTTACGATGTCCTGCCGCTCGTTGTCAATTACGTCGGGAAGGCGCAGTATGTTTGCGAACAGCTGGTTGGGATGGGCGGTGAGGTTCATTTCCCTGGAGCCTATTATCCGGTTTATCTCGTCTATCTGGTGATAATAAGCTATTGCAATGTCTTTGTTGATGGTCTTGGCACTGTTGGCCGCATTGGGCTCCCAGGTTATGAAAAGGTCGATTGTTCCGCGAACCAGAATGTCTGAGAGCTTTTTTCTTACGGCTAGCTCGCGATCTTTGGGCAGAAGGCCGGTCTTAATGTTTATGTCGGCGTTTTTTCCGTTAATGCTGCGAATCTCTACGGTAAGCTTTCCGCTTTCAAGCAGGGCTTCTCCCTTGCCGTAGCCGGTCATAGATTGAATCATAGCTGATAGTGTTATATCTTTCTGCAAAAGTATGAAATATTTATTACTTTTGTATGATATTTCAAACCTGATTATGGAAGATAACGTTAAGAAACTCAACTTTCTGGAGGAAATAATTGAAGACGACCTCAAGAGCGGTAAGGTGGAATCGGTCCTTACCCGTTTCCCTCCCGAACCGAACGGATACCTGCACCTTGGCCACGCCAAAAGTCTGTGCATAAATTTCGGCCTTGCCCAGAAATACGGCGGCAAGACGAATCTCCGCTATGATGACACAAACCCCGCGAAGGAGGATACTGAATATGTAGATGCCATTAAGGAGGATATCAAGTGGCTTGGCTTCCAGTGGGAAAAAGAGCTCTATGCTTCCGATTATTTCGACCAGCTCTATGAATGGGCCGAGCAGATGATTCTCAATGGACAGGCTTATGTGGATGACCAGACACAGGAAGAGATTTCAAAGGGACGCGGCACGGTAGATGCTCCGGGCGTGAACAGCCCCTGGAGGGACCGTACTCCCCAGGAGAACCTGAAGCTTTTCCGCGAAATGAAGGCTGGCAAGTATGCCGAAGGAGAAAAGGTGCTTCGCGCCAAAATAGATATGGCACATCCCAATATGATGTTCCGCGATCCGCTGCTCTACCGCATCAAGTATGCCTCACATCACCGTACCGGAGACAAATGGTGCATTTATCCTATGTACGATTTCACTCACGGGCAGTGCGACTCCATAGAGCATATCACTCACTCTATATGTACTTTGGAATTTGATGTCCACAGGCCTCTTTACGACTGGTTTATCCAGACTCTGGGAATATATCCGTCTCATCAGTACGAGTTTGCAAGGCTTAATCTGACATACACGCTTATGAGTAAGCGGAAACTTCTGGAACTGGTTCAGAAAGGTCTGGTTGCCGGATGGGACGACCCCCGTATGCCTACACTGTGCGGTGTGCGCCGCCGCGGTTATACGGCCGAGGCCCTGAAGATGTTCTGCGAAAAGATTGGCGTGAGCAAGCGCGACCAGCTTATGGACATTCAGCTTCTGGAGTGGTGTGTAAGGCAGGACCTCAATGCCCGTGCCCGCAGGTATATGGTTGTCCAGGATCCTATAAAGGTGAAGATTACCAATTGGCCGGAAGGTCTGGTGGAGTGGTTCGACTGCCCTCTTAACCCGGCTGAGCCCGAAGGTGCCTGCCGCAAGGTTCCTTTTACGGGAGAGCTTTATATCGAGAGGGCCGACTTTATGGAGGATGCGCCCCACAAGTTCTTCCGGCTCAAGCCCGACGGAGAGGTGCGTCTCAAGTACACCTATATCATCAAGTGTGAGAAGGTAATCAAGGATGCCGATGGCAATGTGACCGAGCTCGAATGTACCTATGATCCTTCGACCAAGCCCGGAGCAGGGGAGTGGCGCAGTGTGAAGGGTACCATACATTGGGTAAGCACTTCCTTCGGCAAGGAGATCGAACTGCGCAATTACGACCGTCTCTTTACGCTGGCCGATATGTCTCAGGTTCCTGAGGACAAGGATTACAAGGATTATCTGAACCCCGAATCTCTGGTTGTGGCTTCGGCCTGGGCAGAGCCCGCTCTTCTTGAAGATGATTCCAACATTGCCGTGCAGTTTGAGCGTACCGGATACTATATAAAGGATAAGGACAGTACAAAAGAAAAGACCATCTTCAATAAGACGGTCTCTCTCAAGGATTCTTACAAGCCGGAATAGCTTAAAGTTTCCCCAGCAGTCTATCTCTGGAAAGGAGGCAGTCACCTACGGCGGCTGCCTTTCTTCCTAATGTGGACATTATGAACTTGGTGTCATTGAGCACTTTTGTCATAGAGTACTTGTGTGCGGCCGACTTTACGGGCAGCAGGAGGTAGTCGCCGGCTGCGTTGAGCTGTCCTCCAATCATTACCAGGCCGGGGTTGAAGATGTTTATGAGGCCGGCCATTACGCGTCCCAGGATGTTTCCCATTTCTTCTATGCAGCTGATTGTGAGCGTGTCTTCGTGTGAGATGGCCCGTATTATGTCATCGAAGCTGATGTTTTTCTTTTCTTTGTAGATTGGGAGCAGGGAGGATTTTTTGCCTTCTTCCAGTTTTTTGGCTATCATTATGCTGAGGGCTTTTCCGGAGACGGCCGTTTCCAGGCAGCCGACTTTTCCGCAGCGGCACATTATGTTGTTGTCCAGGATTGGGAAGTGGCCCACTTCGCCGGAGAATCCCGATTTGCCGTAATACAGTTTCCCATTGTTGACCAATCCCATTCCGAGGCCCCAGCTTACGTTTATGAAAAGCATATTGGGGTCGGCTTTGTTTCCGAGGTTCAGGTATTCGCCGTAGGCCATTGCGCGGGAGTCGTTTTCTATGGTTACGGGTATGTTAAGTTCGTTTTGGAATAGCTCGTTGAGGGGAATTTCGCTTTTTACGAAGTAACTCAGGCTATAGCCTTTTTCGGGATTTACTCTTCCGCTCAGGCTGATTCCTGCACTCATTACTTTGGGCCAGGGGATTTTGGTCTTGGAGACCTGGTCCTTGATTATTTTGCAGAGATCCCGGAAAGATTCCTGGTTGTCTTCAAGTACAAAAGGTATGTCCTCTATGTAGTGGAGGATGTTGCCGTTGAAGTCGGAGACTGCGATGTGGAAGTGTTGGCGGGAGATGTTTACTCCCAGGAAGTAGCAGGATACCGGGTTGAGTCCGTAGATGTTGGGACGCCGGCCGCCTTTTGTTCCTATTTTCCCGTTGGGAAGCAGGAATCCTTCTGCCATCAGTTCCTGAATGAGTTTGGTTGCGGTAGGAATGCTGATTCCCAGAATCTGGCTGAATTCGGCTATGCTGGCTTTTCCCTGTTTGATGCAGATATGCAGCATTTCTCTTTTTAATGCAGCATTTTTATTCTGTTTATCTAGGATGAAAGGGGCTATCATTTTGGGGCTAGGATTAGTTGAATTGCAATATTATGAAAATAATTTAAAAACTGCAAATTTGTTATTAAAATTTTTTCTTATGGTTTATTAGCTGAATGTTGTAAGGCAGACTCGTCAACTACAATTTGCTTGCGCAAATCAATTCCTCGCTTGCCTTACAACATTCAGCTGACTTCAATACAAATGCAATACGGCAAAATCACTTAAAAAGTCTGTCTGCAATAAACCGAAGTCTGGCCTTTTGCTATAAGCAAAAAAATAGTTATTTTTGTAGGTTAAAGGAATTTACTATGGGAATAAAAGGGAAATTAACCGCAAGTATGCTTGCAATCGTGGTGGTGCTGTTGGTGGCCTGCCTGATTCTAACGGTTCAGTTTGGCGAAATGAGTGTGACCACAACCGAATTTTTCCGCAGTTTCATTCCTTCGATGGTTGCGGTGGGAGTTGGCATTCTGCTCATTCTGCTGCTTTGGTTCTATATAATCGTTTTCTATGTGAGACCTCTGGACAAGATTGTCAAGAACCTCAATTCGTACAAGTCGTTCAACAAGAAATATTACGTGACCTTCGACGGCGATGACCGTATGTCTGAACTCAACCAGTCTATAACCGAGCTTGTCGAGGAAAACATACAGTTGAGGTCCAGACTTGCAAATCTTAGAAAACATATCTCCAACCCCGAACAATGAACTGGAAAGTAATCAGCCGATACATAGGCCTCGCTCTGCTGGTGAGTTCGCTGTTTATGTTCCTCTCGCTGCTGGTTTCGCTGCGGGACGGAATGGACAGCGCCTTCGGGCCGTTGCTGGTAAGTTTCATAATCACGTTCCTGGTGGGCTCGTTCCCATTCATTTTTGTTCATAAAAGTTCCAGCATAAGCCTGAAGGAAGGCTATGTGATAATAGTTCTTTCCTGGCTGTTCTCCTTCATTTTCGGAATGCTGCCCTATGCCTTGTGGGGAGGTCCGTTCTCGGTGGATGACGCCTGGTTCGAGAGTGTGTCGGGGTTCACTACTACGGGCTCCACGGCCCTCGCATCGGTCGAAGACCTGCCGCGAAGCCTTCTTTTCTGGCGCAGTTCCACTCATTTCATAGGCGGTTTGGGGGTTGTGGTTTTCCTGCTGCTCATAATACCTTCGTCGAGTCCCGTCAGGTTGCGCCTTACCAATATGGAGCTTTCTTCTATGTCGGCGGCGTTGTATGGTACCCGCCGTTCAAAGACGGTATATATCTTTGCATCGGTATATCTGGCAATCTTTGTCCTTTCATTCCTGGCGTATTTGCTGGCCGGGATGGATGTTTTCGATGCTCTCAACCACGCTATGAGCGTGAGTGCAACCGGAGGATTCTCTACCCGGAACGAAAGCATCGCCGCTTTCGATTCCTTTGCGGTGGAGGCAGTGTCGGTGGTGTTTATGCTGGCTTCTTCCCTGCATTTCGGGTTGCTCTATATCTGCGTTGTGGCCCGTACCCTGAAGCCTCTGTGTAATCAGGTCACGAAGTTCTTTCTCATTTCGGTTCTGGCTTTCTCGCTGGCGGTTGCCCTCAGCCTGCGCATAAACGGGAATGAATCTTCGTTTTTGGAAGCCCTGTGGAACGGGTTGTTCCAAACTGTGTGCATTGTTTCCACCACGGGCTTTGCCGTTACCGACAACCTTAATTGGCCGGTCTTTGCCAATCTGCTACTGCTTATTGCAGCCCTTATGTGCGGTTGCGCCGGTTCAACTACCGGTGGAATCAAGACCGACAGGGTGCTGCTGCTTTTCAAATCCATTGGTTTGCAGGTGAGGAAGGTACTCCATCCGACCAGGGTAAACGAAATCCGGATGGACAACCGTTTCCTCAGAGACAGCGAGGCGTCTCCGCACATCCTTTTCATCTGCCTGTATTTTTGCGTGCTTATGGTTTCAGTCCTGCTCACTTATCTGCTGGGAATGAACCTGTACAGCTCGCTTGCCGCCTCTATCTCCAGTCTTGGCAACGTGGGCCCGGCGATTAGGGAACTGGGTACTTTCGGGAATTTCTCGGATGTCGCCCCGGCCTGCAAGTTCGTGCTTACGATGGATATGTTCCTGGGACGTATCGAGATTTATCCCGTGCTGGCGGTAGTTGCAATGATTTTCGATAGAAGAAGGAGGAAGTAGATGGACAGGGAGACTCAATTGTACGGCGATTTCATTAAGAATCTGGGGATAAAACCCACCGATTGCCAGGATTCGCTGCTCAAGGACATAGCTTCCTTCATCTGCACCGACGACTCTGACATTCTGGTTATAAACGGATATGCCGGAACCGGAAAGACAACCGTAATATCGGCAGTGATAAGGACTTTGCGCGCGATGCGCATTCAGTCGGTGCTGCTGGCTCCTACCGGCCGTTCGGCGAAGGTGCTCGAAAAAATATCGGGCCGGCCGGCCCAGACCGTGCACAAGCATATCTACCGGCAGAGTTCGGTGGGGGCCGATGGATTCGGGCAGTTCAAGCTTTCGCCCAATAAGTCGAAGAATACGCTGTTCGTGGTTGACGAAGTTTCGCTGATAGGCGTCGATTCCCGCGAGCAGCAGTCAACAATGGCCTTCGGTACCGGGAATCTGCTCGAGGACCTGGTGAATTTCGTGCGAAGCGGTACCGACTGTCGTCTGATTCTGCTGGGAGACAGCGCCCAACTCCCGCCCGTCGGCCTTGAAAGCAGTCCGGCTCTGAGTCCGGAATATATGGACAGGTTCGGGGGAGTACGGTTTTCTTCCCTTACCACAGCTGTCCGCCAGGCGCCCGAGTCGGGAATTCTCGCGAATGCCACGAACCTCAGGAACCCGCTCGGTACGGGGGCAATCTGGCTATCCGCCGAAGGCTATCCCGACGTGCAGCGAATTTCCGGGGGGGAGTTCCTCGAGGCTCTCGCCGATGCCTATGACCGGTACGGCGAAGATGAGACAGTTGTGCTCTGCAGGTCCAACAAGCGCGCCATAAGGTATAACCTTGGAATTCGCTCGTGCGTTCAGTATAAGGAAGAACGGCTTCTAAAGGACGACAAGCTTATGATTGTGAAGAACTGCTATCAGTTCGTGGACGAAATCGACGGGTTGGATTACATTGCCAACGGCGACATTGCCAAGCTTGTGAAAATCAGGAATTATGAAGACCGGTATGGACTTCATTTCGCCGATGCGACCCTGCGTTTCCCCGATTACGGAAATCAGGAACTTACGGCCAAGGTCTGCCTGGACACTTTGGACAGCGAAAGCGCTTCGCTGAGCTATGAGCAGCAGAATGCGCTTTATCTTGGAGTTTCAGAGGACTATTCCCATCTGGGTGCAAAAAAGAAAATATGGGAAGCTGTGAGGGAGGACAAGTATTACAATGCCCTGCAGCTTAAATATGCCTATGCCATTACCTGCCACAAAAGCCAGGGTGGCCAATGGGACTGTGTCTTCGTCGATTTTCCGTTCTGGCAGGGCGGACAGGGTGACGAGGATCTGAAATGGTTGTACACCGCCCTCACCAGGGCAGTAAAAAAAATATATTTGGTTAACTTTAACGATAAATTTTTCAAATGAAAATCCTCTTGGCCGTTCTGGCAGTGACTCTTGCAAATCTTACTTATTCGCCCGACGGGAGCAAAATGGCTTATACCGTAAACAATGATTTGTATGTGAAGGATGTGGCGACACAGGCGGAGATGCGCATTACCGACGACGGAAGCGAGACTGTGCTCAACGGCTATGCCTCCTGGCTGTATTACGAGGAGATACTGGGGAGGGCCAGCAAGTACAAGGCCTTCTGGTGGAGTCCCGATTCGAAAAAAATAGCATTCTATAGGTTCGACGATTCCAATGTTGACGTTTTTCCCATCTTCTGCGCCGACGGGCAGACCGGCTCGCTCAAAAATATGAGGTATCCCAAGGCGGGCCGTCCGAATCCTATGGTGAAAATAGGCATCGTGAATCTGGACAACCCGTACCATATTGTGTGGGCCGATTTCGAATACAACGACAACCAGTATTTCGGGACTCCCTTCTGGGGGCCCGACTCCAGGGAGCTTTTTGTGCAGTGGGAACCCCGTATGCAGAATGAACTCGAACTGTACAAGGTTTCGGCGGTCACCGGTTACCGGACGCTCATATTCCGCGAGCACAGTGACAGCTGGACCGAATTTATGGATGAGGTGGTGTTTGGAAAGGAGGGTATGTACATTGTGAGGGAAAACGGGACCCAATGGCAGCAGATATGCTATCTCTCATACGACGGAAGGAAGTTCCGCCAAATGACGGCGGGGCAGAACTGGAATATGAAGATTGTGGACGTCAATGAGAAAAGGGGCGATATCTGGTTTCTTGCAAGCCGGGAGGTCAAGTCGCATCCCAGCCTGTACCGGATGGACAAGAAGGGCAATGTGTACAATCTGACCAATGAATTTCTATATACCAGGGAAGCGCGCATCTTCGGCGAAGGAAAACGCTACAGTGCAACTGTGGGTACGGCGAGCATAAAGGACTCGGTGGTCGTGGGGGATGCTATGAACGGCAATCCCGGCCTGTACCGGGTAATGATGGACAGAAAAGTTGGGAAGGACAGCCCCTGCCCGGACCTTATGAATCTGAATCTGTATGACGGGATGTCGCTCAATATGCTGGTGACCCTCCCGAAGAATTATAACAAAAAGAAAAAGTATCCACTCCTTATGCAGGTTTACGGCGGCCCCGGAACAGCTTACGTGCGGGATCGGTGGAATGACCGGGACGCTACCGACCGCTGGTGTTGGGAGAACGGAATCATATATGTTGTAGCCGACCCCCGGACCAGCGGAAACAACGGCCGTGCCGGAATGAAGCAGGCATACCGCAATCTGCTTAAGGTTGAGCCCGAAGATTATATTTCCTGCCTGAAATTCCTCACTTCTTTCCTGAACGTCGATCCCGATAGGGTTGGGGTCGAGGGCTTCTCGTTCGGAGGCACCACAACTGCCACGCTGGTTCTGAAGTATCCGCAGTATTTCTGCTGCGGCATTGCCGGAGGCGGAGTGTATGACTGGACTTTGTACGACAGCAACTATACCGAGCGTTTTATGCAGACTCCCCAGCAGAACCCCGAAGGCTATGAAAAGACATCGGTGATTGGAATGGTGAGGAGGGGAGAAGTGAACGAGGCTTATCGCCCGGGGTCCCTTATGCTTACGCACGGTACGGGCGACGACAATGTCCATTTCCAGAATACGCTCCAGCTGGTGGAAGCATTGCAGGAAAAGGGACTCAAGTTTGAACTGATGATATACCCCGACGGTATGCACGGTTATCGTGGTGCCCAGAAGAATTTTTCTCTTGAACTGGATCACGAATTCTGGACTAAGTGGCTTTTGAAGGAATAAATTTTAATAAAAAAAGATATTATGCCTAAAATTGAATTTGGAACCGGTGGAATCCGTGCCGAGATGGGGGATGCCTTCGGTATGATGAACAAAGAAACTGTATGCATTGCCACACAGGGTCTTGCCAACTATTTGAATGCGCATAATGCCGCTGGCCGCCAGCTGAGCGTATGCATCTCGTATGATTCCAGAAACAACAGCCGCTATTTTGCCGAATTGACCCGTGACGTGCTCTGCGCCAATGGAATCAAGGTCTATATCTTCGACGACATAAGGCCTACGCCGGAACTGAGCTATGCGGTTCGCTACACCCGTTCCGATGCCGGCGTTATGATTACCGCCTCCCACAATCCCAAGGAATACAACGGCTATAAGGTGTTCGGGAATGACGGAGCTCAGGTTACGTCTCCGGTAGATACCGACATTGTCGCTATGGTTGCCGAACTCGGTTCCATCGATGATTGCACCGTGACCTGCGATTCTCCGGCACCGTTCGAAGTAATAGGTTCCGAAATAGACGAGGCCTATATGGGCGACATCCTGTCCCTTACCCTGTCTCCCGAGGCCCGCGCCGCGCATTCAGACCTTAAGATTGTCTATACGCCCCTGCACGGCTGCGGCCGCAAGCTTGTGCCTGAGTGCCTTTCAAGGTTGGGCTTTAAGAACGTGATTCACGTTCCCGAACAGGATGTGGCCGATGGGAATTTCCCTACCGTGGTTTCTCCAAATCCCGAGGAGGCCTCGGCTCTGAAGCTGGCTCTTGACAAAGCCCGCGAGTGTGGCGCCGATCTGGTTCTTGCCACCGACCCCGATGCCGACAGAATGGGAATCGCCGTGCGCGACGACAATGGCGAACTGGTGCTGTTCAACGGAAACCAGACAGCTTCGATGCTTACATATTATATTCTTACAAGGTGGAAGGAACTGGGAAAACTTACCGGAAACCAGTATGTGGTTAAGACTATAGTTACTACCGAACTCATCCGTGAAATCGCCGCTTCATTCGGACTCAAGGTGTATGACGTGCTTACCGGATTCAAGTATATTGCAGAGGTAGTGCGCCGTAACGAGGGCAAGGCCGAATTCGTATGCGGGGGAGAAGAGAGCTACGGTTTCAACGTGGGTGAATTCGTGCGCGACAAGGACGCCCAGATAGCCTGTTCGATGATTGCCGAGTGTGCAGCCTGGGCTGCCGGCCAGGGTTTGAGCCTGTATGGCCTTATGCAGAAGATATATAGAGAATACGGCTATCGGAAGGAGGGACTTATGTCTGTTGTAATGAAGGGTGACGACGGTGCCGAAAGGATTCGCGGCATCATTGCCGGATTAAGGCAGAATGCCCCCGCCGAGCTTTGCGGCAGCCCCGTATGCAGAGTGGTGGACTATCTGCGCACCGACCTCACCGGTATGCCTTCGTCCAACGTGCTCCAGTTCTTTGACGAGGAGGGCGATGTGGTTACTGTAAGACCTTCGGGAACCGAACCCAAGATCAAGTTCTATTTCGGAGCCAAGGGAGACAATGCCGACGAACGTCTGGCGGCGCTCAAGCAACAGTTTGCGATAGGGCAGTGATCGCATTTCGGCTTTGCGGCCGTACATATATAGCGACCGTGCAGCAGCAGCCAGTGATGGGCTTTGGGTCGCAACGATTCAGGAATTCTTCGCTCGAGGTCGTTTTCTACGGCCCCGGGCGTTTTGCCTTTGCTCAGGCCGAGCCGCCGGGCAACTCGGAATACGTGTGTATCGACAGCTATGACAGGAGCATTGCGGAGTACCGATGCCACCACATTGGCGGTTTTCCTTCCTACTCCCGGAAGGGTCATTAAGTCGGAAACGGACGCGGGTATTGTGCCGCCGAAGTCATTGGTTATCTTTTCTGCCGCGGCTACAAGGTGCGCTGCCTTGCTGTTTGGATAGGAGACCGACTTTATGAGTTCGTAAACTTCGCTCAAAGTGGCCTGCGCCAGGTCCTGTACGCTTGGGAAACGCTGGAACAGAGCGGGGGTGGTCTGGTTGATGCGCTTGTCGGTACACTGTGCCGAAAGCATAACCGCTACCAGAAGCTGGTAGGCGTCTGTGAAGTGCAGCTCCGGTTTGGGATCGGGGTCATTCTGCCCGAAATATTCCAGAATGCGGGCGTAGCGTTCGTCTAACCTCATTGCCGGGAGAGCCTCTCGGTGAACTGCTCGTTCTGACATACGAACACCCTGCCGGGATATTTGTCAAGGAGAGAATCGCGATGCGTGATGAGAATAACGGCGGTGCCGCCGGCCAGGATTTTGCCAATCAGGTCCATTACTATGGCTGTGTTCTCGGAATCGAGATTGGCCGTGGGCTCGTCGGCTATTATGAGCTGGGGGGAGTTGAGCAGGGCTCTGGCAATGCAGATGCGCTGTTTTTCGCCTCCGGAAAGCTGGTGCGGCATTTTATGGGCTTTGCTTTCCATTCCTACGAGTTCCAGTATTTCTACAATGCGGTTGTCTATTCTGGCATTATCTTTCCAACCTGTGCTCTTGAGCACAAAAGCCAGATTGTCCCATACGCTGCGGTCCATAAGAAGCTGGAAGTCCTGGAAAACGATTCCAAGTTTCTTTCTTAGCTCGGGAACGGCTCTTCTCTTGATTTTGACCAGATTGACGCCGAGGACGTTCGCCGAGCCTCCGGCAAGGGCATTTTCTGCCGTAATGGTGCGCGCCAGAGAGGTTTTTCCACCTCCTACCTTGCCTATAATATAAACCAGCTCGCCGGGATAAACTTCCATATTTACGTCAAAGATTACGGTTTGCTCGCCGTTGGAAATGTCGGCTCCGTTGAAAGAAAGTACTGGGGTGGACTGGATACTCATAATTTTATTGAAAATTTTATGTGAAGGACTACAAATATAGCATATTTTTGAGTAAATTTGTAAGATTATAAAAATGTAATTTT
>JAKSKE010000043.1 GCA_024401895.1 Bacteroidales bacterium
CCTGCCCCGCGCCCCCCGCCCCCGCACTGCCCGCCCCGCACCCTCCGCCCCGGCCATTCCCGCTCACAACATGCCCGCCCCGCACCCTCCGCCCCGGCCATTCCTGCCCCGCACCCTGCACACCCACGAATCATTCGCGTTCGTGCAAGATGCAGCGTCTTCGAAGTGGCGCTAACGAGGAACTTTGACAAAAGAGAAGAGGAGTGGAAAACAAATCCAGAAAAATGGTTATTTTTGTTGAAACATTTCGAATTATTCTCGGCGGTGCCCAAGAGCTTCGGATGCGACAAGGCATCCGATACGTATTTCGAGGCTGAAGGGCGTGCAAGTTACAACAAAGAAGAATCGGAATACCTTTGCGCTATGGAAAAAACGCACGTTTTTTTGGATATTGCCGGTCTAAAGATAGACTTTTTCACTCGCTTTCCCGAATATGTGAAGGAAAGGTGTCGGAAATATCTCGCGGTGTACTCCACCGACCCTAAGCCACTCCTGCACCTCGAAGCCACCGACGAAAACATACGCAAGGCCGACAGGGACAATGTTGGGCCTATGGAGGCCGAACTCTATGCTATGACCATCCCTCTGAGCGAGTTGTGTCCATCCCTCGGCCGCCTTATGACCCATGGGGTGGCAATAGAGTGCGACGGCAATGCATATATCTTTACGGCCGAGAGCGGTGTCGGCAAATCGACCCACGCATTCCTGTGGCAGAAGTATCTGGGCGAGGACCGCGTGCAAGTCATTAACGGCGACAAGCCCATACTGTGGTTTCACCAAGATGGGGAAATTCTGGTTTGCGGCTCTCCCTGGAGCGGAAAAGAACGTCTGGACCAGAATAAGTGTCTGCCCTTAAAGGGAATCTGCCTCCTTACCCGCCTGGAAAACGCCCCCGCCCAAACCACCCAACCGGACCAAACCCCATCTCCTTATATAACCAGGGCTACCCGCGAAGAAACCTGCGACTTCCTTATGCATCAGGTCTTCATTCCCTCAGACCTTAAAGGCCGGTTGCAGACCTTGAGCCTTCTTGAAAAGTTGTACGAACAGGTGCCGGTTTATAACCTATATATAAATAGGAGTTTCGAATGCGTGAAAGTCTCCTCGG
Organism: Bacteroidales bacterium; assembly: GCA_024401895.1. Taxonomy (GTDB): domain Bacteria; phylum Bacteroidota; class Bacteroidia; order Bacteroidales; family UBA932; genus Cryptobacteroides. Next base: position 1,109 of record JAKSKE010000043.1, read on the forward strand.
AATGTCTCTTGAACAATAAAGATTAACACCATATGAAAATCAAAAAAGGTTTTATGCTCTGCCCGGTGATGGGCAAGACTATGGCAATCTCTACCGGAGAACTCGAAAAAGAATTTCCGGGAATGATAAAAATGAATGAACCTGCAGTTGATATCTGGAAATGGATAGAGCAGGGTAGGGAAGTTCCCGAAATTTACGGGCTCTATGCGCAGACTTACGACATAGACATTGCACAGGCTACTTCCGAAGTTGACTCTGTGGTAGCGCAGATGACCGAGGCCGGCATCTTTGAATAGCGGACAGGCCTATGCAAGATACATTCTTTGCATACGAGAATTTTGAGCAGGCACTCTCCCGGGGCGGCGAATATGTGACCCAGGTGAGGGGAGTGAGTATGTACCCGATGCTCCGCTATCGAAGAGACCCGGTTCTGATTCAGCCCGTCAGGCAGGAATTGAAGCGCTACGACGTAGCTGTTTACAATAGGGGAGACGGTTATGTCGTTCACCGCATTCTGGAAGTGCGCCCCCACAGTTATGTCTTCCGCGGAGACAATTGCATTGGCAGCGAGATAGTTGGCAAGGATTTGGTCCTTGGAATCGTGACAGGTTTCTGGAGAGTCCCCTCAAAGGGAGGCACCGGCCGTTTTGTGTCGGTTGAAAACCGCTGGTATCGTCTTTATTCACGTATCTGGGTTGCCCTGAACCCGGTGAACGTAAAATTCATTGGCTTTATTCATCGCTGCTGCGGCCTTCCCGGTCGATTCCTAAAAAGAATAAGGAGCGGTCGGGCCTAACCCTTCTTTCAAAAAGTTCACTTTGCCAGAGCTCCGATGTTTGAGTCGATGACCTCGATTCTGCGTTTGAGCGACTCCCGAAGCAGTGCTACAGCATCGTCAAAGGACATTTTTTCGTCGCCGTTGATAATGTCGCCGTAGTTGCTGCCGGCATCTTCGGAAGGGTCCCACATTCCGAAGTTAATCCTTGCCGACCGGGCCAGAACCGCCTTCTGCTCGTCGATATAGGGGAGCAGCGTCTCGAATGACGGTTTAAGCTCGCGCCATCGGGCTACCAAAGCTTGACAGAACTGTTCGTCTTGCAGTAAACGTTTGTACCATATAGAATTGGTGAGTACGATTTCATCCTTTGCTTTAGGATAGCGATAGAATGACAGACTGCCCCAGTCAAAGTCCCAGACCGGCCCGGCGACCAGAAGACCGTCCTTATCTTTATGAGTATAGACACTGCCGGGATTGCCCAGTTCCATATTGTTCAAAAGTTCATATACCAGCCAGTAGTCGATGTAGGACTTTTCGTCCATATATGCTCTCCAACCTTTTTCCGGGTCCTTGAAGTCGGGGCCGTAGAGCGCCTTCATCGCAGAATCGATATAGTCCTTGATCCATTGCTCCTGCTCGAAGGTAATGTCGTCAACGTCGGGGAATTTGATAGCGAATGGCATCTGGTCGCTCCAGTTCAGACTCTGCCCGTAAGGGACGGTCCACTGAAGCTCGTTGTCGAAATGGAAGTCACTCTCGAGGAGGTATCCGCCTTCTTCGGAAATATTGACCCGGTTTTTGTCCACCCGCACCTGCTCTATAAGCATATAGGTGCCGCGATGTTTCCCGTTAAGCACGAGTTCGACGTTCTGGAAGTGAGGCGTCCAATCGAGCGAGGTAAGCATCGAGGCCTTGTAGGCCACCATATTGCGCATCAGAGTCTTGTCCATAAAATTGGCCAGAAGCACCCATCTCTTGTGCTTGGGCATCCCGAAGAAAGAGGTCTTGCTTTCCATCTTTACCAGATAGGGCTTCTTAGACCATTTCCAGGTAGTGTTCCCCCTGCCTCTTACGGTGCAGGCCGATTCTTCCAGGTCTGCATACTTTCCCATCCCGTTTACATAGATTGTAGCTTCCTTGTCATCGACCTTGGAAGTGATGTCGCGGTAGTCCCGGGTGTTGATGTAAACTATTGGCAGCCCGGTGAGCAATTCTGGAGCCGGTTTGTCGGATCTAACCGTAAAATATTGTGAATGAATGTATTCTGGCTTCCCGGTCTGCATTCCACCGATTTGAATGGACAGCCGGCATTGTTCGCTGTAGGCATAGTCTCCGCCCAAATCCTGAACGGTTGCCACGTAATGGCCGTCGCCTTCAAACCGAACCTCGGTGAGCCGGAATTCGGTGCTTTCGCCGAAGTCGGAGTGCCAGAGATGAATTTGGCAGTCGTTTGAGCTGATGTCGCTGTTGAACCGGTATCCCTTGTCCTGGACGGTAAAACCGATGGTCGCACTTCCTCCGGTTTCAAGTTCGATCCCGGCGGCGTTGACGATAATGCTTTTAGGGGTAGGGGCGAATATGCCGCCGATGCAGGATGCAACCGCGACGGAAAGGGCCGCGGCCGCAACCCAAAAGAATAGTTTTTTCATCTGTCTCTTTGCTTCGATGTACAAAATTATAAATTATCTTCCAAAGTTGCACACACGATGTACGAACAAACTGCCGATAGCCAGCCGGTGCCTGCGCCTAGCGAGGAATTGATTTGCGCCAGCAAATTGTAGTTGACGAGCTGGCGCAGGGCACCGGCTGCGCACCGTCCTAGCGAGGAATTGATTTGCGTAAGCAAATTGTAGTTGACGAGCTGGCGCAGGGCACCGGCTGCGCACCGTCCGAGCCACCGGCTGCGCAAGAAAAAAAATTTTTATATCTTTGTAAGACTAAATACCTGAAACCTAAAATGAAATTTGACGAGACTTACACCGTTCTTGCCAAATGTGCTCTTTTGGAAAAAGAGAAAACATTTGCTAATCTTTATCAGCTTATATGCCGCCACGGAGACGTATGGGCCGCTATGTATCTCGAAAACGGCGAAAGAAAAACCATTACTTTCAATCGGCAGGCGCAAATCACCGACGTCTGGACCCTCTTCCTAAAGGATTATTTCCAGGGAAAAGAACGCGTAGCCATTTCCCTCGACAGCGGCAAAGACTGGTTCCCGCTTTTCTGGGGCCTTACCCGCAGCGGCCACGACACCCTTCTGCTCGACCCCTCCTTCAGTGACGAAAAGACCGCCTCTCTGTTAAAAAACGCCGGCTGCAGCGCCATTGTATGCGGCCGTCCCCGCCGGCTTCCCGACAGCATCCGCACCCTCGACATAAAAGAGCTTCGCGCCCTACCCGACTCCACCGACAGACCCGTAACCCCGCAGTGGGGGCACAATATTGCCCTGTGCACGTCGGGGACCACTTCCGACTCCAATATCTTCGTTTATAACGAGGAAACGATTTGCGAAATAGCCCTCTTCTCAAAGCAGGTTTACAGCAACAACAAACTCCTCATCGACGACTTCCCGTTCCGCACCCTCGCCTTCCTCCCGTTCCATCACGTCCTGGGTTTTGCGGCGGTATTCATCTGGAGCAGCTTCCTGGGATATATCACGGTTTACCTCAAAGACCGGGCGCCTCAGACAATCTTACAGACAATCCAGCGCTGCAAAGTTTCGCAGGTAATCTCGGTGCCCCTGCTCGCAAACAGCCTCACCAAGTCATTCTATGCCACCCTGGCCAACCAGAACTGCGTACTGCGCGAAACAGTGAAGGGACTCCTCGGCTTCAGCCTCTTCCTGCAGACTCTGTTCCCGAGATTCGGCCACGCCACCGCCGAAAAACTCTTCTATGCTATGCGCAAGAAGATGCTGGGAACCCATATAAAGAGTGTCATTCTTGGAGGAAGCCACGCCGACCCCGCAGCCCTGCGGCTACTGAACGCCCTCGGCTACTATACCGTCTGCGGCTTTGGAATGACCGAGACGGCAATCACCGGCTTCGAAACTTTCTGGCCCCTCAATAGCCGTCTGCAGGGTAGCATCGGCGCGCCGTTGCCCAACACATACTACCGTATCAAGGGTGGCGGCAACGTGGGTGAGCTCCAGATTAAGGGAGTGGGCCTGCACGATGCCAGAATGGCCGACGGCAAACTCCTGCCGCCCCTTACCGACAAAGACGGCTGGATGGATACCGGCGATTTGATTCGAATCGACAAGCCGGCCCACCTGTACATAATCGAAGGCCGCATCAAGGATGTCATCATTGGCGAATCGGGCGAAAACGTCTATCCCGACGAACTCGAAGATACTTTCTCGGATCTCGACGGAATAACCCAGTCGGCCATTGTCGGCCTGCCCAAAAAGACAGGTATGTACCAGGATATCACCCTTATCCTTAATGTTGGGGACAGGATTTCCGACGAATCATACCTCGGCTCCACCGCTGCCCGGGTTATGCGCCTGAATGCGTCTCTACCCGCCTACAAGCGTCTGAACCGCCTGCTGGTTACCGCAACAACCCTCCCGGCCGCCAACGGTTTCAAGATTAAGAAGCAGGAGGTTGTAAAGCAGATAGCTCACGGCCGTCTGAACTTCCGCGAACTTCCTCTGGCCGGCGGGGCACCTGTAATCGAGACCGGAACTCAGACTGCGGCACCCGCCTGGGAAGGTCGCGACGAGTATATAAGGAAGATAACCAAGGTATATGCCGAGGTTCTTCAGATTCCTCAGGAGGGCATATGCCCCGATTCACATTTCGTCGACCAGCTCGGAGGCGACAGCCTACAGATTCTTTCGGTTGCGATGAAACTCGAAGAGATTTTCGACGTTATTATTCCCGATGAGGAATACATCAGCTGCGCGACTCCGGCCAATACCGCCGATATGATTCACCGTCTGATCTTTGGCGGCGGTGCCGAACCTGCAAAGCGCGAAGAACGCACCCCGGTTACCCGTTTTGCCGATTCCGAGGAATACAAGGCGTTCCGCTCGCGCCGCGAGGCGCTTCTGGCCGGCGGGGGAGAAGATCCCTATTTTGTGAGCCATTCCTCGCCTCTGCGCGATACCTGCATCATTGACGGGCGGGAGTATATCGATTTCGGCAATTACAACTATGCCGGAATGAGCGGTCGTCCCGAAGTTTCGGAAGCCGCCAAGAAGGCCATCGACCAGTACGGCACCAGCGCCAGCGGAAGCCGTCTGCTTGCCGGAGAAAAACCGGTTCACGGCGAACTCGAACGTGCCATTGCCGAATGGAAGCACGCCGAGGCGGCGGTGGTATGCGTGGGTGGTCACTCTACCAACGTTACATTTGTAGGAAACTTCTGCGGAAAGAACGACCTTATCCTCTATGATGCCCTGGCCCATAATTCGGTTGCTCAGGGATGCCGTCTGTCCCCGGCCGTTACAAAATCGTTCCCGCACAGCGACACCGCCGCCCTCGAGGCTGTTCTCGAGCGCGAAAGGAAATATTTCGAGAAGGTGCTCATTGTGATTGAAGGCGTTTACAGTATGGACGGCGACATTGCTCCGGTACCCGAATTCGTGCGCATCAAGAAGAAGTACGGATGCTTCCTTATGGTCGATGAGGCCCACAGCGCGTGCGTACTGGGTCCTACCGGCGCCGGAGTCGATGAATATTTCAACCTTGCCCCCGACGACGTTGACATAAAGATGGGAACCCTCTCCAAAGGTCTGGGTACCTGCGGAGGATATCTTGCCGGAAAGGCCGAACTCATCGAGTATCTGAAGTACAATCTTCCGGGATTCGTGTTCAGCGTGGGAATCTCTCCCGGCCTTGCCGCAGCTTCGCTCGAAGCCATCCGCCTGCTTAAGGCCGATCCTACGATTATGCAGCGTATGGCGTCGAACATAGATTTCTTTGCTTCGGAAGCGAAGAAGCGCGGGCTCAATATATGTATGGGTGGCAAGAGCGCGATTCTGCCGGTTCTCATTGGCCGCGACGAAGATGCGTTCCTGCTTTCGAATGAAATGCAGAAGCGCGGAGTTGCAGTGCCGCCTGCGGTTTATCCGGCGGTTCCCAAGAATAAGGCGCGCCTGCGCTTCGACGTTACCAGCGAGCACAAGCCCGAGCAGATTACCTATGCGTTGGATGCCCTGCTTGCCGCAGCGGCCGAGAACGGAATAACCCTGCCCCGGGCGTAGATTCCGGGGGAAAGGGGAGAAGGGGAAACCCCCGTTCAGTTGTAAGTGTGCAGGCTGCCGCTTGCTGCGGGAAGGTAATTGACCCCGTACCAGGTTATTTGTATTGCCACAAATGCCACGACTGTGAATATAAGTTTATTTTTGTTCCCGGGGATATGCTGGGCTGCAAGGGTTAAAAGCCAGGTTACTGCAGCCCAGCATTCCTTTGTATCCCAGGTCCAGTAGTTGCCCCAGGCCTGCTGTGCCCATACCGCGCCGCAGAGCATTCCTGCCAGCAGCAGCGCCGACGAGGTGGAAAGAAGTTTCTGTGAAAGTTGTTCGGGAATTTTTTTGAAGAACAGGCTGCCGACCCCGCTTATGACCGACAGGGCCATTAGGGAGTAGGCCAGCATATATATAATAAGGTGCGGGGCAAACCATAAACTCCGTAGAGCCGGAGGAAGGGTTCCGAATTCGATTCGGGCAACGGAAATGACAGTGAAAACCGTGGCCAGGACAACTGCGGCCGGAAGGACTTTCCAGCTGTGCCAGGCTTTCTTCAGACTCAGCACCGCCGCTATTGCCAGGAGCAGTGCTCCCAATGCAACTGCCGGCAGCCACGGGTCGCGCACAATCTTCAGATCTGAATACCTGCCGTCCAAGGCGTCGTATCCGCACTGATAAATGCGGTAGCCCTTGTATGTGCAGGGGTGGTTCACGCTTGTCTGAAGAGTTTTCCCGTCGATACGCAGAGTGCTGGTAAACTGTTTAGGGCTGCATCCGTCTTCGTAATAGTCTGTCTTGAATTCTTCCAGGGCAATGTCGAAGGGGAGGGGTACGACGGTGTGGTTGGCATAGAATGCGAGGTGCTCCGGCAGTTCGCCTTGGAACACCCTCATTTGTGTCTCTATGCGGTTTGTGGCACTTAAAAGCCCGCCTGTAAGAACCAGGAAAAGTCCCAGGTGGCTTATAAGCGGGCAATACGATTTCTTTTTAAGGTTGGACAGCGCGGCAAACAGCAGAACTGGCAGCGCCAGCAGCACTATGGCCACAAAAGTCCAATGGTGGAACAGTTCCAGGCTCCAGGTGCCTTCTGCGGCGAGCATCAGCGATGCTGTGACAATCAATGCCACCGTTACCGGCCACGACAGAAGGCACTTGAGAACTTTCATCTTATTCCGCAGCGTAGGGGTAGCTGATTCCCGGAACAGGGAACTTCATTCGGGCCGGTTCTTCCCTCACGTCATCCTTGGCGTAAGTGATGGTCCAGGTTTCCATATTTATGAGTTCCTGAACCCTTTCGGCTGTCATTGGAGCGGCGAAGCGTATCTGGATAGAAGGCACAAGGTCTTTGTTGAGCTTCAGATACAGGCCAATCACACCCTCTTCTTTTGAGAGATGGTTGCTCAGATAGGGGAGAGCGCGCTTGATGATGGGCTTTTCGTAGCTCTGCTCGGCCAGTTCGAAAATGAACTGGGGCTGTCCTTCGTAATATTTCTCGCGCTTGATTATGACTGTGCTGTCGGCACTGGGGTATTCGCCGTTGAAATTGGCAACGAAAGGATCGAACATTCTTTCAAGATATTCGGCAATGCCGATTGTTCCCACTTCCTTCTCCATTCTTACGAATTCGAAGTCAACCGGAGTAACCTTTGTGCCACCGCCGTGAACGGGCATCTCGAGTTCTTTCTTTTCTACAGTCTGGCGGAACCATTCCTCGTCGAGATTCTCGTCGGGAGACATATAAACGCGTACTACAAGCGGGCAGTCGTATTCCGACTCAAGGCCGAATATGCTCTTTCCGGTAGTCCTGAACTGAAGGCCCAGATAGTTGAGGTCGAGTTTGCTGGTCATCTTTTCGGTGCGGATGGTTACAACCTTGAGCTCGCTGAGTTTTGCGGGGTCGGGGCTCCAGATTCTGAAATGAGAAGGCTCGAATACAACCTCAGAGAGTTTCTCGGGAGTAATCTTGCCGGGTTCGTAGGTAATGACCACTTTGTGTGAACCTACATAGGTCTTTACTCCGTGCACACCGTTCACTTTTTCCATCTTGGCCTTGAATGCCATTGAACTGCCGAAACATTTCACGGTCTTCAGGTTCTCTATGGTATAGCTCTGGAGTTCCATTCCCTGCTCAATGCCCCATTTCTCGTCTATTGTGGGGAGTTCGAACGACTTGGCTCCAAAGTATGCGGCGGCTCCTATTATAATTGTAATGATTACGGGAAGGTAGTTGAAAAGCTTATTGTCGGGGCTATGCTTGCCGGTTCCAATCCTCAGGGCTTTGGAAGGGCAGGCCGCAATGCATTCGCCGCACAGCGTACAGTTGACAGAGTTCACTACGCTTCCGAAAGATGTGACTGCAATGTTGTAGGGACAGTTCTTGCGGCACTGCTGACAGTTGCGTCCGCATACGTCCTCATCTCTGATAACGTGCAGCAGCTGTAGCTTGGGACGGCTGTGGAAGACTTCCAGAATGTATCCGGCCACACAGAATGCGGCGAGTGCGCACCACCAGGGCAGTTCCAGCCCTATTATAGAAAGCAGCCACCACAGAGCTGCGAGGATAAGCAGGGGCAGCCAGAATTTCAAAGTGTTTGAAGCTGCGCCTATAGGGCATATATAGCGGCACCAGAATCTCTTTATAATGAAGCCGCCTACGAATACCATCGAAACCGTTACGATAGACATCCACAGGGTAATCTCTCCCTTGAATCCTGTTGCCATTGCGTAGTAGGGGTCAAGATTCTTGCAGAACAGCTCGCTTGCCGTTGCCGTGCTGTAGAAAATCCAGAAAAGCATTACGTACTTTATTATGCTCAGGATTTTGTCGGCAGGGCTTCCGTTCCGAATTTGGATTCCCTTGATGCCAAGAGCATTGCGAAGTTTTGTCAAAAGGTCTTCTACTGTTCCTATGGGGCAGATGAATGCACAGAACAGTTTGCTGAAGAGAACGACTGCCGCAGCCAGCCCCAAACCCATAAGAATCTGGAGAGAGCTCATAGAGCAGGGGAGAGAACCCCTTACGGCATAAGTCGTGAGGGCCTGGAGGCCTCCGGCGGGACAATATGTCTCGGGGTCCGCGGGCGTAGAGTCAGGAATGAGCTTTGCGGCCAGGCCGCTCGCGAAGAAAATTATCGCAGCCAATACAACCCATTGTAAAAGAAACTTGGGCCAATTTGTGCAGATGGTGTTTTTTTTCATATATAAATGGTTGGTTTAAATTCCTATTTCTTCAAGAATGTTGTCCAAATGGGCATAATTGCGCAGAACCCACAGTACATATCTGATATCTACGCTTATTGTCCTGTTATAGTCGTGAACGTATTCGAAATCTCCGCAAAGGGATTCCTTGTTTCCGTCAAAGGCCAGGCCGATGAGTTCGCAACGCGCGTTGAGCACCGGACTGCCGGAATTTCCTCCGGTAATGTCGTTGTCGGACAGGAAATCCACCGGTACGTTCTGCCCGGCTCTTTCAAGCACCGTGCGCCAGTCGTCGGTAAGGCCGAACTCATAGTCGCCGGGTTTGTATTTCTGGAGGATTCCTTCGAGGTTGGACTGATGCCTGTACCAGATTCCGTCCCGGGGCTCGAAGCCTTCCACCTTACCGTAGCTTACGCGAAGGGTGGAATTGGCGTCGGCATACTGGGTGCGCCCGAGGCTTTCGTTCATTCTATACAGGGCAATCTTGTATTCGTCGTTGTAAGTGCTCAGGTCCACGGGATTGGCTTCGAGAGACATCTGGCGGATGCTCACTTTCTTGAATCCTTCATAGAATTTGAAAACCGGATCTTCATAAACGGCCGCAAAGTTTCCGGTCCCGAAGATTCGGTCGAAGTAATTCACGTCCATAAAGACGCTCTCTTTCAGCATGGCGGCTGCGATTGCCTCACAGTTGGCGTTGTGGGCGGCCTTCAGCTCTTTGTGGTAAGGTGCGAGCTGGGAGTCGGGGACATTCTCGAAGTATATCTTGAGCATACTGGAGAAGAGCTCTTCCTCTACTTTTACGTCCATATTGGACAGAACTTCGAGGGTGCGTCTGCGGGCTGTTTCAACTTTGCCTGCGCTGCAGTCTTTCTGCAGTGACGCCACTGCGTTCGACAGCTTGAAGAAGTCGGAGCCGGAGTATATGCAGCTTCCCACATAAGCCTTGTAACGCTCTACCGCTTCGGCGGCGGCATAGCACTTTGCCATATTGGGAAGCAGGGAACCCCAGCGACGGGTGCGGGCGGGGTCGGCATCTATCCATTGCTGCAACTGCCGTTCGGTGGCTTTCTTGTGTTCCATAACCTTGAACCGCTCGACGTATTCCAGCGCTCCGCTGTAGTTTTCGTGGATGTTGCTCTTGGAGAATTGCTTTTCGGAATATTTGATCCTAATCTCGGGGTCCTTTGCCATATATTTGGTTAGAATCTGGTCCTGAGTGCACAGAACCCGGGAGTAGATGTTGTAGCGGATGCCCAGTTTTTCGTTCAGCTGGAACGAGCTGAGGTAGCGGGAAGTGCTGCCGGGATAGCCTATTACAATGGTTTTGCCGCCTTCACGGTAGCCTTTTTGCGAAATCTTGAGATATTTCTCCGACTTCAGGGGAACGTTGTCCTTGGAATACTCTGCAGCAGAACCGTCGGGGGCTGTATAGATTCGGAGCATTGCAAAGTCGCACTTGTGCTGGGGCCAGTCCCAGTTGTCGGTTTCACCGCCGAAATTGGCAATCTGATTGGCGGGAGCTGCAACCAGACGTATGTCGCTGTATTCCTTGTAGAATGACATATAGTATTTATTTCCACCCCAGAATTTGCCCAGACTTGCCACCAGCCCGGTTTCCTTGGAATATTTCTCTTCGAGCAGATAGCTGATCCGGCGTCCGGACATAGGCCCCTTCTTTACAATCCCGTTGACGAAAAGGGAATCGACCTTGTCGGTAACGTCCAGCATATACTGCAGGATTTGAACCTTGCGTCCGGGGATGGGAATTTCCTGGGCCTTGCTCTTAGCCCAGAACCCATCCACTATGTAATTGTGTTCGGTAGTGCTGAGCGCCGCAATGTCGGCACTGGCCACGTGGTGGTTGGTAATAACCAGGCCTTCCTTGGAAATAAGGCTGCCGGTGCCCATAAAATCTATGGAAACGACGGCCTTGCCGGCCTCGCGCAGGTTTTTGCCGGAATTAGAAATGAACCACATTCCTTCGTCGGCAAAGCAGGTCGCTGCAAGGGAGAGAAAAATAAAAGTCAGGTAAAATTTTTTCATAACCTACAAATATAATAAATAGCCCGAATGTTTCAAATGTCCTTTTTCCATTTAAATAAATGGCGAGCAGCTTCTCATAAAAATAAATTTCTTAAATATTCTTATGGATTTTCCAAACGTTTGTAAAAGAATTTGAAAGAAAAATC
>JAKSKE010000044.1 GCA_024401895.1 Bacteroidales bacterium
ATCGAGGAAGGGCCTTCTGTAATTCGCTCACTATGAAGCATTTCTGAAAACGCCACGACGTGTCGTCCTGAAACGCCCCGACGTGCCATCCTGAAAACGCCCCGACGTGTCATCCTGAAAACGCCCCGACGTGTCATCCTGAAAACGCCCCGACGTGCCCAACTAAGAGGTGTATCCGATGTCAAAGCGAGTCTATGCGTCATCGCGGAGACGCTTAAGCGTTTCCCTGCCTTGCCGTTTTCAGAAGGCGATTTATCTGCCAATAACATAGGTGTTTATAAATGAAAATTTATATATCTTTGTCAATACTATCCGACATTTTAACCTGTATCCCTTATGAAGATTCGTTTTCTTTTAATCTTTCTTGCTGCTCCGGTATTGTTCTCCTGTTCAAAGGATCCGGGCTATTCCAACAGTACTCTCCAAAACATTGATCCGGAAATCACTTTGTTCGGAGAGGGAGTGACGGTTCCGGCCGACACCACACTGAGTTTCAAACTGGAAGAAATTCTCAAGGCAGACAACATAGTAAAAGATGAGTCCGGCAATTATTTCTTCAACACCGATATCCCCAAAACATCGCAGAAACTGGACGTCATTCCTGAGATAAACATACCCGCGCTGCTCAATGACTGTTCGTGGAATTACAGTACCGGAGAGTATGCCGGCATTCCGATTCCTTCAGAATTTTCATTCACCGTCGCAAATATTGAAGGCGGGCCGGAAATAGGATTTGAATATCAGTTCCCATCGCAATTGGTCGATATCAGGAGCATTGATTTTGAGTTCCCCGTTTCAATTGAAATCTCTGCAACCAGTCCTATGGCGTATCTTTGCAAAGGGTTCACCATCCAGTTCCCCAAGGGCTTCCACTTCGAAAAGAAATCGACCGATACCTGGTACGATGTTATAGTCCTGGACAACGTGTGCAAACTTGTGATCAACAAGGATACGGACATTCCCGGAAAAATTTCTTGCAATTTGATGCTTTCCGGAATAGATATCCAAACCGGATGGATTAAAGGCCGGACGCTTTCCATATCGGAACGGCTTTCCGTTATGGGCTCCTTCGGAGTGAAGGGACCGGGCGTAGTTCCCGCTACTGCAGGCATTTCATTACATTCCGTTCAGGGCTCTGCCAAGGTCAAGGGGGCGGAAATTAAGGTAGACGCTACAGTGTCAATACCTCCCAAAACCATTGATTTAAATCTTCCTCCCGAGATAACTGCCGAGGGAAATGTCTTCAAATTTACAGACACCGGATTGGATATTGAGGTAGATAACAATACTCCTTTCCCCATATCCATTTCCGGAACGTTCGAAGCCGTTCGCAAGGATGGTATTGTGCCTGAACCATCACGTATCGCCGGGCTTGTCATTGGAGGATCCGGCAAAAGCGTAGTTCATATCGATGAGTCGGTATGCCCCGGAATCCTCGGAATTCTCAACTGCCTGCCCAATCAGATAATAGTAAAGGATCTGGTTGCGCGTTGCGCGGGCGATGATTTTTTTGAAGTCTATAGCGACAGGCAAAACGAAGTATGCGTTTCCGGAAAAGTACATCTTCCTTTGGTTCTGGACAAGGGATCACGGTTCAAAATCGATAAAACTTTCAATAACAAATTGGATTTCGACGAATCTGCCACAGTTCGCAAACTTGCACTGAAAATGGAACTGACGAATAAATTTCCATTTGACATTGAAACAATTATTAAACTTCAAATTGACGGGCAGATGGTACAGATTGAAACCGCCGACAAGTCTCCGGTCAAAGTTGGAGCCGGGGTGGTTACAGATTTGACGATTGTTGCCGAAAAACCAGACAATTCGCCATTTACCACAATAGGAAACATTGAAATTTCGGCGACCGCTTCCGTGTCGTCCGGAAAGGCCGTGCTGAATGCCGGCAACGAAATGTCTATAAAGGTAAAGTCGGTATCGGCTCCTGAAGGTATAATCTTAAATGTGAAATAGGTGCTATGAAAAGAATATTTATATTTATTGCTGCTGTCTTCCTTTCTTCTACAGCATTTTCTCAAACGTTTGAGACCTCATATTTCCTTGACAATTATTCTTTCGGGCATAGGATAAATCCCGCTTTTCAAAGTGATAAAAATGTAGTGTCCGTAGTTCTGGGAAATATCAATGTATCTGCCGGCAGTAATCTCGGCCTGTCAAGCATCCTATTCCCCCGAAACGGCAAGTTGGTATATGGACTCAATAAAGCGGTAAGTTCCGAAGAGTTCCTGTCCAAACTCAATCCGGAAAACCTTGCTGTAGAGGATTTGGGCTTGAATCTGGCCACGGTTGGAATCTGGGATAAATCACGAGAAGCATATCATACGGTAGAAGTCAATCTGAGGGAGTATGTTTCTACAACAATTCCGTCCGAAATGTTTGCTTTTCTTAAAAATGGAGGCATGGCAAATTATAATCTTTCGGGTACAGCAGCAGATGTCAGGGGATACATTGACATAGCATACGGATATTCCCGCAAAATCGGTAATAAGATTAAGGTTGGAGGCCGCGCAAAAGTTCTGTTCGGGATTGCAGGCGCAAGGGTTTATTCCGAATCTATGAATGTGAACGCAATGGAGTCTTCAATTGCTGTCAATGCCACAAACTGGCTTATGATTGCTCAGCCGGCCTGTCAGGTTGCTCTTGACAAAAATGGCTGTTATGATATGAATTCCTTCCGTTTTAATTCCTTCGGGCTGGCCGGCTTTGGAGCCGCGGTGGATTTGGGTGTGAGTGTGGAGCCCGTGACGGGGCTTGAGTGCTCGCTGGCAATCAATGACCTTGGAGGCATAGGCTGGAAATACAATGTTTGCGGACGCTCGGATATGGCTGCCGATGTTACCGATGTAACCGATGCCGATACCGGAACGCAATTTGAAAATCTCATCAGGTTCAAGCCGTCTGGCTCTTCAAATTCCTTTGAGATGCTGCCGTTTACCGTCAATGCCGGAGTACGTTATAAAATGCCTTTTTACGACAAGTTGTCTGTAGGTGTGCTTGGCAGCTACCATAACTACAAGAATGCTTCGTATATGAATGCACGTCTGGGAGCTACCGTTTCGCCAACAGATTGGTTCAGTTTCACTGCAAACTACGGGTATGGAACGTATGGTAATTCGGCAGGAGCAATGTTTTCCATTTCAGGCGGAGCATTTAATCTGTTCCTTGGCGCAGAAACTTATCTTGGCAGGGTGACGGCCGACAGGTCTCTTCCTTTGGAAAGATTCCGCTACGCAATCAACTGCGGAATAACTTTCCGCTTCGAAGGAAAGTAAACTCTCTACCAAATATAGCCTTTTTCCATAGACTTCGACATTTGCTTTTACACCCGCAAAACACTACCTTTGAGGTATGTTCAAGAAAGAAACCTATATGGCCCGAAGGGCGGCCCTTCTGCAGAAAATGGAGGGAGAAAAAGGCATAATGCTTTTCATTGGAAACGTCGAATCCCCCGCACAATACCGCGACAATGCATACAAATGGAGACAGGACGGCAGCTGGCTCTATTTTTTGGGGATAGATGAACCCGGCCTTGCCGCCACCATTGACATTGAAACCGGAGAAGAGACTCTCTACGGCAACGACTTCGACCTGGACGACATTATATGGACCGGGCCTATGCCTACCATAAAGGAACTGGCTCAAAGCACCGGCATCTCTAAAACCGCCCCTCTAAGCGCCCTGGAACAGGCCGTCAAGGGAAAGAAAATCCACTTTCTCCCCGCCAGCCGCAGCTATAACGCACTGCAGATTGCCAAACTCACGGGCCTGCAAACACAGGACGTGATGTCTGCCGGCAAAGCCGGATGCAAACACGCATCGGCCCCAATGCTGAGCGCCGCAATAGAGATGCGTCTGGTAAAAACTCCCGAAGAAATAGCCCTCATAGACAAAGCCTGCGACCTTGGTTACGAAATGCACACAGTAGCCCGCAAAGGCATACGACCGGGAAGGATTGAGCAGCAGATAGTGGGAGAAATGGAAGGCGCAGTTCTGAGCAAAGGATGGGGAACAAGTTTTCCCACTATCCTCACCCAGCACGGAGAAGTCTTCCACTGCCATTCTCACGCTCTTCCCATTGAACCGGGAAGGCTTATGGTAATAGATGCCGGAGCCGAGCTGAACGAACACTACTGCTCCGACTTCACCCGCACCTACCCCACCTGCGGCAAATATACGCCCCGTCAGCGCGACATCTACGACACTGTTTACGACTGCAACGAACTGGCCTTCAGCCTCATAGCGCCTGGAATCTCCTACCGCGACGTGCATCTGGCCGTAAACCGTCTCATTCTTGAAAGGTTCCAAACCCTGGGGCTTATACTCCCCGGCAACATAGACGATATGGTGGCCGATGGCCTTTGCGGGCTTTTCCTCCCCCACGGCCTGGGACACAATATGGGTCTGGAATGTCACGATATGGAGGACTACGGCGAGAACCTCGTAGGCTACGACCCCGACCAGCAGCGCTCGACCCAACTGGGTCTGGGCAGCCTCAGAATGGCCCGCCGGCTCAAACCGGGGAACGTTATAACCGACGAACCCGGAATTTACTTCATTCCGGCCCTCATCGAGCAATGGAAGGCCGGGGGAATTGGAAAGAACGCTATCAACTACCCTAAACTCGAAGAATACTACAACTTTGGCGGAATCCGAATCGAAGACGATATACTGGTAACCGAAACCGGCGCACGCAGGCTGGGAAGCAAGCGCCTGCCGGCATCATCGGACGAAGTCGAAAATGCTATGGCCCAGGATTAGGACCATATTTTAAAAACTTAAAAACTATGAAAACAACTTCCCTCTTACGGGAGGCCGCCGTATCGGTGGCCGACCTTGTGCTTCCGCGCAGCTGCATTGCCTGCGGAAGAGAACTCCTTATGGTCGAAGACTGCCTGTGCATTCCCTGCCTGTGCGACCTTCCCCTTACCCATTACGAAAGAATTTCCAGGAACCCTATGGCAGACCGGATGAATTCCTTCATAGAGGAAGGCCCGTACGTCTATGCCACCGCCCTGTTCTTTCACATTAACGAATATTCCAGAATCACCCCGGCCCTTAAATACAGCCGCAATTTTCAGGCAGGACGGTATTTCGGCGCTATGTTGGGCGAAAAGATTGGCAAGTCGGAACACCTTCGCAACATAGACTGCATTATACCCGTACCGCTGCACCCATTCCGAAAATGGGAAAGAGGCTATAACCAGGCCGAGACCATTGCCTACGAGCTGCGCAAGGCACTGCCCGGAGCCCACGTACGCCCCGACCTTCTGCGCAAGCGCAAAAGCGCTTCATCGCAGGTGAGCCTCAACCGCGAGCAGCGTTACCTCAACATTAAGGACGCGTTCGTAGCCTCGCCCAAATGCCGTAGTGTCAACTACTCACACATCCTGCTGGTCGATGACGTATTCACTACCGGAAGCACTCTGGCGGCCTGTTATAATGCACTTAAAAAGGCACTCCCCAACGGAAGTGCCCGAATATCTGTAGCTACGCTTTCTTTCGACGAAGAAATGTAACTCCCGCCTACCAGGAGAAATCGAGATAATACAAAAGTCCGGCGCGGAAGTCCCAGCAACTGAAAGCCGTATTGTAGGCTCCGGTAAGAGAAACTTTAAGATTCCTTACCGGTAAAATATGAATTTTCATACCTGCTATCCAGGAGTTTCCCATAGTGGGGTCGAGTAAACGGATTCCGGTAAAGGATATGTCTCCACGGCCGCCGAAATTGTAGGCCAGTTCTCCGCGCAGGGTGTGTCCCTTAGGAAGGATGTTTGACTCCGAAGGGTCGGGGTTGCTGGTGTTGAACCAGTCGAAGGTGGCCGAGAAGCCGCCGAAGGTAAGTCTTTGTCCAAGGGTTGCCAGGAACTGATATTTACCTTTTTGTGTGGCTATTGCGCTCAAGCCCCAGATGTTGGAGAAAGGTCCGTAATTTCCACGCCAGATTCCGGTGAAAGAAAGAAGTCCGTCGGCAAAAGTGCGGGTTCCGAACGGAGAAGAAGTCACTGCCAGCGAAATGTCGGTATTCTCGGAGTTGCTCACCCATCCTATGCGGCCGCCCCACTGTGTCCACACCATATTGCTACAGAAAGGACTCAACTGGTCAAAGTCGAAGTCATAGTCGCTGGGATCATTTTCGAATCCTCCCATACCCGAATAATCCTTTCCAAGGGATACATAGAAATTGCTGAAATTGATATCGAGTGTTAAAACCGGGAGAAAATTCGCTGCGCTGGGACAGAAAAAATTACTGTAAAGGTCCTTAGGGGTGGAATTTACCCAGAGATTCAGCATATGGAACTTAAACGCCGAAGTAATGTTCTGTTCAAATTCGGTGTAAAGACCGCTGTTTCCCCAGTCCATCTCGGGTTTTTCCCCTTTGTAATAATTGGCGCCAGCATCAAATCTGGGAACAACCCTGAACATACCCTGGTAATCTTCTTTCTGCGACCAAGCACAAATGCTAAATAGTGCAACCAGCAGTACAGCAATGGATTTCTTCATTTTTTCTTAAAGATTAATTTGTTAAACAAGGCGCAAAGATATAATTTTTTTTCTTCCGCAATGACCCAATTTATAAAACGGTTGAAATTTTTAATGTTACGGGACCAATAAGGCCGGACGACTGAAGTTCAGACCCTTCTTTCCAGGGAGAAATATTGGTCCAGGTCTTCCTCTGTTCAAGCGGGAGGCTGTCGTCCTTAATAAGACGGTTTCTCCAGTTGTTCCAGACATCTACCTCTACAGTGTTTTCGCCTTCATTTACCAGTTCTGTTATGTCTATGCTGTACGGCGCAGTCCACACTCCCCCGGCATACTCCCCGTTGATGCGCACTTTGCCAATGACCATAACGTTGCCAAGGTCTATCTCAATTTTATCTGCGGCCAATTGTTTTTCATTGAGACAGAAGCTGTTACTGTAAGTGGCCCGGCCCGAATAGTATTTTACTGCAGAATTGTCGCTGCGGCTCCAGTCCTGGAGCTGTGCCATTTCAGTTTCAAAAGCGCCGTTCCCGCAAGACTCAGCGAAACAAACCTTCCAGGGGCCTCCAATACTTACGGTTTCTGCCGTCTGCATTGGAACACTGCTGCCATAGCCATCTTTCCCAAATACCATAAACACGCTCTGCAGGCTGTCCAGTTGCATTTCAATGCTGCATCCGTTTTCTTCACGGGTCCAGGAAACCGGTTCAATGTGTCCGTCTATGGGATACCAGAGTTCCGGAACAAGGCCTTCTTCTACCCTGAAAGTTGCCTTGAAACCGGCCTTGGCCTCCTTCTGGTTGGCCACGAAATAAATGTCGCCGTCCTTTCCCAGGCTACGGTGTATGAACGACACTTTTCCGCCGTCGGCAACGGTGGTGCAGAAATCGGGCTCTATGCCCAAATCGGCGTAAATCGTCTCCATCGAAGTTCCCTTGTCATAGACACGGCCCTTGCCGTAATGTCCGCTGCCATTCCAGAGCGCCGCCGCAATGGTTTTCACCTCTTCATCGGCTTTGCCGTAATTCTGGAGACTGGGAGATTCGCTTGGAGCCGGGCCGGTTATGGTAAGACCTTCCTCCACCAGCTTTTGAATGCATTGCAGAACTTCGGGCCTCATTGTCTTCTGGTTGGGAAGAACCAGAACGGCATATTCCATTCCGCTGTCCAGCACCAGCTTTCCGTCCCTTACTCTACTGTGTTTCAGCAGCACTTCGGCGTTGATATAATCGAAGGAATACCCTTGAGGCAGCGGAGGATCGCACACTCCGGTCATCTTTGGCGCGTCTTCGCCAATGAAATAGGCCGCGTCGGCAATATAGCGCCCCTGCTGAAGCATCAGGTTGCAGCGCTTGAGGTATTGCACAAACAGGTCGAGGGCCTCGAACCAGGTATTGTTGCGGTTGAATTCATTGCCGAACCAGGCATCCAGTCCGGGCTGGCGGTCGTCGGGCTGCTGAATGAACAGGTGCAGCAGCGTAGCGTTTATGCCCTCGCAAAAGAATCGGTCCACCCTTTCCTTCATCAGGCGCGGATAGCGGCTGTACTGGGGAGAACCGGCCGTGCAGGACTCTGCCCAAATCTTATTCTTGCCGTAAATGTGTCCGCAGGACGATGCCGCCCTGTTTTCTATGTCGCCAAGGTCGCCTTCGCTCCAGAACTCGCCGGCAATCTGGTCCGACTGCCCTCCGTACATAAGAAATTCCGACGGGAAGCCCCAATGCCCGTAAGTCTCGAGCCAGGTTTCCATTCCGTACCTATGGCAGATATCGCGCAGGCCACCCACATAGTCATACGCAACCCGGTCGGCTATCAGACGCCGCAAGTCCCACAGAAAACGCTCCGACCTGTCGGCACTCCCCACGGTTATGCCGGCAAGCGCCGGAAGATAAGGAACAGGGTCGTAGCCGTATCTTTCGCTGAACACCTCAACCATATCGTCGGTCCAGTTAAGCCCGCCCGTCTCGTAGCTGTCCTGCACAACAACCTTCCAGGTTCTGCGGTCCTGTGCGGGGATTCTCTCTATGAGCTTGCCTATGAAGGCGTCGAAATGTGTCTCTATATGCTTGCGGCTCATCTTGTCTATTTCCAACCCCGTACCCTCGGGAACTGCCGGTGCATTGGTGACACCGGTGGTTTCCATATAGAAGGTTACAACCCTGTAACTGTCGGGTATATTGGGGCTCTGAAGGCCTTTGAGGATACCGTCGGTAAGGTCTATCACCATCTTCGGGTCCACAACCTTGTCGGTGTCGGAGCACTCGCCCTGCGCCGTCCACATATAGTGATCCCACATAGGAAGAGGGTCCTGGAACATTTTCACCAGGGTCTTCTCGGGCCATTTTTCTATTTCGGGAATGTCGCTCAGGGTCACTTCAAAATCTATGTCGTCCTCCCTGTAATATTTTCCTATTTCCACCGAGAATTTCTTTGCCTTTGTTTCCGGAACGGCAATTACTACCGGAGCCAGGGGCTCGAATCCTACGTTAAGGTCGGTTCTGTGACGGTCGAAGTAAAATTCCCGAACCACGGCCCCGTCGGCAAGCACTTTTACGGGTCTGTCGGTGCGCGCCGAGGCCTTTACCGAAACCGTTCTGGCGGTAAACCCGTCGGGAGCGGCAAACTCCACTCGGCAGGCCTTCCCCTTGGGAGAATGAGCCTGTGCGCGAAGGACCGTTCCTTCAATCCCTGGCATTGCCAGCACTTTCACTATTTTTTTGTCGGTAATGTCGGCCGGATATCCTTCCTTCATCACAAGCCTCCTCATACTCTCTTCCTCCTTCACCCACGGCCCGCCCGACTGGCTCCAGCCCGGACAGTTGAAAATTCCCATCTCTATTCCAAGGTCGGCCGCTGTCTTGAGCGCAGTCGCGGTAATGTCCAGCCACTCTTCAGACCCAAGCTTTATGTCTCCATACGGAATGTCGTCGGCCTGCTGATTCCCTATGAATGCACGGTTAATTCCAACAGCTTTCATTGCCTGAAGGTCCTTTACGACACCTTCCTTGGAGATATTGTCGTTCATCCAATACCAATAGACGGCCGTCTGCACGCTGTCGGGGATTTCTTCGAAACCCTTCCGAAGGTCCGTCAGCGTATGCGATTTGCATCCGGCAAAAAGAATGAGCGCGGCAAGCGCTGCGGTAATACTTATTAATTTTTTCATCGGTATAAAATTTTTCTTTTATAGTCGTTTCCCCACACTGTACTGTCCATCAGGTGGTACAGGGGCTTGAGCTCTTCATCTACAATCAGGGGCCCTATCATTTTCCTGAAGGGAACCCTTACCCGGTCGGCCCCGTCGGAATGCTCCCCGTCGCGCAGGACCGGAACTTTTTCTTCGCGCAGGGCCAACCCAAACTCCACCTCTATACGGTCTCCCGCCATCAGCCTGCGCTCAAGGATATTCCCGTTCATCCGGCAGGCCTTGCCGTTCAATTTTACGGTCATTTCCTGCATCCACGACGCCGAGGGAAGGTACAAGCGGTTGAATTTGCCGGGATTGTCCAGAATCTGAATTTCTACCTTGCCTTCGAACGGGTAGGCGGTATGCTGGTTGAGGCTGATTCCTCCGGTGCGCAGTTCGCTCTCGCGGAAGAACGGAATATAAAGGGTCTTTCCCGAATGCAGGTAGCTCCCTTCGGCCACCCGGGCAAGGCCTTCGCCTCCACGCATAGTGCAGCACCAGAATGCTTCGGGGGCGTGCACCTTAAGGTAAGGGTTCTCCTCCGACGGGCAGTTGTCGCAACCGAAACCGCCGTTGTACCGCTGTGTATGGCAGATTGCGTTGTAGTAGATAAGTTCGGCCAGGTCGCGGTACCCGGCCTTGAGCGTATGCTTCCAAAGGCCGCAGGCCAGAATATACGAATCTATTATGGCGCAGGGTTCAGTCCAGCTGTCGGGCCGGCCGAACCAGTTATAGTTCTCGAAATTCACCGTCATCCCCTCGGCAACGTAGATTTTCCATCGGCCTTCGGCCACATTCAACCACTGCTCCTCCCCCGTAAGTTCATAATACCGCAGCAGCGCGCAACAGGCGGTGAGGGTGGCGTGGGTCTGAGCCTTAATGGCAACGGGGTTTGTTTCCCGGAACCTTTCGAGCATTCTTTCTATGCAGTCCTTCATTCCGGCCAGGAGTTCGGGGTCGGTGCCGGGAATGAATTTGAGAATGCTGTACGCGTGTATGAGCCCGCCCATTCCTATGAAAACGCAGCCTATGTCGCTGGACAGCCTCCACCCGGCCACCTCGTTCTGAATGGTTCCCGACTCGGCTCCGGAATAGCCCTCGCGGCTCTGCGGCTCAATCGGGTAAGAAGAGTAGAGTTGCGGGTCGGGAAGGAAGAGATTCGCTGCTATGCCGCAGATTATAGGGATAATGGCGCCGTCGCCCGTAAGGGTGTAATACTCGCACAGACCGCGGAGCAACCATCCGTGCCCCGAGAGCTGCTGCTCGTCCTTTCCCTCGTAAACGGGTCCCAGATAGCCCTTTTCGTTCAAATGGGAAGGCAGGCCTTCGATGATGGATTGCAGATATTGCGGGGCCCTGCCCGATGCCCTCGAATTGAGGACCGTTCCCAAAATGGTACGCCCTACGAAATCCCCCGGCCAATCGTCGGCCTTAAACACGGCGTCGGGACGGTAGATTTCCGATTCGAGCCGGTCCATATTACGGTCCAACCTTTGGGCAAGCTCCCCTCCCGTCCTTATTTCCTCCGGCAGGAAATTTTCGGGAACCGCCCGGTCCCCGGCCCATGAACCTCCGCCCACGGTGCATCCGGTGATGGCAAGGACCGCGGCAAGGGCAATGCATAAGGTCAATACTATGCGCAAGGCGGGTGTTTTACATACGGCCTGTGTTGTGCTTGAGGCCGGCACTTTTATTCTATATGATAAACGGTCGATTGTGGCTGTCATTCGCGTTCTTTTTCCAAATATACGCAAATCTTGCTTCATTTATGCTACCCTTCACACTCGGCCCGAATACGGGCTCGGTTTTTGCCTGAAGGACACAAACCAATTTTATTTGCTTGTATGAAACGTTTTTTACTCTTTTTTTGTATGTGTATGGTTTTTACCCTATCGGGGAAAGCCTATGCACAGGTTGAAAATCAAAGCTATATAGAAGTTCACGGCACTGCCGAGCAAATTGTTTCTCCAGACAAGATAACCCTGTCTGTCACCGTAAGTGAAAACGATTACAGGAAAAGGTCTCTGGCATCTATGGAAAAAGAAATGAAGTCGGCTCTTGCGGGAATTGACATTGATGTCAGGAAAGCCCTCAAGGTAGATAATATGTCCAGCAGCTTTTCCAAAAGAAAAACCAACAATCCCAATGCGGTTCTGTCTAAAAGATACATTTTAGAGGTAGGAAACGCGCAATTGGCCTACGAAGCCATTGAAGCATTGGAAAAGGTCAGCATCTCCAACGTATATATCCAGAAAGTGGAATGCACAAAGATTGACAGCCTGAAGACTGCTGTAAAGGCCGACGCAATGAGAAATGCCAAGGAAACAGCAACCGCTATGACGGAAGCCATCGGGCAAAAAATCGGCAGAGCGATATACATATATGAATATGAATCCCGCTCCGACAGCTACCGCCCCGTAGCTATGAAGGCAATGTCAAACGCCGGTGGCGTTGTAGAGGAAGCCGTTGAGGAGACTCTTGAGTTTAGAGAGCTGAAAGTTTCCTGCAATGTGACTGTACGTTTCAGTCTCTCTGAATAGAAGGCTCTTTTTTATCTCTCGCCGGCGGTGATTTTGAATGAAGATGTGGCGGAAGGAATAATTTTGTCGTATTCTTCGCCTATTACAATCTGCAGTACCCTCTCCTTAATATTATAGACTGTTGTATGGCAGGTCCACGCAGACATCGGGGACCATCGGGAAAACTATGTGT
Source organism: Bacteroidales bacterium (assembly GCA_024401895.1). Taxonomy (GTDB): domain Bacteria; phylum Bacteroidota; class Bacteroidia; order Bacteroidales; family UBA932; genus Cryptobacteroides. The sequence goes on from JAKSKE010000044.1 coordinate 12,401, forward strand.
TTAGGCATAGATATTCTGAAGTCTGAAGAGGT
>JAKSKE010000045.1 GCA_024401895.1 Bacteroidales bacterium
TCACGCTCTCACTCGTCGGTTCACTCAATAAAACCAAAAATATCTCAAAGATCTCCTTGCGCCGTAGCGCGAAAGGGTTGCAAAGGTAGGCATTTTTTTGAAACCTACAAATTTTTTATGACTTTTTTTTAAAAATTTTATTTATCCTTTTTCATTGATGCAACTATCATATAGGCGCAAATGCCTAATAGAGGGATAATTGCAACAATTTCGGCAGGAGCGGCGCCTCCGGCAAGAGGAGTATTCCATTCTGTGAGCCAGAAATCGCAACCCGCAAATTTAAGGATTGCCGACACTACTCCCATAAGCGCACCGCCTGCAATGAAGCCGCTTGCTATGAGGGTACCTTTCTCGGAACGTTCACGATTTACCTCGGCATTCTTGCTGCGTGAACCCACGAACCAAGAAATGGCGCCACCCAGCAACAAAGGAAGGTTAAGGTCTATGGGGATGAACATTCCCAGGCAGAATGCCAGAGCCGGAACCTTGCAGAAATTAAGCACAACAGCTATCAAAGCTCCTATTCCATAAAGCAGCCAGGGGGCATTTCCTCCGTTCATCATAGGCTTTATGACGGCGGCCATAGCATTGGCCTGAGGCGCTACCAGCGCTCCGTCGCCCGAAAATCCGTAAGTTTTGTTGAGCACCATCATAACTCCACCTACCGTTGCAGCGGCCACCAGAGTTCCAAGGAACTTCCATCCTTCCTGCTTGGCAGGGGTCGTACCTACCCAGTAGCCAATCTTAAAGTCGGTGATAAGCCCGCCGGCCATCGACAGAGCCGTACATACAACTCCACCTATAACCATAGCCGCCACCATTCCGGCATTTCCCTTAAGCCCTACGGCAACCAGCACGAGAGCTGTTATAATGAGGGTCATTATTGTCATACCGCTCACCGGGTTCGAACCTACGATTGCAATAGCGTTTGCTGCAACTGTAGTGAACAGAAATGCTATTACCGTAACTATGAGCACCCCAATAAGGGCCTGCCATACGTTGTCCACGATTCCGCCAAAGGCAAAGAAACAGAACACTGCCAGCAGCGCTATTATAATAGAGGTAACGACTATCTTCATTGAAAGGTCTCTCTGGGTTCTTTCGGTGCATGCGGCCGATGACGCGCCTCCCTTGTGCCCGAATTCGGCCACTGCAAGGCCCACGGCGCTCTTGATAACCCCGGAGCTCTTTATTATTCCAATTATTCCGGCAGTGGCAATGCCGCCTATTCCTATATGACGGGCATATTCCTTAAAAATCTGCTCGGGAGCCATCTGCGACACAGTCTGGGCAATTCCGGTGCCCATAAGGTCTATGATCTGCCCGCCCCAAATAAGGTTGATAAGGGGAATGATAACCAGCCATACGAGGAATGAACCGCAGCATATTACAAAAGCATACTTGAGCCCTATTATGTATCCCAGGCCAAGCACCGCGGCTCCGGTATTAAGCTTGAGTACAAGCTTGGCTTTGTCGGCAACCACCTGTCCCCAATGCATTACGGTAGTGCTGAGAGTCTCGGCCCAAGAGCCGAAGGTAGCAACGCAGAAATCGTAGATTCCACCTATAAGACCGCTCACCAGCAGAGTCTTGGCGCCTTTTCCGCCGGCCTCACCGCTAACCAGCACCTGAGTTGTGGCTGTAGCCTCGGGGAACGGATATTTCCCGTGCATCTCCTTTACGAAATATTTCCGGAAGGGTATGAGGAACAGAATTCCAAGCACTCCACCCAGCAGCGAAGACAGGAACATATGCCAGAAGCTTACGTTCAGTCCCAGAATGTAGATTGCCGGAAGAGTGAAAATTGCACCGGCCACAATTACGCCCGAGCAGGCGCCGATGCTCTGAATTATGACATTCTGGCCCAATCCTCCCTTCTTTCCGAGAGCGCCCGTGATACCTACCGCCAGAATGGCGATGGGAATGGCGGCCTCGAACACCTGACCTACCTTCAGACCCAGGTAGGCGGCGGCCGCCGAGAAGATTATAGCCATTATGACGCCCATCGTAACAGAATAGGCCGTAACTTCACTGGGAGACTTCTCGGCCCCCAACAGAGGTTTGTATTCCTCTCCTTCCGCGAGCACGCGATGCGCATTCTCGGGAAGAGCTATCTTGTTCTTTTCCATAGGATTACTCGGCATACAGACGAATTATGTTAAGTATTACTTCGGACGCTTTCTCCATAGACTCCAGGGGTACCCATTCCATTTTTCCGTGGAAGTTGAATCCTCCGGCAAAAATATTCGGGCAGGGAAGACCTCTGAACGAAAGGTTTGCCCCGTCGGTACCTCCGCGGATGGGTTGAATCCGGGGTTTGATTCCGGCCATCTCCATAGCCTTGACTGCTTTTTCTACAACGTGGTAGTGCGGTTCAACCTGCTCTCTCATATTGTAGTACTGGTCCTTTACGGTAGCTGTAACCGTACCCTGGCCGTAACGGCTGTTCAGGAAATCGGCGCACGCGAGAATCTGAGCCTTCCGGCTTTCGAATTTCTCCCTGTCGTGATCTCTAATTATATAGGTAATGTCGGCGCTTTCCACCGTACCCTTTATTCCTATCAGATGGAAGAATCCTTCATAACCCTGAGTATGCTCGGGCCTTTGCTGTGAGGGCAGCAGCGCATCGAATTCGGTTGCAACGTGAATCGCGTTCAGCATTTTATTCTTGGCGTAGCCCGGATGCACATTGCATCCCTGGATATGGATACCGGCGCTGGCGGCATTGAAGTTCTCATACTCCAGTTCACCCTCGGCGCCGCCATCCATAGTATAACCGTAGTCGGCGCCGAAACGCTTGACGTCAAATTTCACCACGCCCCGGCCAATTTCCTCGTCGGGGGTAAAACCTATCTTTATGTCGCCGTGCTTGAATTCCGGATGCTCTACAATATATTGGACAGCATTCATTATTTCGGCCACCCCGGCTTTGTCGTCGGCCCCGAGAAGGGTTGTTCCGTCGGTGGTAATTATTGTATTACCTTTGAAACCAAGCAGTTCGGGGAATTGTGAAGGAGAAAGGCAAAGGCCGGGAACACCCTTCAGAGGTATTTCGGAACCGTCGTAATTCTCGACAATCCGAGGTTTGATATCCTTCCCGGAAGCGTCGGGAGACGTATCTACGTGGGCTATGAAACCTATTGCCGGAACCTTATGGCCTATGTTAGAGGGTATCGAAGCCATAACGTAACCCCACTCGTCGAGGGTGGCTTCCACTCCCATAGCATTGAGCTCGTCGCAGAGCATTCTCAAAAGGTCGAGTTCCTTTGCCTCGGACGGCTGACTTTCAGAGTCTTCATTAGACTGGGTGTCCACTGCGACATAGCGCAGGAACCTATTTAACAGGGTCTCCATTTTTGTTCCTCCTTGCTTTTTGTTTTTCGTAATATTGTATGTATCGTTGTAGCTTACGCGCATCTCTTACATCCTGCTCGTGCAGACGAAGCAGGGCCTTAAGGGTCTTCTTTCGCTTTTTTGCGAGATCTTTCTGGCGTTTAGCCTCGGCCCGTGCGGCATCTTTTCGGTCCAGTTCCTCCCATTTTGCCTTTCGGGCGGCCTCTCTGGCCTGACGCTTCAATTCGGCGGCAGAAATTTTCTTTTCCTCCTTTTTTGCAACCGAGGTGGAGTCGGAAACCGAAGAAACGGGAGTTTCTGTCTTCAAAGAGTCCTTCGCCGCCTTTATTCCCACGGCTGACGAAGAGGTTGTATCGGTTACGGCCAGGCTGTCGGTTAAAGCCATAGTGTCGGCAACGGCAAGTGAATCCCTCAGCCTTCTTTCCTCGGCCTTCCTGCGACGCGCTTCCTGAAGGTCGGCGGCAACTTTCTCTATTCCCCCGGGGAAATATTTCTTTGTATAGTAGAAGGACGGCTTAGGGTGAGACGCGTACTCCTCCATTTCGTTGGGTTTCACTTCCAGGTCGGTAATGTCCTTCTTGCTGGCCGGTCTCCTTTCGGGCTGCCAGTTGAAACCCTTCAGGCGCTTCAGGTCCTCCGGCAGCTGCACTGTAGGGTACGCATCGTTCTTGGGAGCGTCGAAATACCGTATCTTGTCTATCGCCCCCTCTTTGAATTCTCCGCTCAGAATCTTGGAATCGACCACATTGACCGTGGCGAGCGCCCCGTTCTCTTCGAGATAGAAGACCGCCTTGGCCGTACCCAATGCGTCGAAGCGGGAGAGTTCGCTCTGGTCGTTGAAGAAAGCCATTACCTCGGTAGATTTAATCTGGTCGAAGCATACGCTGTCTTCCTGCGTGATAATCATCGCATTGGAACGCAAATTAGCCCTATCTACCCGCTCGCTCCGCACAAGCACAAAAATACTGTCCGACGTGTACTGGCGGTTTCCCTCGTTCCATATTACCGGTTCTATAAAGAAACGGGCAATGCTGTCCAGTCCGTTGTATTCCATTGAATCGCAGCGCATCTGCATGTCGGAACGGAAAACCCTCACATTGCCGGTAGCGTGCACAAAATCGACCTTGGCGCTGTCCCGCACGGCGGCGGCAAGGGAATCGGCCCGGGCCCTCCTCAGTGAGTCGGGCGATATTACCGTAGCCGGAATAAGGGTGCTGTCGGCCGTAAACGTACTGTCAGCAACATTGAACGAAGTGCTGTCGGCCGGCTGTACTGCCGTGCTGTCGGCTGCCTTTACGGCTGTGCTGTCGGCTGTCTTTACGGCTGTGCTGTCGGCCGGCTGTACTGCCGTGCTGTCGGCTGCCTTTGACGAAGTGTTTTCGGCCGCCTTCGGGGTAGGTGCTTTGGGGGCGGGGGAAGATGCAGGCTGGTTCATTGAAGCGGCACGGGAGGGCATTTGAGCCGACTGCTCCTGCTTTTTCTTCTCTTCGGCGTCTTTCGCCTCCTTGTTGACCCTTTCACGGTAGGCACTCACAGCGTCGGTCATCAACTCGGTCTTCCTCAACTCGGCATTGGCCTTCTCGCTTTCATCTATGTCGCCGAATTTCACCACATTGTAAATGAGAGTGTCGGCTCCGCAGTACAGCGTATCCTCTTTGCCGTTCTGCTGGGTAAGCATTGCCACAGCAGCATTGTCGCACATTGTAAGCTGCTTTATCTCACTCTCGTACAGTATATAGTCGGCAACGGCCGTAACGTGCTTGAGCGTATCCTGAATCTGGGCGTCGCCCAGCATCATAATGTCATTGGGAAGTTTGAAATAGTACATAGAATCGCACCAGGCCTCGCGGCGGCCCGACATACAATGCACATTCTTCTGGAAATAAAAAGTTTCGGTCTCTCTGTTATACCATCCGGTACTGGCCGACAGCATATCCCCTTCCCTGAAAAAATCGACATCCCTGTTGAAATATGCTACTTTTTCGTCGGTATTGTAATCCAGCACCTCGGTTTTCACATAAACCGTATCCACGTACATATTCACGCTGCTTGCGAACGTGACGAGCTTGCGGTTGGTGTCATACACACCGTGTTCGCTCTCAATGATTTGCCCGTCTTCCATTGTCATTGAACCGCCGTCGTGGAAAATGGCCACACTGTCTTTGGTGCAATAGTCCAAAGTGCTGGTTCTTAGGATATTGTTCTTGTCATCCTTGAGCTGCACGACGTCGGAGCGGAACTTTGCAGTGCTGATTTCAACGTCATAGTCCATTTTGTCGGAACTCAGGACAACCTTGTCCTGCGTAACCCTCACGTTTCCCCAGGCCTTGATGTACTTCGCATCTACGTCCCAGTCGGCGGTATCACACTTGAGATAGGTTCCGTTGTGAAGGAATGTGGCATTTATGGAAATGCGGTGCGGCACTCCATATACCGTCTTCATTTCTATGGAGGTTGCCTTTATGAGACGAACCAAATCTTTCTCGTCTTTTTTGCGCTGGGTTTTCTGGGCAAAAGAAGGCAAGAGGCAAAGCGACACGCAAAGGAGCAGCGCTATTGATGCTTTGCGATTTTTGATGACCATTCGGGCATTGAAAAATTACATTCCTCAAAGAGAGGATCGATAAAAATATAGGTTTCCCCTATCTTCTGCTTCAGGAACGCCTTTATGGCTTCGTTGCGTTTTATAGCCTGTATATTGCCAAGGAGTTCGGTGTAGTCGTTTTCTGCCGTAGCGGTGTGCGCGGGAACAATCTTGTCCAGCCTGAGAATCTTGAATACCAGATGTCCCTCGTTGCCTTCGTCGTCAACCGAGGAGATAGGGTCGGACAACTGACCCACTTCGAGGGTCTGAAGCGCTTTGAAATCCTGCGGTTTGATTTGGTCTATATCGTAATACGACGACCCGGTATGAGGATCGGCGACCTGACCGCCGTTGGTACGGGTGGCAGGGTCTTCGGAATAAATCTTTGCCGCAATGTCGAACGATATTTCGTCGCGCAGAATCCTGGCTTTGAGGGTATCGAGTCTCTTGAACGCCGAAACCCGGTCGTCGTCGGAATATTCGGGCTTCAGGAGGATATGCCTGGCATTGAACATATCTCCCTTACGGTCAAGCACTTCTATAATGTGGAAGCCATCGGGGGTCTCTACAATCTGAGAAATTGTCCCAATCTTGAGCGACATTCCCATATCGCCGAAGGCCGGCCAGAAGACAGAATGCGACGCCATTCCCAGTTCGCCGCCCTTCCTTGCAGAACCCGGGTCCTCGGAATAGAGGCGGGCAAGAGTAGAGAACCGTTCTCCGTTAATGATTCTCTGGCGGATGGACAGCAGTTTTTCCCTGCAGGCGGTGGCAGCCGAATCGCGGTTGGGATAAATGCAAATCTGGCTGTACTGGTATTTCTTGGGGATGATGGGAAGCATATTCTTCGACACCGTATCCAGGTACTGCTTTACATCGTAAGGTGTGACCTCGGGCAGCTTCTTTGCTATTTCCTGCTGCTCCTGCTGGGTAAGGGAGAGTTCCTCCATCTGCTTCATCCATTCTGTACGCAGCTTGTACAGCGGCTTCTTGAAATATTCTTCGACGCCTTCGTCTCCACCGAGCGCAGTACGCACTCTGGCAATACGGTCGGTAACCTCGGCCGACACCGTCTCCTGATTCACGCCGAGCGAGTCCAGCTTGGCCTGCATTAGGAAAAGTTTGGCCTGCATCATATTCTCGAGCACGGTGCAACGCGGATTCACGCCCAGGTCACCACCGTTGAACTGAGCCATCTGAACTTCATTTTCAAGGTCGGACAAAGTTATGAGTTCGTTGCCCACAACTGCTATAGACTTATCTATGAGCCCGTTGGAATACTTTTGGGCAAAGCCGCAATATGCCAGGCAAAGGGTTAGAAGAATTGCAAATATCTTTTTCATCTGCTAATAAATTACAAAACGTTTGTTTTCAACCGCCTCCTCAAGCAAGGACTGTTCCAGTTTCCTTATGAGTTCGCGCTTGCGTACCGACATCAGAATGTCCCTCACTTCGGACTCGCAATAATCCAACGGGGCCGTTCCGCTCATAATTACGTCGAAGAAATACGCCATTCGCTCTTCTCCGCTCTGGGTATTGGCAACCGTCACAAGCTTGCCTTTCGCCCTTGGATAGAGGTCTGCGAAATCCATCCCGAATTCCCTTGCCAGAACTCTGGCATCCATCCATTCCCCGGAAGAGTCATAGAATTTTATGGCCTCCATTCTGGCAATGCTGTCCAAAAGGGCAAGCTCCGATTCAGAGGTCGTAGATATTCTTCGCACCATAAATTCCCTGTAGGGAGCATCTTCCATAACGTCCAGGAACCTTGCCTTTACAATGGGATGGGTAAGATTGAACTGCTCCTTGTGGGATTCATAATACTGCACAATGTCCTCTCTGCTTATTTCGGGGCTGAGTTCCCTTGACAAATAATCCTGTTCGTAGCGGTATTTGAGCAAAGAAAGACGATAGTTCTTGATTTCTTCCTCTATCTGAGGGTCAGACCCTATGCGCTCCTTGGCGACAGACTCGAAAATGCGGTCGATTGCCCAGGATTCGATATACTGGCGGGCGAACGCAGCACTGTCTTCACGGGACACTCCGTCGGGAATATGATCCTGTACGGCCGACATATAGAGACGGTCGCGGCCAACCCTTGCAACTACTTTGTCGTCTCTGATCCAGGAACAGGAAACGAGCATCATAAGAGCCAGGATGTATAACACGCGTGTGTGCATAGAATGCAAAGATAACAAAAAAGATAGTTATATTTGCATCTGCTAAAAATACCTTTCTATATGAAGCATCTCATCGCATCTGTATTCGCTACCGCAATTTGTTGCCTGGCATTCGCCCAAAACGAATGGGCCGTTGTAAACCTTTCCAGCAACTTTATGCGCGAAGACCCCGATTACGCCGCCGAAAACGGAGACCAGGCCCTTATGGGAACCGTAGTGAAAGTTCTCGAAAAGAACAGTTACTGGCAGAAGATTCAGTCGCCCGAGCCCTACACCGCCTGGACAACCGATATGGGACTCACCTATATGACCGAAGAGCAGAAGGACGCCTACATAGCCGCTCCCAAACTCATTTGCACGGCAGACTACACCCATATCCTGAAAGAACCGAATGAAAAAGCCGCACGCATCTGCGACCTCGTTATGGGCGACCTTATGCTTAAGACGGGTAAAAAGCACGGGAAATGGAGCTGCGTTGAGCTTCCATCGGGCAAAAGCGGATGGGTGAAGACCTGCGAAACGGCCGATTTTGCAAAATGGGCCGCTACCCGCGAGCTTACCGGAGAGAATATCGAATCTATGGCCAGAAAATTCATAGGAGTGCCCTATATGTGGGGAGGAACCAGCATTAAATACGTAGATTGCAGCGGTCTGTCCCGCTCGGTTTTCTTTATGCTGGGTGTGCTGCTGCCCCGCAATGCTTCGCAGCAGGTAAAAGTGGGTGAAGAAGTTACCCGGGAGCAGGCCCGCAAGGGCGACCTTATCTTCTTTGGCCGCAGCGCTACCGAAGACAAGCCCGAAAGAGTCACTCACGTGGGAATCTACCTTGGAGACGGCAACATTATTCATTCATCCCTTGTGGTGAGGGAGAATTCGATAAACGAAGGGGCTGAAAACTATTACGGAGGCAATATCCTTCATTTCCGCAGAATAATAGGCCACGTCGATGACGGAACCGGCATAACCAGTATGCTAAAGAGCCCCTACTATTTTCCGCAATCGAAATAATTGCTATATTTGCCAACGATTTTTCAGAAAACTTAAAACACAACATTATGAACCTTAGAGTTATTAAGAAAGACATCGAATACGTTCTTGGAGCATTCATAGAGGACTGCTCTGTTGTTGCAGCCGTAAAAGGACAGAGTGCAGATGAAAAGATTGCCGGACTCATTGAAGAGGCTATAGATCTTTACAATGAACTCAAAGACAAAGTCAACGCAAAGATAGAAGGCCCCAAGAAATCTTATTACGCAAGCCTCCGCAAGGAAATTCTTGAAAAGACAGATGCTCTTTACGAGAAACTCAGCTCAGCGGTGAAGGCCAGCCAGAAAGCAGAATAATTATGCACAGATTTCTATATTGTTCAGCCGCGATTATTTGCGGCTTTTCTATTTTAACGGCATTCCGTCCGGCCCTGCAGGAAGATGGCGCGAAGCCCGAATCCGCCCAATGTCTGGTAGATTCCATCGGCTCGGCAGAGCCTATGAGAAGCGCATTGCTGGGAGTACTGGCAGTAAAGGGAGATTGCGATACAATATTATCTTACAATCCTTACAATAAACTGCTGCCGGCCTCCAACACAAAACTCATAACTACCGGAATTGCAATGCTGCAGCTTGGCCCCGACTGGCAGTTCACTACAACCCTGCAGTCGAATTCAAGCATTTGCAACGGTGAACTTAACGGCGACCTGTACATTGTGGGCGGCGGAGACCCCACCATTGGGGCGAATTATGACGGAACTCCGAAACTGGAGGAAACCTTTACCCAATGGAAGGCCATCCTCGACAGCCTTGGAGTCAAAAAGATTAACGGGAAGATAATAGGCGACGGCCGGTACTTCGAGGGAGATCCTATTCCCGACAGTTGGGAGCTCTTCGATATGGGATACGATTATTTCGGTGCCTGCGAAGCGCTCAACGTGTATCAAAACACCATTCGAATCAAAGTCCCCGGAGGTACTGCTCCGGACCAGATACTGAGCGGACCCATCTCTACCAAGCCCGAACTTCCCTGGTTGAATGTAGAAAGCGAGGCCGTAACCACTCGTGGTCTCGGCAACAAGCTTTACGCCCTTCCCAGCATCCTGCGGCCCTGCGCCTATGTAAAAGGTACTCTGGGAGTAAAACACAAAGCCGCTTATCTTAAGATTACCAATAATTTCCCGGCATACACCTGCGCACAGCTTTTCCATAATTTTCTCGTAAACAACGGATTCGAAATAAGCGACGGCTACGCCGATGTAGGTCCCCTAGGCAATGTGCGTACAGACCTTAACAACCCCCACCAGGGGCCGGATGCACAGACCGGTATGGCAGTGCTGGGGTCATCCCGTTCTGTCCCGCTGAAGCAGATAATAACAGACTGCAACAGGGATAGCGACAATTTCTACGCCGAGGCCCTTCTGAGAACCGTAGGAAAGAACGTTCTGGGAGCGGCAGACTACAAAACGTGCAAGGCAGGCCGGGACACAATGTTCCGCCGTCTGGGACTGAGACTACGGGACGGATACAAACTGGTTGACGGCAGCGGACTCAGCCGCCAGAACTATGTCTCTCCCGACTTTTTTGTACGGTTCCTTACGGCAATGAGCAAGACTCCCGTATTTCCCCACTACCTCGAAAGTCTGCCCCAGCCCGGAAAAGGCACGCTGGAATTCAGGCTCAGGAACGAACCCGACTCCCTTAAGAACAGAGTGTTTATGAAGAGCGGCTCTCTGAGTGATGTAGTATGCTTCAGCGGCTATATTCTGCCACAGGACGGCAACCCCGAAAACACCATTGTCTTCTCTATTATGACCAACAATGCGACCGGCTCGGTATCTCATGTTTACAAACTTCTGGACTCCATTATTGCAAGACTGACCCACGAAAACTAATTGATATATGACAGATTTCAGAATAGGACAAGGCTATGATGTCCACAGAATCGAGGCCGGACTGCCTATGTATCTTTGCGGAATAAAGATAGCGGGCGATTGTGGATTTGTAGCCCATTCCGACGGAGACGTGGCAATTCACGCCCTATGCGATGCCCTGCTTGGAGCCGGCGCCCTTGGAGATATTGGCAAACATTTCCCCGACAACAGCGACGAATTTCGTGGCATAGACAGTAAGATTCTGCTGAGAAGAGTAAGCGGAATGCTCGAGGCCAAAGGCTATTCCATTGGCAATATAGACATTACCATTGCTCTTCAGGCCCCTAAAATTGCGCCCTACATTCAACAGATGAGAGAAAGCCTGGCCGCTGTGCTGGAATTGAGCATCGACAGGGTAAGCGTCAAGGCCACAACTACCGAAAAACTGGGCTTTGTGGGGCGTGGCGAAGGCTGTGAATGCTGGGCAATTGCAAGCATTTTGAAATAATTTTTGCAATTAAAAGAATTTACTGTACATTTGCAGTCCCAAAGTGGGAAACGGCTTAATAAACAGCCGTCCGCGGAAAACATTGAGATATGGTGTAATGGTAGCACTACAGATTCTGGCTCTGTCAGTGAGGGTTCGAATCCTTCTATCTCAACTCTTCAAAAAAGCCCTCGCAGAACACTCTGCGGGGGCTTTTTCTATATATTACCTCCAGAATACGATTTGGAGATTGTATTCAAAGTTCGAGATTCCTGCCGCAATGATGCACGGGACCGTCAACGCCATTGCCGGGACTTCAATGTTTCTGGTTAATGGAGGCAGCGATCTCACTGTCGGCATGCAAGGCTTGTCCGGCATCATCGCAATGGCCATTACCATTGCAGTAATATATTTCTACGACCGGAGGCATGATGGGATTATGGCGAAAGGGATTCTTCTATAAATTCCCATTTTTCTAATACAATAAGCCCGGTTCCCATGACGGATCCGGGCCAATTTTTTGAATAGAAACATATTTCTTTAACGCCCCTAACCCTATCTGGTCCATCAATTATTTGCCGGACAAAACGTACATGGATATTTGGATGTTTTCGATTACGTTCGTATTTCTCATTCATATAGACGGATGACAGAACGTACATGGATATTTGGATGCAAAAGCATACGTCTCCTGAATAATTAGGCTGGGAACGGTCAAACACCAAGAACCACGGCCGGTGATATGCCAAGATTCCGGCATATGTTTTGAGCCAACTCGAATGTAGGATTGCATTTCCCGGCAAGGAGTTCGCTGATTCTTGACTGGCTTGTACCCAGCATTCCGGCAACATCCTTTTGAGACAGACCCTGCTCAAACATACGCTCTTTGAGACATTCCTGCAAAGTGGGGGTTCCCAGGTCGAAATGTTCATCAGAGTAATCGGCAACAAGATTGGAAA
>JAKSKE010000046.1 GCA_024401895.1 Bacteroidales bacterium
GTCGGGGTGACACGACTCGAACGTGCGACCCTCTGCTCCCAAAGCAGATGCGCTACCAACTGCGCCACACCCCGTATCCCTTGAAAGGGACTGCAAAGATACTTCCGATTGACAAAAAAATCAAAATTTTCCAGATAATATTATTATCTTTGGAAGTATATGATTCTTCAAGCCGTAAACATTCACAAGAACTTCGGCCGGCTCGAAGTTCTCAAAGGCATTGACCTTGAAGTCCGCAAGGGCGAAGTCATAGCCGTTACAGGCGCATCGGGGGCTGGCAAAACCACTTTGCTTCAAATCCTGGGAACCCTTTCGAAACCGAGTTCAGGCACTCTGAAGATAGAGGGCAATGACGTGCTCGGGCTCAAGGACGACGCCCTTGCCGCCTTCCGTGGAAAGAGAATAGGCTTTGTCTTTCAGGCTCATCATCTGCTGCCGGAGTTCACAGCGGTAGAGAACGTTATGATTCCGGCACTCATTGCAGGGCGCGGCCGCAGGGAAGCCCGTGAGAAAGCGCAGGGACTGCTCGGAATCCTCGGCCTTGCCGACAGGGAAGAACACAAGCCTTCCGAACTGTCGGGAGGTGAGCAGCAGCGGGTTGCAATAGCCCGGGCGCTCATAAACGATCCGGCGGTGCTGTTTGCCGACGAGCCTACCGGGAACCTGGATTCGGTTACAAAGCAGGACATTCATAAACTTTTCTTCAATTTGCGCGAGAGGACGGGGCAGACAATAATAATTGTGACCCACGACCCCGAGCTGGCCGCCCTTTGCGACCGTACTCTCAATATAAAGGACGGACGGTTCATATAGATATGGCTAACATTTTCAGATTCAAGCAGTTCAGTGTGCACAATTCCGCCTCGGCAATGAAGGTGGGGACCGATTCTGTGCTTCTGGGTGCCGCAATGAGTCTGGAAAGCGACGACCGCAAGCTTTTGGACGTAGGGTGCGGCACGGGTGTGATTTCTCTCTTTGCAGCGCACAGACTTTCGGAGCTGAAAGCCGGAACGGGCGGTTCATTTCAAATAACCGCCATAGACATTGACGCTCCGTCGGTAGAGGAGGCTGCCCTTAATTTCCGGGAATCGGCCTGGAGCTCAAGTCTTTGCTCTATACAGTGCGCCCTTCAGGATTTCCGGCCCAATGAAGAATTCGACTGTATCTTTTCAAACCCTCCGTTCTTTGAACGTTCGCTGGGCAACCCCGACGAGCGGACTTGCCGGGCCCGGCACACCGACACCCTTTCCTACCGCGACCTCTGCGGCTTCGCGCAGGAGCATCTCTCGCCCCGGGGGCGGTTGTCGGTCATACTCCCGTCCGAAACTTTACTGCAGCTCCGCCGCTGCGCCGTTTCCTTCGGCCTTGCCCCTTTCAGAACCGTTAGCATAAGGTCCCGGGCGGGCAAACCGGTCTCCCGCATAATTGCCGAATTTTCAAAAGCGACGGCAGTGGGGACCCCTCCCCCGGTGGAGGAAGAAATGACAGTGGAACCCAATCTGCTTACTCAAAAATATTATCTTAAACCCATAGAACAATGAAAGCACTTAAAAACTTGGTAATTTTTGCGGCAATGCTTCTGCCGCTTACCCTCAGCGCCCAGGACATTAAGGAAAATCTTAAATGGACCGACCTCAAGAATGGAATCCAAACTGCCTATTTCCAGGGAGAGCTCTGGGGCGAGCCGCGTTATGTGGCAATAGTCAAATACAACCCCAAGAGATACTCTACACAGGTACTCGACGCCCAGAGAGACCAAAGCGCCTCAACCGACGTCCTGGCCGCCAGAGTCGGAGCAAAGGGAGCCGTGAATGCCGGCTATTTCAATATGAGGGAACTCACCCCCGTAACCGACATCTCAATTGACGGAAAAGTGCTCGGACGCACCACCCCGGGCGAGACTTTCCGCGTAAACGGAATGGTAGTCATTAAAGACAAGAAAGGCCACAAAATAAGCATCGAGCACCGTGAAGACGCTACCATCGACGCCATTATGGAAAAATCACACGCAGTGATTTCGGCAGGTCCGCTGCTTCTCAAAGACGGTGTAAACCAGCCCGGAGAAGACAAGGGAGGCTTTGCCACCGGCACCCACAACCGCAGCGTAATTGGAATAGACTACGAAGGTAACGTATGGTATATAGCCGTGGACGGACGTTTCAAGGATGTTTGCACGGGAATGTCCATTTCAGACCTTACCCGTCTTTGCCGTGAACTCGGACTCAAGGACGCCCTCAACCTGGACGGCGGCGGCTCAACACAGGTGTGGACATCGGTACAGGGAACTCTGAATCATCCCAGCGACAACCGCCGTTTCGACCGTGAAGGCGGACGAAAGGTTCCCAATATCATTTACTTCAAATAAAAGTAGTTAGTCCAGTTTAAGGACTGCCATAAAAGCAGACTGGGGGACTTGAACGGTGCCAATCTGGCGCATCCGCTTCTTGCCCTCCTTCTGTTTTTCAAGGAGTTTGCGCTTTCGGGTAACGTCGCCGCCGTAACACTTGGCGGTAACGTCCTTTCGAACCTGCTTTACGGTTTCGCGGGCAATGATTTTCGCTCCTATGGCCGCCTGTATGGGAATGTCGAACTGCTGGCGGGGAATAAGGTCCTTGAGCTTCACGCACATCTTGCGCCCGAAATCATAGGCGTTGTCTTCGTGTATGAGGGTGCTCAGGGCGTCGGCGGGTTCGCCGTTCAGAAGGATATCCAGCTTTACGAGACGGGCCTGCCGGAATCCTGTGATATGGTAGTCGAACGAAGCGTAACCCTTGGAAATGCTCTTGAGCTTATCGTAGAAGTCGAAAACAATTTCGCTCAGGGGCATATCGTAATTCAGTTCCACACGGTCGGCCGTAATGTAGTGCTGGCTGGTAAGGACTCCCCTCTTGTCCAGGCAAAGCTTCATTATGGGACCGAAGAATTCGGCCTTGGAAATAATCTGCGCCCTAATGAAAGGCTCTTCGATATGGTCTATGAGCGTGGGTGAGGGCAGCCCTGAAGGGTTATGTACGTCCAGCACCTCTCCCTGGGTAGTGTAAACCTTGTACGACACGTTGGGCACCGTGGTAATAACGTCCATATCAAATTCACGGAACAGGCGTTCCTGAACAATCTCAAGGTGCAGGAGTCCCAGAAAGCCGCAGCGGAATCCCGACCCCAGCGCAAGTGAGCTTTCGGGTTCATACACGAACGATGCGTCGTTGAGCTGGAATTTTTCCAGCACCGAGCGAAGTTCCTCAAACTTGTCGGCCTGCACCGGGTACATACCCGCAAACACCATTGGCTTAACCTCCTCGAATCCGGCGATTGCAGTGTCGCAGGGGTTGGCCACGTAGGTAATAGTATCTCCCACCTTAACGTCGGCGGCATTCTTGATTCCCGAAATTATATAGCCCACGTCTCCGCAGCCAATTTCGGCGGAAGGAATCAGCTTCATTTTCAGAACGCCTATCTCCTCGGCCTCATAGTCCATCCCGGTATGGAAGAACTTGACTTTGTCGCCCTTGCGGATGCGTCCGTTCTTAATCTTGAAATATCCTATTATGCCTCTGAACGGATTAAAGACCGAGTCGAAGATAAGGGCCTGCAGAGGAGCGTCGGGGTCGCCCTGCGGGGCGGGAATCTTTTCCACTATGGCATCCAGGATAGGTGCCACACCCTCGCCGGTACGGGCCGACACCCTGAAAATATCGTCGGGGTCGCAGCCTATGAGATCGACTATCTGGTCGGCAACCACATCGGGCTGGGCCGAATCCATATCAATCTTGTTAAGGACAGGTATTATCTCCAGTCCGTGGTCTATGGCCAGATACAGGTTGGAAATTGTCTGTGCCTGCACGCCCTGGCTGGCATCCACAACCAACAGAGCCCCTTCGCAGGAAGCGATGCTGCGGGAAACCTCGTAACTGAAATCGACGTGACCCGGAGTGTCTATCAGGTTCAGGCGGTATTCCTCTCCCTTGTGGACATATTTCATCTGAATAGCGTGGCTTTTGATTGTAATGCCTTTTTCTTTCTCCAGATCCATATCGTCCAACACCTGGTTCTCCATATCTCTCTGAGCCAGAGTTCCTGTGAGTTCCAACAGACGGTCGGCCAAGGTACTTTTACCGTGGTCGATATGGGCAATTATACAAAAGTTGCGAATGTGTTGCATTTTTGTTCTGAGTACTAAGCCTGTTTTTTTGAAAGCACTTTTAAAGCCGCGGCTACAATGTGCCCGGAGTCCATTCCATACAGTTTCAAAAGCTCTGCCGGCGTGCCCGACTTACCGAAACGGTCGCCACCGTTGATGAACTCCATAGGAGCCTGACCGGCCAGGGCAAAAGCAATGGCCTCCCCCAAACCACCAGCGGCATTATGCTCCTCGGCAACCACAATGGCTCCGGTCTTTGAAACCGATGCCTTAAGTGCTGCAACGTCGAGCGGTTTTATTGTGGCAACGTTCAAGACCTCGGCGCTTATTCCCTGTGCCTCCAAAGCCTCGGCAGCCAGAACGGCTTCCCATACAAGGTGCCCGTAAGCGGCTATTGTCACGTCTTTTCCGGGATTCATCACATATACCTTCCCAATTTCGAACGGTTCGTCGGGATTGGTGAAATTGGGCACGGCAGGCCTTCCGAACCTAAGATATACGGGCCCGTCATACCGGGCGGCGGCCAGTGTTGCGCCAACTGTCTGGTTATAGTCGCAAGGGGCTATCACGGTCATTCCCGGCAATGCCCTCATAAGGGCTATGTCCTCCATTGTCTGATGTGTGGCTCCGTCTTCGCCAAGGGATATTCCGGCGTGTGAAGAAGCAAGTTTTACGTTGGCATTGCCATATGCCACCATCATTCTCACCTGGTCATAGACCCTTCCGGTTATGAATTCTGCAAAAGAACCGCAAAATGCTACCTTTCCCGTTCTGGCAAGCCCTGCGGCCACACCTATCATATTAGCCTCGGCTATTCCGCACTGGAAAAAGCGATTGGGAAATTCCCTGGCAAATGCCCCCATCTTAACCGAAGAGGTGAGGTCGGCGGTAAGCGCCACAATGCGGTCATCATCCTTTGCGGCCCTGAGCAAACCCTCTCCAAACCCGCTGCGGGTATCTTTCTTGCCTGTATCTGTGTATTTGGTCATATCAATAATCTCCCAAAGTTTCTTCCAACTGAGACAGAGCGTCCTGGCACTGCCGGGCATCCGGAGCCTTGCCGTGCCACTCACACCTGTCGGTCATAAAATCCACTCCCTGTCCCATATGAGTGTGGAAAAGAATCATCTTAGGCTTCCCGTTGGCACTGCCAGCGAGCTTGAAGGCGTTCAGGATGGAAGCAAAGTCGTGCCCGTCGGCCTCTATCACCTCCCAACCGAAAGAGAGCCATTTCTCTCTCAAATCGGCAAGGGCGGTTACAGATTCGGTAGCGCCGTCTATCTGGAAGCCGTTTACGTCGGTAAAGGCAATCAGATTGTCTATCTTGTGATGGGCGGCAAACATACCCGCCTCCCAAATCTGACCTTCCTCGCTTTCTCCGTCTCCGCACAGGCAATAAACCTTGTGAGGGTCACCGGAAAGCCGTTTGCCCAGCGCAATTCCAGCCGCGGCCGACACGCCCTGCCCCAGCGAGCCCGACGGAAGCAATATTCCCGGAAGGCCGTCTGCGACGGACGGATGCCCCTGAAGCCGGCTGCCGGTCTTTCGCAGAGTGCCCAGTTCGCTTACGGGGAAGTACCCGCTGCGGGCCAGGACCGAATAATAAACCGGAGCCAGATGCCCGGCCGAAAGCACGAATGCATCCTGCCCTTCGGCGGTAGTTTTCCATTCCGAAGGACTATGCTCCATAACTGCGAAATAAAGGGCCGTGAGAATATCGGTCGAGCTTAAAGATCCACCGGGATGCCCGCAAGTGGCCGAGCTCACCATTCTAATGATATCTCTTCTGACCTGTAAAGATATTTTCGATAATTCTTCAATAGAACTCATTCTGCAAATATATCCATTTTGTATGACATTTTAAGATTCTGTTTTGAAATAATTCCCCAAATTTTACTTAACTTCGTAAAGTTTGAGCAACTGTAAAATATGGACAGCGTTAAATCGATTTACAAAATAGGACCCGGACCTTCGAGCAGTCACACAATGGGCCCCGGGTATGCCGCATCAATCTTCAAGTCAAAGCATCCCGAAGCCTCGAAAATAAAGGTTACCCTGTACGGCAGCCTGGCATCTACCGGCCGGGGACATATGACCGACAAAGCCATTATCAAGGCCATTGAGCCTGTTCCGGTAGAAATCGAATGGCGGGCCGACATTGTACCTGAATTCCATACCAACGGAATGCTGTTCGAGGCCTTCGACCCCGCCGGAAACCGTACCGGAGAATGGACCGTGTATAGCATAGGCGGAGGCTATCTCTCTGAAGGCGAGAACGATACCATAAATGCAAAGCAGTATTACCGACGCAACTCAATGGACGAGATAGAGCAGTTCATTCAAAAGGAAGGACTGTCTTTCTGGGAATACGTAGAGTATCACGAGGACCCCGATTTCTGGGACTATCTGGCCAAAGTCTGGAAAGCTATGCAGCAGAGCATTAAAGATGGAATTGCCGACGATTCCCGCCTCCCGGGATGCCTGCGTCTGCGCAGCAAGGCAAAGCAGTATTACATTCGCGCCACCAGTATGAAGGACAGCCTCAAAAGCCGTGCGCTGGTATGCTCATACGCGCTTGCAGTGTCGGAACAGAACGCCCGTGGCGGCACAGTGGTCACTGCTCCCACCTGCGGTTCCTGCGGAGTCGTGCCGGCTGTCCTGTACCATATGAAAGTGTCTCACGGTTTTTCCGACAATGAAATTCTGAAAGCGCTCGCAACGGCAGGTCTCTTTGGAAACGTAATTAAAACGAATGCTTCCATTTCGGGAGCCGAGGTAGGCTGCCAGGGAGAGATAGGCAGCGCCTGCGTAATGGCGGCGGCGGCCGTGAACCAGCTGTACGGCGGCACAATCCAGCAAATAGAATATGCGGCCGAAATGGCTATGGAGCACAACCTCGGCCTTACCTGCGACCCTATCTGCGGCCTGGTTCAGATTCCCTGCATAGAAAGAAACCCCATTGCGGCTCTGCGCGCCCTGGACGTGAGTCTCTATTCATTCGTAAGCGACGGCCGTCATATGATTTCCTTCGACAAAGTGATAGACACTATGAAGCGCACCGGCAAAGACCTGCCCAGCCTGTATAAAGAAACGGCAAATGGCGGACTTGCCACTGTAGATTACGACAAATCCGCCATTACAGAAGATATCTTCTAAGAATTAAAGATTCTTGTTGAGTTTGTTCCAATCCTCTACCGGAGGAACGATTCCGAGTGCGATGATTTCGTCGCGCATCTTGCACAGGTGCTCGTACGAAGCCTGAAGGTCGGCCATCTCTTCCTTGGTTCCCTTGGGAGCCTTAAAGCTTACACCCTCGGCTGTAATGACTGTAGGCATAGCCATCATTACATTCTTGAAACCGCAGGTGTCGCAATTTACGTAACAGCCTGCAGGCCAGGTGAATTTCTTTCCGCCCATAGCGGCTTCTATCATTTTAACCGCATTGTAAGCAGGGCTCTGGAAAGAACTGCGGCCGCGCAGCTTTATAATGTTGGAGCCTCCCTGAATGGTATTGTGCTTGATTTCCTCCCATTTCTTCGAGCAAAGCTTGCAGTCCTTGATGGGTTTTCCGTCAATCTTCGCCTTTGATGCGAACACAGCCATAGCTTCGCCGTGGCCACCGTATGTATAAGCTCCGGTAACCTTGCTCTGCTGAACTTTAAAATGCTGTGCAAGAGCTTCCTGCAGACGGGTAGAGTCAAGTGCTGCCAACGAAGTGAGCTGGTTGGGCTTGAGGCCGGAATGAATGAGAGCGGTAAGGGCTGTAACGTCGGCCGGGTTGAAGATTACAACCACGTGCTTAACCTTGGGACAGTACTTCTTGATATTGTCGCCGAATTCTGCGGCAATCTGGCAGTTGCCCTTAAGCAAATCTTCCCTTGTCATACCTTCTTTCCTGGGTGCACCGCCGGAAGAAATAATGTATGAGGCGTTCTTGAACGCTACGGCAGGGTCGGTTGTCCAGGTAACGTTGGCGCCTTCGAATGCACAGTGATCGATTTCGCAGGCCACGCCGTTTACGCCGGGGCCGTAAATATCGTAAAGACATACATTTGGAGTAAGACCAAGCATAAGCGCGGTCTGGGCCATATTGGAGCCTATCATTCCACCGGCTCCAACAATGAGCAATTTTTCGTTGGTCAAGTATTTCATATTATAGAGCAATTTGTACTTTCAAACACAAAGACAAAAATACAAATTTCAACCATTAAAAAAAAGTTGTTATATTTGCAGAGTTATAAAAATTTTTATGGCCCTATATCTAATAAAAGATCTTGACGACGACTATCACTCGAGAATAGGTGTCTGGCAGATCTCCGAATCAGAGGAGGAACTCAAGGTTCTCTCTTCCGTGCCGAGCGACGAACTCGAAGAAATTTCCTACATTAAAAGCGCATCGTTGCGCAAGCAGAAACTTGCCGTACGCGCTCTGCTGGACAAAATGTTCGATGAAAAGGTTTACCTTAGCCATCACGACAACGGAAAACCTTACATAGAGAACAATGCAATCAACATTAGCATCACTCACACCGACAAGTATGTGGCAGTGTTCCTTGCCGAGGACGAAGAGGTTGGCATTGACTGCGAATCTCTCGACCGGGACTTTTCGGTAGTTGAAAAAATGGCGTTGTCCGAGGACGAGAAGGACGACCTCGACGAAGACAAGCGTAACGAACAGCTGGCCATTTACTGGTGCGCAAAGGAAGCCGTCTATAAAAAAATGTCCCGCTACAACGTAGATTTCGCCGAACAAATCGAAATTGAATCATTCAACCCGAAGGAAGACGGCGAGCTGGAAGCCACTTTTGAAGACAAGGACGGAGACACCGAAGAAATAAATCTCCAGTACGTCACATTCGACCGTCACGTGTTGGTCTGGACTGCCGTAGAATAATTAACGCAACCAATTTTCGGGATTCTGAGGCACCGAATCTTTCCAGATTTGGAAGTGCATCTGCGTTTCGCCCCCTATTGTATCGACCGTTCCGACAACCTGGCCTGTCGTAACTTTTTGTCCGGTCTTCACTGCCACCGACTTCAACTTGCAATAGAAAGTGAAATAATTGCCGTGCTGTACAAGCACGCACTGGTTGTACCCGGGCATAACCACTATCTGCTGTACCACACCGTTGAATACGGCCTTGGCCCTGGTTCCGGGCTGCACGGCTATTGTAACGCCATTGTTGAAAGGCATTTTCACCCGGGTGTAAACCGGATGGTTGTGCTGGCCGAACTGCTCTACCACCGAGCCGCTTACCGGCCAGGGAAGTTTTCCCTTGTTGGCGGCAAATTCCGAAGCCAGTTTGACGTCAACTGCCGTAGAAGTTTTCTTCCCCGCATTGGAAATCATCTTTTGAATTTGCCTGTTCAGAGCTTCAACCTGCTTCTGTTTGTTGGCCAACTGCTTCTGATATGTATTTTTGTCCTTCTTCAGTTTGTTCACAATGGCTGCCGAGGCCTTCTCGTCCTTCCGCAAGCTGTTCAGGTCTTTCTGCCGCTTATCCTTAAGTTTCTGCGCCTCGGTCATAAGCCCCTCAATTTCCTCCTTCTCCTTGTTGAGGCTGTCCCTTACCTCCAGCATTTGCGTGGCCTGGTTGTTCATCTGGGCCGAGAGCCTCTTCATATAGCCATACCGGCGGGTGGCCTGGGGAAAATCGTCGGAAGTGAGTATGTACATAAACCACAGATGCTCGTCGCGAAGCTTGTAAGTGGTACGCACGAGCGAACTGTAAGAATTGCCCATTGAGCGGAGTTCCTCCTGAAGGGAGCCTATGGCCGCCTGCTTTGCATCTATCTTCTGATTGAGGTCGTTTATCTCTTCTTCGCTCTTTTTCACAAGCTGCCTGCGGGCCGTGACTTTTCGGCGCACCAAAGACAGGTCGTTGAGAGCATTCCTGCTCTTTTTTTCATTTTCGCCCAGCTTTCTGTTCAGGAATTCGATTTCTTTCTCGAGCTTGTCTTTTTCCTTTTGTTTTTTGGAAATGTCCTGAGCCGGCGCAGCGAAGCACAAAAGCATCACCGCCAATACCGATATGTAGTACCTGATTCTCATTCTTTCGTTTCCTTTGACAGCATCCGGTAATAATTTGCCAATTCTTTCTCGCCCAATGCATCGAGGACCTTGGAGTAATGCTCCAGAACTTCTTTGCTCTGCTTTCCTCCGAACATCATCGCTCTCTTGAAATAGGGTTTAGCCTCGGCCGCCTTTCCGCGAAGATAAAGAATATAGCCGTAAGTGTCAAGATATGTTGCGTTGTCGGGCTCTTTCTCTACGGTAATTCTGCTCATTTTCTGTGCCTTGGACAGTTTTTTCGAGTCCAGGCACAGGAAGTAGGCGTAATTGTTGAGAACCGGGACATATTCCGGGTCAATTTTCAGAGCCTCTTCGTAGGCGGCGAATGCCTTCTTCTTATTTCCGGTCTGGTAGTAATTGTCGCCCATCAGGCTTAGGACGTGCACTCTCTGCGCAGGCTTAAGATTCCAGGAGAGCAGGGTGTCGCACTGGGCGAAGAACTCGTCGTAGTCGGAATCGACCGACGCAAGCTCCATTTTTACGCTGCGGGCCGAATAGTTTTCGGGGTAAGCCTTCAGCCAGCGGTCGAAATACGCTTTCCCTTCCTGCTTGCGGCCGGTCCCGTAAAACCATTCCCCGGCAAAGCGCAGGGCGGAGGAGTCGGCAGGGGCACTTTGCACCGTACCGCACACGAGGGAATCGAGCTGGGCGTTCCAGAAGCGGAAGAACTTTCCGTCCAGATATTTGAAAAAGTTGCCGAGATAGTCGGTCTTGGCCTTGGTTTCCAGCATTGGATTCCTCACGATTTTCTCGAGATTCACAAAAAATGCGGGCATATTCCCCCGGCCGCGGTAATATTCGGTAAGGCCTATGATTGCCGGGGCATATTCGGGATCGAACAGCAGGGCTTCCCGGTAGCACTCCTGCGCCAGCGAATCTTCCCTTGCCAGCATATAGGCGTCGCCGGTGAGACACAGTTGATGCGCATTGCGATACAGGGCGGGATTCAGTTCCTTGAGTTCGGTAAAAATTGAGGCCGCCCTGCGTCCCTCGCCAATTTCCAGAAGCGCAGTTGCCAGAACCTTCCTGTAATGCAGGTTGGTGCTGTCGAGCTTTACCGCTTTTTCGAAATGCGGAACGGCTTCGCGGGGAGAACCGGTGGAATACCGGCATATTCCGGAATAGTACCAGATTGCGTCGTTGAGCGAATCCTTTTTAGAAATGGACTCCAGCAGGGAAAGGGCATTGGAATAGTCTCCGTTGTCCATAAGGGTAACGGCATCGACCAGAAGATTTTCTGTCAAAACCCTGCCGGAAGGCCTTTGGGCCGCCATCGACAGACAGAAAAAAACTAATATGAGTGTTATTCCTTTTCTCATATATGATTGCAAAATTAGCACAATTTGGTTATTTTCGTAAACCAAATACCATAAAGAGATGCAACTTTTCAGCCAGAAATTGCATCTTATAAATCGGGAAAACCTGGAGCAGGTACTTGAAAACTGCAAAAAAGGTGACCGACGTGCCCAAAAGGCCGTTTATGATATGCTTGCACCAAAGATGCTGGCACTTTGCCTGCGCTATATGGGTGAGCGTGAATTGGCGGAAGATGTTCTTCAGGACGGATTCGTAACGCTGTTTTCGAAACTGGGAACATATCTGGGAGACGGTTCCTTTGAAGGTTGGGCCCGCAAGATCTTTGTCAACACTGCATTGATGTCTTTGAGGAAAACCGACATTCTGAAGCAGAGCGAGGACGTTGAGGCCGCCTGGAACTCGGCCGACAACTCCCCCGGCGCCATTGACAGAATCTCCTATGAAGAATTGCTGAAACTGGTTTCCGAACTTCCAGTGGGATTCAGGACCGTTTTCAATATGTACGTAGTCGAAGGTTTCAGCCATAAGGAAATAGCGGCTGAACTCGGCATTTCCGAAGTGACAT
>JAKSKE010000047.1 GCA_024401895.1 Bacteroidales bacterium
CCTTCGGCGCAGGCTCCTCCCGTTCACGAGCCACGGGCGGCTACGCCGTCCGAAGCCCCTTGCCCTCCGACCCCACTCGCCACACTTGGCCATCCAGCGCCACACTTGCCATCTATCGCTACTTGCCTTCCCGTTTTACACTCGCTACACTTGCCCATCCAGCGCTACACTTGCCAAAGATCGTAAGCTAGGCGTACCGGCGACTGCGCAAACGGTGCCGTGTAATCGAAGTTCCGCCAAAGTGGGTGTGCGGCAGTGTGCCTTGTAGCCTACTGGAAGGCTGTTTCGGAAAAACCCACCCCGTCATTATGGCCTAGTGGGTGTGCGCGCACCCTGCCTGTAGCTGCCTCCCGAGCGTATTACCAAAACCCACTTTGGCGAACCGCAACATTTGTCACCCTCGCCACACCTCCACTTTAGCATAATGCACTTTGGCGAAACCCAAATCAGTTCCGTAGACAGGATTGGCCATATCGTCCACGGAGCCTGTGGCCAATGGAAGTTTTTCTGGGGGGGGAGCCGGAGGGCAAGGGGCTTCGGTCCGGTACGCACCTTCGGTGCTATCCCTCCTACGCCTTCGGCGCAGGCTCCTCCCGTTCACGAGCCACGGGCGGCTACGCCGTCCGAAGTCCCTTGCCCTCCGGCTCCACTTGTCACACTTGACCATACCGGCGCCACACTTGCCCTCCCGTTCCACTCTCGCCACACTTGCCCTCCCGTTCCACCCTCGCCACACTTGTCATTCGGCGCCACACTTGTAACACTTGCAAATTGGAGATATGGAGTATATCCGATTTTGCTGTACTTGTGTTCACTCCTGGTAATAACACCTAATTCTCCCGCCCATTCTCTAGGCGAAAGGGGAATTGATTTGCGTAGTTCGGAACGTAGTAATGAGGAGCGGTTTGGGGAGGAACGCCTCTCCAATAAAATAACGGGATGAGCTTGTAAAGCAAGTTGATTGCCGCAAAAGACACTTACTCCGAAATCGGAAGTTATCTCTCGTCAGAGCCTTGCAGGCCAGGACCTTCGGTCTGTTATAGAATCATACACGCCACTCCGGCGAGTAGGGCAATGGCGCAGTTGATTAGCTTGGCCTTTAGGAAACTGGGCTTGCTCTCGGCGAGCAGAGGCAGGGAGGCGTGTCCGTCCTGGCTTATGCAACTTGCAAGTAGGACGGGGAAGGGGACAATGCCCGAGGCATACAGAGTCACGAATACCAGATGTGGACCCGACTCCGGAATAATTCCCACAAGGGTTGCCAGCAGAATCATTAGCAGGGTGTTGTCGCTTATCCAGCTGCTTATGTCAAAGAAATTCAGAAGCAGAGCCAGACCGGCCAGCACCCCGAAGGTCCAGGCGAACACTCTGGGCAGATGCCCCAGAATGACGTGTTTCCAAAGGTGTTCTTCTACGAAATGGTCGGAACCCCTTACCAGAATGACCAGCACCACAATGCTCAGAATGGCGAATAGATTGTTCATCCACCGCTCACTGAGCAGATTGAAAGTTCCAACCGCCGCATCTTCCTCGTGCCCGTGCTCCAAAAGTCCGCATACCAGAGCCGCAAGGAACAGCAGAATACCCGCAAACATCACAACCCGTTTCCAACCCAGAGTCCTTGGACCACGAATCGACGGGTCCCGGTCGCTCTCGTGAACCTCGTACAGCTCTGCGCAATGCATCTTATCCTTTTTATGGAACAGCAGGTCGGTGACCAGCCCGGCGGCTACAGCCACAACGAACAGGATACAGAAAATTTTCACCGACTCGTCGGGCAGAGTAGCAAGCATAACAAACGCTTCGTCGCCGGTGGACGCAATCATCATAGCAACCAGCGCCCCGAACGACAGCAGCCTGTGAGTATAGAGAGAAACCGTTGCGAATCCGCCGAGACAGCCTGGAATGACGCCCAGAATAGCGCCCACCAGCACCCCGCCGACGCGGCTCTTCGCTAGCCCGGCAAAAAATCCACCCTTGGACTCGATGTTCAGGGACTCAATCATTATCATCATAATGACCACGAGTCCGCTTATTAGAATGGCATTCAGAAGAGAATGCCCTACCAGATGCAATATGGGCTCCACTACTTGGCGGTGAACACGTTTATAAGTTCATAGTCGCGCGAACCTACACCAATCTTCTCGGCCTGTTCGAAGCACGATTTCCAGTCGCTTTCGGGATGCAGGTTGTTCCAGTGGTTGCCAGTCTCGTGGAATTCGTGGCAGTGCAGGGCCTCGTCGAGCTGGCTGCCGGGGATGGGCTTCACAGTCTGGCAGATATCCACACTGGCCTGATCCAATGCAAGGGCATCCTTGGATGCCAGCATACCTATGTTGGGCAGGATGGGGGTATCGTTCTCGCCGTGGCAGTCGCAGCAGGGAGAAATATCCATAAGCAGGTTGATATGGAAAGAAGGTCTGCCGTCCAGCACGGCCTTAGAATATTCTGCAATCCTTCTCGAAAGCAGCTCATTGGCAGTGTCGTTCTGGAAACCGATGGCGTCGAAGTTGCAGGCTCCCAGACAGTTGCCGCAGCCTATACAGTTCTGCTCGTCGATGGTCATCTTGCGGGCAGCCTCATCGAATACAAGGGCTTCGTTGGCACAGTTCTTCAGGCACTGCTTGCATCCGCGGCACTTCCCGGCATCGATCAGGGCCTTGCCGCTGGAGTGCTGCTCCTTCTTTCCGGCGCGGGAACCGCAGCCCATACCAATATTCTTGAGAGCTCCGCCCAACGAAGCAAAGTCGTGTCCCTTGAAGTGGTTGATACTTATGAAGATATCGGCATCCATAATGGCCCGGCCTATCTTGGCTTCCTTGATATACTCTCCGCCCTTGACGGGAACGTAAGCTTCGTCGGTGCCTTTAAGGCCGTCGCCTATGATAATGGGGCATCCTACCGACAGGGGAGAGAATCCGTTGAGCTGGGCGCACTCCAAATGCTCAATGGCATTCTTTCTGGAACCCGGGTACATTGTGGCGCAGTCGGTGAGGAACGGCTTGCCGCCCAGACTCTTGACCACGTCAACGACAGCCTTTGCAAACTGCGGACGCACGTGGGCTACATTGCCCAATTCTCCGAAGTGAATCTTTATGGCTACGAATTTGCCGTCAAAGTCAATGTCTTTGATCCCGGCTGCCAGAATGAGGTTCTTAAGTTTGGTGGGAAGACCGTCGCCGTACTCGCGGGTACGCATATCGGTAAAGAAAACCTTTGGTTTCATATATAAATACAGATTAACCTACGAATGTACGAAATTTTTAATGGAAAATTGTAAATTTGGCCTGCTATGATTAAAAAGCTGTTTATCACACTCGCGGCACTGGCCGCAACGGGACTCCTTTCCCAGGCCCAGAACCGGGCCGACCGTCTGAGCCTTTCCGATTCTGGGTCTTTCTCGATGATACTCCTTGGCGACCCTCAGGGCTATGTCAAATACGATATCAATCAGCCCCTGCTGGAACTCTGCACCGCCTGGATTGCCGACAACGTGCAGAACCTCAATATAAAAGGAGTGCTTTGCACCGGCGACCTGGTAGAGCAGAACGAAAATATTGTAATGAACCGTGCAATGCTAAACCAGACCAGCCGCGAAATGTGGGAGAACGTTTCCCGCAGTTTCAGCCGCCTGGACGGGGTGGTGCCCTACTTCATAAGCCCCGGCAACCACGACTACGGCCTAACCAAGTCCGAGGACGGCCGCACCTTCTATCCCCAGTATTTCCCGTTCGAAAGAAACCGCTGCTGGCGGCACATCATAGTGAGCAGCTATCCCAACCGCAGCGGCAGCATTACCATAGAGAATGCCGCCTGGGTAATCAAAGATTCTGTATGGGGAGAGCTGATGGTAATAACCACCGAGTTCCAACCCCGCGACGAAGTGCTGCAATGGGCCCTGGACCTGTGCTGCAAAAACCCCGGGCGCCGCGTAATATTCATAACTCATTCGCTGCTGAAGGAAAAGACAGCCGAATATACCAACGCCTCATACAAGATAAAGGACGTTTCCAACGGCGGCCGCCAAATCTGGGACAAACTCCTGTCGAAGGCTCCCAATATTGTCCTGGCACTCTGCGGCCATACCGGCAAACCTGCAAAAGATACCTACAAGGGCCAGCCCGATGACTGGAGTCTGAGCTGCGCGTACCGCGAGGACCTCAACGACACTGGAAAGAAAGTCTGCCAGATGATGTTCAATGTGCAGGTTCTGGGTGGCGGATGGGAAGGAAACGGCGGAGACGGATGGCTCCGTATCCTGGAATTCTGCCCGGACGGCCATACCGTCAAGGTGAGCACCTACTCTCCCTTGTTCGGCATCTCCCACCTCACCAAACACCTCGCCCACCGCACCGATTCCTGCGACCGGTTCGATATGGTGTTGGAATAAACTCAAGAACCCCGTTATTCGCTCACGGTAAACCTGTAAACGCTGTGCTGGGTGTAAGTCTCGCCCGGCCGCAGCACCGTATTGGGGAAGGAGGGCTGATTAATTGCGTCGGGCCATTTCTGAGGCTCCAGAGCTATTGCACTGCGGTACTCGATGGGCTGTCCGCTCACTTTACCGTCGTATGAGCCGTCGAAGAAGTTTCCGCTGTAGAACTGCAGGCCCGGCTGGTCGGTAAAGATTTCCATTACTCTGCCGCTCTGCGGTTCAGAAACGGTGCACACCTTGTGAAGGGTTCCGTCCATAGGCGCGTTCAGCGTCCAGTTATGGTCATATCCGTTGCCGGCGGCGAGCTGGGGATGCTGTGCGTCAATCCTTTCACCTATGGTATGAGGCTCGCGGAAGTCGAACGGCGTGCCCGTTACGTCCATAATTTCACCGGTGGGTATAAGGTTTTCGTCAACCGGAGTTATGCCGTCGGCATCAATCTGCATAAAATGTCCCAGAATACTGCTTCCCTTGGGGCCGCACAGGTTGTAGAATGCGTGGTTGGACAGATTCACCGGGGTAGCTTTGTCGGTAGTTGCCTTATAATTCATATCCAGGGTGTTACCCGACGTAAGGGTATAGCACAGCTCGATTTTCAGATTCCCCGGGAAACCGTCCTGCCCGTCGGGAACGGTATAGCACAGGGTTATGGAACTGTCGGTGCGGGCCTTTACCTGCCATACTGCCATATCGATTCCGGTAAGCCCTCCGTGCAGGGTTTGCCCGTTATTGTTCCGGGGCAGGGTATAGGTCTTGCCGTCCAGGCTGAAACGCCCGCCTGCAATGCGGTTTGCAACCCGGCCCACAGCGGCCCCGAAGAAACGCTCTCCGGCATTGTGAACGTAGCGGCGGGCGTCGTTGTAGCCAACAATTATGTCTTCGGCAACACCGTTGCGGTCGGGTGTGAAGAGGCTTATTATGCGGGCCCCGAAATCGGTAATCTGCATGGTGAGGCCTCCGTTGCGCAGAGTGAACAGTTGCAGCTGGTAGGGAACTCCGGCATCGGGGTCCTTGTAGTGGAAGGCGGCGGGGCTTGCCAGCGGCAGCGGTGGAGTGCAGGGAGCCTCAATGACCTTGCGGTTGGCTTCGCGCACGCGGTCCCGGTTCACCTTCAGAATCTCCCGGTCGTAGGTGAAGAATCCGTTCACTTCGCCTTCGACGTCGGTTGTCTGGGTATAGATGGCCGCAGCACACATCGCGGTTTGCTTTATGTCCAGAAGGTCCTGTGCATACAGGCAGTATGTGTCGGTAACTTTTTGCTCGGTGTCGTACTGCACATAGCCCCATTTGTGGCCTATGTCCCAGGTGTGACCTTCTATGGGGCGTCCTATTCCGCCATATTCGCCCAGCACGTTCACCATTGCCGAATCCAGGATTCTCATACGGGGGTTAGGGTAGGAGTGGGAGTCGAGAATGTCGCCCGCGCCCTTTATCCAGTTGCCGCCCGATGCGGCGTTGATGAGACGGGTGGAGTCCTGCTGCCTGGTGAATTCAACCGCCTGCTTGGTGTCGAACTGCCCCCAGGCTTCGTTGAAGGGTATCCAGGACACAATGCAGGGATGTTTTTTGAGCTGCCCTATGATTTCGCCCCATTCCTTATAGTAGTTGGCCTTCTGCCCGGGGGTTGCGGTGTAGTCGCGTCCCGACCCGTAGTAGTCGTTGCCCTGGCCCCAGTCGCTGCGGTCGTTGTATTCAGCAATGCTGGGCATATCCTGCCAAACCATTATCCCGATCCTGTCGCAGTCGTAGTACCAGCGTGCGGGTTCAACTTTGATATGCTTGCGTATCATATTGAATCCCAGGGACTTGGTTTGCTCGATGTCCCAAGCCAGAGCCTCTGCCGTAGGAGCGGTGTACAGGCCGTCCGGCCACCATCCCTGGTCCAACGGTCCAAACTGGAAAAGAATGTCTCCGTTGAGGGCAAGCCGCTTGACTCCGTTTTCGTCGCGCTTTATGCCCACGGTCCTTATTGCGGTGTAAGCGTCCACCTTGTCTATTACCGTACCGTCGTCGAGCAGTTCAATCCTAAGCCCGTACAAGTACGGATGGTCGGGTGTCCACAGTTTGGGGCGGCGTACCTTGAGAACGGCGGTCCGGCCCGGTTCTACCTCGGCTTTTGCCTTGCAGATGAGGCCGCGCGTGAGTTCCTCGGGGTCGCAGTCCAGTCCCGGGCGGAAAAGCTTCACCCGAACCTGATGCGCATCGCCCTCTACGTCAACGTCAACCTTAACGGTTCCGTCGGTAGAGGCGGTTACGTTGTAGTCCTTGATATAACTCCGGCCCACTGCCTCCATCCATACGGTCTGCCAGATTCCGGTAACCGGGGTGTACCATATTCCGCCGGGTTTGGAAACCTGTTTGCCGTGGGGCACGCAGGCATCTTTGCCGTCGGTGGGGTCGCAAACCTTTACGCTCAGCTCCACAGTCTGGCCGGCATAGCGGGAGATATCGTAAGAGAAAGAGGTATAACCTCCGGTATGAACGCCAATGGGCTCCCGGTTTATGAAAACGGCCGCGCTGTTGTCTACGGCATCGAAGTGCAGCAGCACTTTCTTGTCTTTCCAGGCCAATGGCACTTCGACAGTCCTACGGTACCACAGGGCTTCGTGGGCACTCACTCTGCGGCCAACGCCCGACAGCGACGATTCTATGCAGAAAGGAACCAGAATCTTGCCTTGCGCCAGCGGCATCAGCCTGTTCTTTTCGCTGCACACCGCATAGTCCCAAAGGCCGTTGAGGTTCACCCAGTCTTCCCGGACCATTTGCGGGCGGGGATATTCGGTGTGCGCGTTCTGCGGCGACACCTCAGCCGCCCAGCGGGTCTTTATATTTTCTCCGGCAGGGGAGTAGCAGTACTCCTTTGCGCCGCTTGCGGCATAGGCCTTGGCCTGAACTTCAGTAAGAACCCGAAGGTAGTTCTCGCCCCATATTTTGGCAATGTCGGAGTTCGAATACCCGAGTTTGAGCAGCTCCATCGTAAGGTTGATGGCGTCATTCACTCCGTTGAAGCCGATTCCTCCGCCTCCGCCGTCAAGGTCCATCCCCACGCCCACGTGGTCTATTCCTATGAGCTTGACACAGTGGTCGATATGCTCTACCATTTCCTTAATGCCCACGTTCTCGCCCTGACCGGGTCCCATAAAATCCTGGACAAGGTAGATTTGAATTACTCCTCCCTTTGAAGCGAGCTTCTCGAGGGTGGCGTCATCGACGTTCCTGGGGTTCTTCCAAACGGCTTCCGCTCCCGAGTGAGTGAAAACTACGGGCGCCTCGCTCAGTTCCAGCACATCCTGCCAGGTTTGGTACGAGGTGTGCGACAGGTCTATTACTATGCCCTGGCGGTTCATTTCCCTAATGAAGTCCTTCCCGAATTCGGTGAGTCCGCCGGTGGGGTTGTCGCTTCTGTTGGATGAATGGCAAACTTGGTTGTCGCCGTAATGGCTCAGTGTTATATAGGTTATTCCTCTGTTGGCCAGCTTTTTAACGACACCAAGGTCGTCGCCGGCAAAGAATGCGTTTTCAAGGCCTATCAGGAAGGCTTTCTTACCCTGGGCTTTAAGTGCAAGAACCTCGTCCCGGTTGCGGGCTATGCCGCACAGACCGGCCCTGTCGGCAACGTGGTTCTCTAAAAAATCCAGAATTCTCCACAATTCTTCAGGGGCCTTGGCTACGTTTGCGGCATTGTCCTGTGGCCCGTCAGGCCTCAGCCAAAGAGCCAGATACTGCGCGCTGGCGTGCCCCTGGTTCATCTTTTCTATCGAAAACTGAAGTCTGCTCTGCGGCTCGTCTACGGCGTAGCCCTTTTGCGGATGATAATATGCCACCTCGGCGAAATCGCAGTGGGTGTCCAGGACTATTATACTGTCCATCAGCGCTTTTGCGCGACGGAAAAGTTTTGCCTGGCCTTCCAGTTCGCAGGCTGGTGCCACCGGAACGTTAAAGTCGTCGAGGACCTCGCGCAGAACTTTGTAGCGGTCGCTGCCGAGGCTGTCATTGGCAACGAATCCGTCTAATCCGGAAACGTAGGCGCTCAATTCTTCGTAAGAGGAGAGGCTGGCGCTCACGTTTTCAAGTTTTCCTATTTTCAGGGTGTCTTCCCGGGTTTCACTCCGGGCCGAAGTCTGTTTCCCGCACGGGTTGCAGCAAACCAGAGTAACGGATGCAAAAGCCAAGAGCAATACTTTTTTCATATATGGTAGATTTTTATTCAAAAGGATGATTAAAAATAGTAGCCTGCCGAAAGATATACGCCGAACTTGTAAAAGTCAGACCAATGCACGTCAATGGAAATAGGCCCTATCTTGCTTTCGTAGGAGTACTGCAATGCTGCGCCAATGTTCGAGATGCCTCTGGACTTGTTGAAATAATCCCGGAATGAGTCGGCGGCCGTAATGTAATTGAACATTCCTGTGAGGTAATGCTTCTCTATGAATTTCCACCTCAGGTCGAATCGGGCAATGGTTATATTCTTGAATTCTATCAGTTGCGCTCCGGTAATGCCGGCAAACGGCATTTGCTGAATCGCATAGCGGCCCTCTTCCAAGCCTCCGAAAATATTGGCATGGCAGGTGTTGAACAACCCGTCACACAATATGCTGCGATGATAGATTTGAGGTATCAATGTGAAATTGCCGTTCCCGGGGGTGGTGAACCATTTCAGTTTGAACATAATTTCGGCATTCTGCGGTGCATCGGCAAGTGCCGGGCTCTTTGCGTGAACTATATCCTTGGTAAAGAACCGGTACTTGAGTAAAAGGGAAGATTTGATACCGTCTGTAGGAAATGAAATCTTGTCAAGATTGTCGAAAACCAACTGTCCGAATACGGCTGCATTTCTGGAGAGGGAATCGGTAATGCCGGAATACCGGTCTGCCACGGTAGCGTCAATGAATTGGTCCATCTTAACCCGGTGGTACTCGACCCCTATGGCGGGAGACACCATTCTTGAGTGGAATTCCGATATGTAGAACTTGAACAGGTTGTCGGTTATCCTGGAGTAAGAGATGGTCTTTGGTCCGTCCAATGTGCGGGGATGTGACATATTGAACCGATACTGCAGATTCAGGTTGAACAGGGATTGCAGCGCCAATACAGCGTTGGCCTCGAACCTTGGATTATACGAAAGTCTGCCCGCAAGGGAAGCCTTGAATCCCGAAAACTTGTTTTCATTGAATCCGACCCTTATTCCAACGGCCACTGCCTCTTCGGTGTCGGCCCTGATTCCCAAATCCAGACTGTGGGGCTCGGCGTCTTCGTTGTAGATGCTCAAATTGTAGGAGCCGGCGTTCCCTGCATCCTCTTTAACGTCGTAGGTTACGGCATCGAAATAACCGGTACCCATCATTCTGGTAATATGCTTGTGGAATTCCTCGGGCTTTAGGTCGGTATTTGTCTTTATGCCCCACTTGCGGTTAATCCATTTAACCATTTTTGTATCGGGGTTGTTACTGACTACCGACGATAGGCGTATTGTGCTGTCATTCAAATATTTTGCAGGAGTATTCCGGAGTGTTTTTGAAACCGGACCGTGAATGTCGACGGCCGTCTTTACAAGGGCCAGTTCTTCGTGGTATTTCTGAGCCTCGTGATACCCCCGCAGCACCAGCGAGTCGATGCTGGCCGCACTGAAACTCATTGTTCCGTAACCGGTCACGTCGGGCCGGATGTATATGTTGCAGAGCTTGCGGTTTTCGGCATTGTGGCCCGAGGTGAATATAGACATAAGCTGGTCCAGCATTCCGGGGAGAGAATTGATTTCCTTGCTGTCTACCTTGAAGCCTTTGCTCAACTCCACTCCTATTATAATGTCGGCGCCCATATCCCGGCAGATATCGGTGGGGAAATTGTTTACCATACCTCCATCTACGAGCAGCTTGTTATCATATTTGACGGGGGAGAATATTATGGGGATTGCCATCGACGAGCGCATTGCGTATGCGATCTTTCCGCTTCTGATTACATTTTCGCTTCCGTCCAGCATATCGGTGGTGACACAGGCGTACGGGATTGGCAGGTCCTTGAAATCTATGGAATCCTGATATCCTATGCACAGGTCGTTGAATAGGTTGATTAGGTTGTTGCCGTTGATGAATCCCGAAGGTAGGGAGTTGATTATGTCGCTGCTGCGTTCGTCATTGATGAGTTCTCCCGAATTGCGGAGATAATTGCGGGCGGCATTTATTGTGTTGTCATTTTCGGCCTCTGTGCTTCCGGTGCCGAACGGAATGGACAGGATATATGAATTCTTGCGGCTCTTGCGGTGCATCGACATATCCCTGCGCTCTACCGAATTGCTCATATAGAACGACCAATCGACACTTTTGATTATTCCGTTCATTTCCATAGGCGAATAGCCAAGGGCATAAAGGCCCCCGATGATGGCGCCCATACTGGTTCCGGCAACGTAATCTACCGGAATGCCCATCTCTTCGAGGTACATAAGCACGCCTATATGAGCGGCTCCTTTGGCTCCTCCTCCGGCAAGAACCACACCCACCTTAGGCCTTTGTGTACCTTCAGGCAGCTGTCTGTAAAATATTCTCAGGGAATCGGCCTCTGCGCCGGCGTATGAAACCAACGGCATAAGCGAGAGGATAGCGGTTAAAATTCTTCGGAGTAATTTCATACAGTGGAGTTTTCTTAACTAAAAGTCTACCTCAATGGTTCCGTACAGCAGTTCGTCAATGTTCTTGTTCAGCTCGTACGTCTTTATGAGATGTGAGATTTCCGGGTCCAAATTACCTCTGTGAACGTAAATGTTATTCTGGCGGACAGCCTTGAGGCAATTTCCTCTCTATAACAAGCTGTTACAGAAATCATAATTGCCAAAACGGAATTAAGTACTTTTTAAGTTTCATAATTGGAAATTAAGAAATGAGATTCAACAGCACTAACATTTCTACTAAAAGCAAACCTTACAAAATTAACAATTATACCTATGATATCCAAGGTTGCAGGAATCCCTTCCTCGATCTGACGGAAGGGATCTCTGTAATTCACTCACTATGGAGATTCCGACGCAAAGTGACCCCCTGTGTCCGATTTAAAGTGACCCCCTTGTCCGATTTCAAAATGACCCCCACTGTCCGATTGAAAATGACCCCCTGCGAAATTGGCTAGAGAGCATATGGATGAAAAGAAAATAGCGCCGATGTATTATGCAATACAAAGGCGCTATTTGCGTTTTTTATTTCATCTGGGAGCTATTCCGCTCCCTGGATCATAAGCTTCAGGAAATCGCCGAAAACGGCTGTTTTGTCACGCGGTAAATTGGCTTGGCTCGGCGCGAAAATTTCGTGATTCTCGGCGCGAGTTGAAAGTAAAACAGGGGGTCAGTTTCGGCCGGATTTCGGGGGTCAATTTCAGTCGGATTTTCCAGATGTACATAACGACTCAATTTTCTGCAAATATAAATAATTTTCGGTTACTAAACCGCAAATCCTGCGGATTGTAAACCGCAAACAAAGCGAAACAGGCCGACAAATGATAATTTAGAGGCGGTTACT
>JAKSKE010000048.1 GCA_024401895.1 Bacteroidales bacterium
AACTCTTGACCCCCTGCTTGCAAAGCAGGTGCTCTACCAACTGAGCTATACCCCCATTGGGACTGCAAAGGTATAAAGATTTTTGATAATCCCAAAAATTTATTTGAAAATTATACTTTCGAACCGCGATGTTGACAAGATAAGCGGGTAAAATCTTTCTCGTTTGGCAAAAAATGCGAAAGAACAAAGCGTGGCCGCGTTTGTGGAAAAGTTACCCAATTATGTTAATAACTAAATTCTAAAATTTCGGTCGAATCTCTCTATCTTAGCGCCAATTTTATAACTCAAAAATAAAGACCCTATACTAATACCCCTGCCTATAATTATGAAAGTAATCAAGAGAAACGGAGAGATTCAGAAATTCGATTTTTCAAAGATTGAAACGGCCGTCAATTCAGCTTTTGCGGCAAGCGGAAGAGGAGTGGCTCCGGACAGTCTTCTGGAGGATTTGCAGCATATTCTTAATATGTTCCCCAACGAATATACCTTCAAGGTGGAACAGCTTCAGGATATCGTTGAGAATCAACTTATGTACGATAAGTTCTTTGTGGAGGCCAAAGCCTACATCCTTTATCGCGAAAAGCATAAGGATCTTCGTTTTATCAAGGAAAGGGTGGATTATATGGACAGCTACGCCAGCTCCGGAGACAATGCTGCGTCTTCTTCGGAGACCGATGCAAATGCCAACGTAGCTATCAAGAACGTAGCAAACCTGGACGGAGAAGTGTTCAAGACCCTCAACCGCCAGATTCAGCGCTACCGTATGAAGAAAAAACTCAAGGAGCTCTTCCCCGAGGTGGCCGACCAGTATGAGGCCGATCTCCATCACCACTGCATTTACGTTCACGACGAAGCCTCTTCTCCGGCAGTCAAGAATTACTGCGAAGCGGTTTCGCTGTATCCGTTCGTGCTTGACGGAACGTCGGGTTTGGACGGACTCGGAGCGTCGGCTCCCAAGAATCTGAGCAGTTTCTGCGGACAGTTCTGCAACCTTGCATTCCTGCTTTCGGCACAGTGCAAAGGGGCGGTGGCATTCGGAGAATTCTTTAATGTTTTTGACTACTATTGTGTAAAGGATTTCGGGCCCGATTACCACAAGCGGGAGGAGGATCTCGTTTCGCTCCAGCCTAAGCGCACCATATTGCAGAGTCTGCACCAGTCTTTCCAGCAGATAGTTTACGGAATCAACCAGCCTGCCGGAAACCGCAGTTACCAGTCGCCTTTCACCAATATCAGTTATTACGACAGCAATTATTGGCACGCTCTGTTCGACGATTTCTGCTTCCCCGACGGAACAAAACCCAGTTGGGAGAGGGTTTCATACCTGCAGAAGACCTTTATGAAGTGGTTCAACGCCGAGCGCACGAAGACCCTGCTCACCTTCCCGGTTGAAACAATGGCTCTGCTTTCGAACGGCAGCGATATCCTGGACCAGGACTACAAGAATTTCACCGCCGAGATGTATGCCGAAGGCCACTCGTTCTTCACTTATATCTCCGACAACCCCAACGGCCTTGCAAGCTGCTGCCGGCTGCGCAACGAAATTACAGACAACGTATTCACTTTTACCAACGGACTCACCGGAGTACAGACCGGAAGTGCTAATGTAATTACCATAAATCTCAACAGAACCGTTCAGGACTGGGCAAGGAGCAAAGATATAACCAGAGAGTTCGCCCACGAAAACTGGCCGGAACTTGCACAGGATTTCAAGATTTACCTCATTGAACTTCTGGAGAGAGTTTACAAATACCATATCGCCTACAAGACCCTTCTGTATGAAACCGAAAAAGCCGGAATGCTCAACGCCTCCAAGGCCGGTTACATAAAGATGAACAAGCTTTACAGCACCATTGGCGAGAACGGCATCAACGAGGCGGCCGAATTCCTCGGCTTCAAATGCAGCTACAACAAGGAATATATGGAGTTCTGCCGTCTGGTGACAGGCACTATAAGCGAACAGAACAAGCTCCACAACAAAAAGAATTTCCTGTTCAATCAGGAGTTCGTACCTGCAGAAGGCTTGAGTTCAAAGAATTACCGTTGGGATAAGGAAGACGGATACTGGGTTCCCGAAGACCGGGTGCTGTACAACTCCTACTTCTACCTTGCCGACGATCCCGAAACCAGCGTAATGGATAAATTCCGCCTGCACGGCCGGGAGTTCACCGAACTGCTGGACGGAGGTGTGGGCTTGCACTGCAACCTGGAGGAGCACCTTTCGAAGTACCAGTACCTGAAACTCATCGACTTTGCAATCGAGCAGGGAACGTCTTATTTTACATTCAACATTCCCAATAGCGAATGCACCAACGAGAGTTGCCACCATATTGTGAAGCAGCCCATTGACGTATGTCCCAAGTGCGGTTCTCCTATGCGTCAGTGGACAAGGGTTATAGGTTTCCTGCGTCCCGTTGACGACTTTGACAAATACCGCAACATAGAAGCCAAGGCACGATATTACGCCAAGGAGGTGAAATAGTGAAGTACCTCGACTATAAAGTAGTATTCAGAGAGGTCCCGGACGAAATAGCACTTGCCATTAATATCAGCGGATGCCCGGTGCATTGCCCCGGGTGCCATTCGAGTTATTTGGCCGGAGACATTGGCGAGGTCTTGGACGAATCTTCGCTGATGACCCTCATAGAAGCATCCAAGGGAATAACCTGTGTCTCCTTTATGGGAGGCGATGCCGACCCGTTGAACGTGAAGCGCTTGAGCGACTGGGTTCACGCCAATTATCCCGCACTTAAAACCTGCTGGTATTCGGGACGCGGTTTGGACGCCGCCGCACCGGTTCTTCCTTCGCTCGATTTTGTAAAGGTTGGACCTTACGTCGAAGAATTCGGTCCGTTGGACAGTCCTTCGACCAACCAGAGATTCTATAGGATAGACAACTCTGGATCCGCACCTGCCCTGGAAGACTGGACAAAACGTTTTCTCAGAAAAATATTATGATTCAAATGTCTGGAATTGCTCTTATCATATGTTTTTTGATGGCCATTACCTTAATGATAATGGCCATTTCAAAATGGAAAATACATCCGTTCATCTCAATAATAGGGGCGTCGCTGCTGCTGGCAATCGTTGCCGGCCTGCCTTTGGAAACAATACCCGCAACCATAGGAAAGGGATTCTCAAGCATTTTTGCCAGCATAGGACTGGTCATTATTTTCGGAATGTTCATAGGTCTCATCCTTGAGCGGACGGGAGCGGCGGTGCGTCTTGCCAATGCGGTTCTGCGAGTGGTAGGACCCCGTCATCCGCAGTTGGCAATGCTGCTGATAGGCTGGATAGTTTCCATTCCGGTATTCTGCGACAGCGGGTTTGTGATTGTGAACCCTATCCGGCGAAGCCTTGCGCAAAAGACCGGAGTTTCGTCGGTTTCGCTTACCGTTGCGCTGTCGGCCGGGCTCTATGTGTCGCACGTGTTCATTCCTCCCACTCCGGGTCCCATTGCGGCTGCCGGTATGGTGGGTTTGGAAAATAATCTTATGCTGGTGATAGCGGTTGGAGTGCTGGTGTCGCTGTTTGCCCTTGTACCGGCCTATTTTTTCTCTATGAACGTGGGCAAGCGGGTGAGAAGTTCCGAGGATGACGAGGTTTCGGGAACCGACGAATATGAAAAGATGCTTGCCGACTGCGGGGAACTGCCATCGACAGCCGCATCGGTCTTACCCATACTTATTCCGGTAGTGCTTATGGGATTTGGCTCGGTGGCCGCATTGCTGCCGCTTCCGAAAGGCATTGGCGCGTTGGCGGCCTTTCTTGGGAAGCCGGTCATTGCCCTCATTGCAGGGTTCTTGAGCGCCATTCCGTTGCTTTATACCGGAGGCAGAAAAGTGTCGCTGTACGACATTTGTCAGGACTCCCTCAAGACCGCAGGCCCCATCATTTTCATAACCGCGGCCGGCAGCGTTCTGGGGCAGGTGATAGTTGAGGCCGGTTTTATACAGTACATTAAGGACAATGCACAGCTGATGTCGGCGGTGGGAGTGTTCTTCCCCTTTATCATTGCCGCTGTCCTGAAGTCGGCTCAGGGTTCTTCCACTGTTGCAATAACCACCACCGCGGCCATTATGGGAACGTTCGGTGCTTCAGATTCGATGATGGCCGCGCTGGGAATGACAACTCCGTTTGCGG
This sequence comes from Bacteroidales bacterium, assembly GCA_024401895.1. Classification (GTDB taxonomy): domain Bacteria; phylum Bacteroidota; class Bacteroidia; order Bacteroidales; family UBA932; genus Cryptobacteroides. Next base: position 4,144 of record JAKSKE010000048.1, read on the forward strand.
CATCCCTTATAGTGATGGCCATTGGAGCGGGCGCAATGACAGTTTCACACGCCAACGACAGCTATTTCTGGGTCGTAACCAATTTTGGAAAACTGAAAGTGCAGGACGGATACCGCACTCAGACCCTCCTGACGCTTATTATGGGAGTTTCCTCGATAGTGGGAATATTCCTGCTAAGCCTCATTTTCCTTTAGAATAAGGGCGGCAATCTCTTTTAGCCTGGCACCGGTATATTCCTTGGAAACAAGAGTTTCGAAGGGTATTCCCGGCTGCGCGGTAGCATATATTTTCTTGAATCCCAGATTGTCCAGAACCTGACAGTGATTTACCATTCCGGCCACCGCCACCGTGGGGATTCCCTGCCTGCGGGCACGCATAAGCACTCCGTAGGGAGTTTTTCCCGACGCTGTTTGAAAGTCCATCTTACCCTCGCCGGTAATCACAAGGTCGGCGCCTTCGATTATACTGTCGAACCCGATACTGTCCAGCACAACGTCCACTCCGGTTTTCAGGACCGAATTGAAGAAGGCCAGAAACGCTCCTCCAAGCCCTCCGGCAGCACCGGCTCCGGGGGTGGCGGCAATGTCCTTGCCCAATTCCCTGCGTACTACAAGTGCAAAATGTTCAAGACCTTTATCCAAACGCTCCACCACCAGAGGCGACGCCCCTTTCTGAGGGCCGAACACATAAGCGGCGCCCCTTTGTCCGCAAAACGGATTGTCCACGTCGCAGGCTATCTCGAAAAGGCAATCCTTTAATCTGGGGTCGAACCCGCATAGGTCGATATGCTCGATTTTCTCCAGATTCTGCCCGCATCCTTCCAGAACACGGCCGTTCTTATCGAGGAACTTTACTCCGAGCGAACTCAGCATTCCGGTTCCGGCGTCGTTGGTGGCACTTCCCCCAATGCCCACAATGAATTTCCTGCACCCTTTGTCCAAGGCGGCGCCAATAAGTTCTCCTGTTCCGAAAGTGGACGTTACGAGGGGATTCCTCTCCCTTCGCTGAAGCAGAGGCAATCCGCTGGCCTGCGACATCTCCAGCAGGGCGGTGCCGTCGTCATCTGAAACGGCGAATCGCGCCGGAATTCTCCGTCCCAACGGGTCCGACACCTGAACGCAGAACCAGTTTACGGGCTTAATTGAAGCGATGGCTTCCACTGTACCTTCGCCTCCGTCGGCCACCTTTACTCCAACGATCCTGCACTGGGGACAATGGGCGGCAAAGCCCTGTTCCAGGAAAGAAGCCACTTCGAGGGAGTCAATGGAGCCTTTGAAAGAATCGGACGCTATTACTATTTTCTTCATTGCGGCATACGGTCATTTGTGCAAACATACAAAAAAGAGTGAAAAAACACGCATAAATAAAAATAGTAATGTTTTTGAAAGCCAAGTCCGGGAACTTTGTTTTTATTTGCCCCCGAAAACCGGAATGCTATGAAGATTTATCCCATAACAGTTGCCTTAATGGCGGCGGTCTCCTGCCAGCCTCTCTTGAATGTCGAAAGCGGTACACGCAGTTCACACTATATTAGGACCGTCTATGATGGAGAAACGGTGTCGGATTCGTTGCTCCCCAAAAGCAAGTTCGATACGGTTTTATACTACAGCACCGTGGAATTTCCTTCGGGCTATGACTGGAAGCGGGACAGCGCCTGCGGAAATTCAAAGGCAACACTCACCATTTACAGGAATTTTGAGCCGCTCGGCAGTTTCGAGACCGGAGAGAACTCTTGCATAGGCACCGACCCCGACACTCATCATTGGATAGAGGGAAACCTTTACACCGAATATAATTTGTACGGGCAAACGGTGATTACAAAGAACGGAAAGGAGCTTTTCAGATATAACGGGCAGGAGTTTTTGAAGGGATTGCTGGTGCGCGGAGAGGAGGTGTGGACTCTGGGACAGAACAGCAATGGAAAGGGATTTTCGCTGCGGCGCAATGGAGAAGCGCTCCTTACCGACACTCAGGGACAGGTTTTCGGAGATTTGACGTCTTCGGCTCACGGTGCCTTGTATATGGACTTGGAGCAAATCTGTTTCTGCTACCAGAGACAGGCCGAGTCGGCTTATAATATGTACAAGGTGAGCGATTCCCATACAACTCTGGTAGGTTCCAGTGCCAGGACAATATACGATATGATAGTCTTGGACGGAAAAGTTTCGTTTGCAGCAGGTGACGGCAGGTCTGTTTTGCTGGAAAGGGAATCGGGCTCATTGCACATAGGCGGCAGCTCCGGTGGAATAGAGAATGCCTGGTTGTGCAGGGGAGGACAGGGCGAAACTGTGTGTTTTGCCGAAAAAGGGGGCTCAGACCCGGAATACTTTGTCTGGAGCGGGGGAATTTCTAAAAGAATAGGGAGCTGTTCTCAGATATTTATGTATTCCCAGCCGGACAGAACGTTCAAGTATGCCAGGATAAGCGGGTTGGGAATATCGCTGTGCGATGGGGACAGAGGGGTGTTGCGAAGCTTTCCAAAGCCGGGCTTGATTTCCCGTTCCTGTATAAAGTTTATGGGAAATGAAAGTTTTCTTGCTTATAACGGACAGAACGGAGATTCAAGAATAGTTTTTAAAGGCAGAGACGTACCGGTGAACGTGAACGGATACGTGTCGGCTCTGGATGTTACAATCATAAAAGTAGAAGAGGAGAAATGATATGCTTGTACGTGTAACTGCGGCAAAATGCGTTGGAGTGGATGCGGTGAAAGTAATAGTCGAGGCCGATATAACTTCCGGTATTGGGGTACACATAGTCGGGCTCCCCGACATAGCGGTAAAGGAAAGCCTGCTGAGGACATTTACGGCGCTGGAGGCATTGGGATTCAGAATTCCAGGAAAAAAGATAGTCATAAATCTGGCTCCCGCCGATTTGAGGAAAAACGGCAGCGGATACGATTTGCCCATTGCCGTGGCCATAATAGCAGCAAGTTCGCAGCGCAATCTTGTGCGGGCGGGGGATTTCGTCATTATGGGTGAGCTCGGGCTCGACGGTGAATTGCGGGCAATCCCGGGAGGACTTCCGTTTGCGCAGCTGGCCGGGGAGGAAGGTTTGGCCGGAGTGATACTGCCGAAGGATTGCGCGCAGGAAGCGGCTGAATTCGAGGTTGCCAGGGTGTACGGTGCGCGTACCCTAATGGATGTGGTTCGGATTCTGGAGGGCGTGGAGGCCTGCGATGACCTGTTGGTTAGGAAGGAGAGTGGCAAGCGTTCCGGCCCCTTTTGCAGGGCAGATTGCGATTTTGCAGATATAATTGGGCAGGAGGCCGCAAAAAGGGGAGCGGAAATAGCTGCAGGCGGAGGGCATAATCTGCTTCTGGTGGGAGCTCCCGGGTCGGGAAAGACATCGCTGGCAAAGGCAATGGCCGGAATCCTGCCGCCAATGACGCGGAACGAAGCCCTGATGACGAGCAAGATTCACTCCATTTACGGTAAGCCGGGATTCTCCGGTTCGTTGCAGCGGCCGTTCCGTTCTCCGCATTACAGTGCATCTATGCCGGCTATTATAGGTGGCGGCGGGGGAGATTCCATTCTCCCGGGAGAGGTAAGCCTCGCCCATAACGGAATATTGTTCTTGGATGAATTCGGGCAAATGCCCCGCAGTGTGGTAGAAGCTCTCAGGGGGCCTCTGGAAGACAGGCGCGTAACCATTTCCAGACTGCGTTCAAAGTTGGAATACCCGGCTTCCTTTATGCTGGTAGCGGCTTCCAATCCCTGTCCTTGCGGATATTGGGGAGAACGGGACCGTTGCCGCTGTACGCCGTCGCAGCGCATAAACTATCTTTCCAAACTCTCGGGGCCTATCCTGGACCGCATAGATCTGCACGTTCACGTGCGCACAGTAGATCCTTCGCTCACTATGACAGGCAAAAAGACCGAATCCAGCGAACTGGTAAGAAAGCGGGTATGCAGGGCCAGGGAAATACAGCAGAAACGATTCGGCGAATCGGGCATCAGTACCAATGCCCAGATGGACAATAGGCTCATTGAAAAATTCTGCCCGTTGAACAATGATTGCAAGGCCGTTTTGCTTCGCCTGATGCAGAGTTCGGGACTGTCGATGCGTTCATACTTCAGAATAATAAAGGTAAGCAGAACAATCGCCGACCTTGAAGGCTCGGAAGAAATATCTGTCGAACATATCCTGGAAGCGGCCTCATACAGATTTATGGATAAAGCCGAGAATGGCTTATAAAAAAATATCCGTTGCGGTTGGGCAACGGATATTTTTCTTATGGTGTGTGAATTACTTTACGGCGGTAATGATTACTGAGCGGCTGCATTCCTTCTCGTCGAAGAACATATAGTCAACGCCACCGCAGTATTCTGTAGTAAGCTGGTCGGGGTTAACTCCGAATTCCTTTACGAGAACGTCCTTTACTGCATTCACACGGTTCTTGGAAAGTGTTTCATTGTGTGAAGGAGAAGCAGTCTGTTTGTCGGCGAAGCCACGGAGGTGGAACTTGACGTTGGGACGAGCCTTAATATAGTCTGCTGCTGCAAGAATGTTGGCCTTCTGGGTCTTTGTGATTGACCAGCGGTCAAGAGCGAAAGTAACGATTGTCCAGTAATCCTTGGGAGCTACAGATGCTGCAAGTTTGGTTGAGAGTTCCTTGTTCTGCTGCTCAAGTTCGTTTATGCGGGCCTCGCTTTCAGCAAGCTTGCCTGCTGCTACGGCAACGGCTGCATCCTTTCCGGCGGAAGCCTTGTCGATTTCGGCTGCGATTTCCTTGGCAACGGCTGCAGAAGAAGCGGCTGCGGCTGTAACGGGAACCCACTCGTAAGAAGCGTTCTGGCCGGTCTTGACATTCTTGCGCTCTACGAATCCGAACTTGTAGGATGCGCCGAGGGTAAGGCCGAATGTTCCGTCGAGAGGAATATTGTTGACGTCACCGGAAGATGTGTAGCCAATTCCGTTGAAGGTGTCGGATACAAGGGCTCCTCTAACGGCGAATCCCAAATGCCAGGCGCGTGAAAGCTTGAACATAAAGTTCAGGCCGGCATTGAAGGAAGCACCAATGGGATAGTAATCCTTTACACGTGAAGCGGGGATTATGACACCACCTCCCAAATAACCTGTCCAAGAGAAAATTCTCTGAGGATTGTATCCCCAGAAGAGGTTGGTAAGGTCGAAGTTGGCCTTTGCAAACAGGTTGGCGTAAGCACCGTTTGCCCTATGGAAATTTGTCTTGTAAACGGGGTCGCTGGAATTTGCGAACGTTGCGGTTTTGGCATCACCCTTGGAATAAATTCCGGTATATCCTGCAATGTTGAGGCCGATACCGATACCGAATATGGGAGAAGCCCACTTTTGAATGTAAAGGTCAAAACCCGGTTTCCACCAGTCTTTGAAATCGAGATATCCGTCCTTTGAATTGAATAAACGCTGGTATTCACCTATGTAGGCCTGAGGGCCGACCATAAGACCGAATTCCCAGTTCTTGCTGAAGCTTGTGGCAAGCATAAGACTGTCCTGGTCCTGCTCTATTGCCGCATTGGATTGTAAATCAGTTTCGTTACCGGCCAAAGCGTTAAAGCTGAGAGCCAATACAGAAAGTACAAGAATAAGTTTTTTCATATCTCTAAAAATATTTGCGCAAATACATAAAACGCACAAAGTTAGCACGTTTTTTTAAAAAAAGAAAAATTGTATAAAAAAATATAGGTATCAGAGATTGAACCTGAGACCCATATTCAGCCCTATGAGAAGTTGTTTTTCGGTGCGGATGCTTTTAGGCTGGCTGTTTTGGAAATAAAATTTTGCCGAAGGATCCAGGAAAAGCCCCAGATGGTTGGTGAGCTTGGCTTCCAGTCCCACGCCCAGCTTGACAGAGAACTGAGGCATTTTCACAGGGTCGCGGAAACGGATTTCGGACTGTGGCCCACGAATAGTGTAAATGTTTGATACACAATATTCTACTTCTCCACCAATGAGAGAATAGAAGTTTATTTTCCGGTTGCTGTAGAGACTCACGTTCAAGCTGAGCGGAATGCCTATGTAGTGCATATGGTGAAGTACGTTTCCTTCAATGGTGTTGGCGCCCAGTGCGTCAACCTCGGTGTACATTCCCTCGAAGCTTCTTGTGAGGATGGAATAATCTATGCCGGTTTCTATGCTGAAGATTCCCTTTATTGGAATGTTCAATCCAATTCCAAAGCTTACAGGCACTCCGTAAACCGATGCCCCGCTTTCGTAAATTCCGGTTGTAAGTTCTTGATTTGCAATTAGTCCTCCCACTCTCATAGGATTTTTTTCAAGCCGGCTTATACCTATGCTTTCTCCTACTGAACCGTTTGCCGTGATTCGCAGCCCGTCCGATTTTGAATCGGCAAGCCGGTCCTCCATTTCCATCCTTTCAAAGGGGTCTGATTCATAGCCGGCGGTCTCTTCGATTTCCTTTTCGGTTGCGGTTTTTATTTCTTCAATGGACTCGACCCGGTCAAGGTCTTTTTCCGGAATAATCTGCTCTATGCCTTCAGTGCTTTCTTCCGATATTCGTTCTTCCCGTATTCGTTCTGCCGGCAGGTTTTCATCCGATATGCGTTCTTCCGGTTTTACGGAATGGCTGGCCGAAGGTGCGGGCTGAACCTGAGTGTCAAGGGCTTGTGCAACATTCTGTGCGGGGGTGTCCTGTACAACTGCAACGGCGCTCCTGGCATTGAACGAGGCCTCCTGTGCCGGTTTGGATACAATGAGCGCAAGGGCGAGGGCTGCTGCGGCTCCGGCGAAGCCGAACCCCCAGAGCCAGGCGCCCTTCCCTCCTTTTGCGGGTACGGGGTCAAGCCTGCTTTCGATGCCCTTCCACACGCTTTCCGACGGTGTGACGGAAGCGTTTTCAAGCATCGATTTTATCTTGAAATCAATATTTTCCAAATCGTTTTTCTGCATCTTACAAATGTTTAATCTTTTCCTGCAACATTGCCTTTGCTCTGGAAAGTTGAGAGCGCGATGTCACTTCGGAAATGCCGAGTTCAGCCGCTATTTCCTTATGGCTGAAACCTTC
>JAKSKE010000049.1 GCA_024401895.1 Bacteroidales bacterium
GTACAAGGTAAATACCTCTTCATATACCCAAACACATAGTTTTACTGGTGATCCCTAATATACGCAAACAAAAAGAGGGCGGCAAGATTTTTGCCGTCCTCTTTGCGCAAGTAGCGGGAGTGGGGCATGATCCCACGACCTCCGGATTATGAATCCGACGCTCTAACCAGCTGAGCTACCCCGCCATTGGGACTGCAAATTTAGTTGAAAAATTGAAATTATACAAAACAAGTTCTTATTTTTGTAGAACGACTATGAAAACACGCTTAATCCTAACTGTTCTATCCTTGTGTGCCGCCCTGGCCCTGTGCACAAATGCAAGTGCACAGACGTGCAGGATTCACGGCAGAATCTTCTTCCCCGACAGTCTGAAAAGCCCCGCAAATAACGTAACCGTATATATTCCCGAAAACGGAAAAGGAACCATAACCGACGACGACGGAAACTTCAGGCTGGATACCGGGACCGGCTCCAAAGGGAAAAAACTTACTGTAGAAATCTCTCACATAGGCTACGAAAGCATCGTGCGGCAAGTTAACCCAGGCACAACCACAGACATTGACCTTGGAGAAGTAGTGCTGCAGGAACAGCTCATAATGCTGCCTAGCGCCTACATAACGCCAAACCACAAATCGGCGGCAAACTATATTCTGGGCGAGGTTAGAAAGAGGGCCGTTGAAAACCGGAAAAAGCATCCCGACTACGATGCCACTATCTCCTATTCCGCACAGACGCACCACATTCCGCTGGTTTCTCAGGTTTTACCGGGAATTGCAGAAGGTGCCGTCAAGACCGCCGCGTCTATGCTGGGCATAGGAAACTGCATAAGATACGCAATGGATACCGATGACCTGAGCGGCGATGTAACCTTCGAGCGCAGCGTAAGAGGCGGCAGCACCCGGGACTACAATGCCAGAATAATACGGAGCAGCACCAAGCTTCCGGCAAAAGTGGAAAAGGAACTCAAAAGCGTCTTCAAGAATATCGACCTCTTCAATTTCCTGTACTCCGACGACTGCATTTGGGGAATAAACTACAATTACCGCTACAAATTCGTTCACACCGGAACCTATATGTGGAACGGCAAACTGGTGGACATACTGCAATGGAAAGGCAAGAGAGGATTCCTGTGGGCCAGCGTGCACGTAGTGCAGGACGACTGGGGCATTCTGAAAGTCGAGGCCGGCTATCAGGACAAAAAAGTACTGTGCGAAGCCCGGGACCGCGGCGACGGAGTGTATATGCCGGTGAGTCTTGTGATTACGCCCAACTTCTTCCCGGTAATCGAAGGCAGCAAGACGGCACGGCACATTGAGATGATTAAATCTGAAAAGAGACTCGGGGACAAAACGAAGAAAAAAATCATCACCTTCCTGGAAGAGAATTCCAACATAGACATTCACCCGTATATAATAGGGAGGGTTTCGGTGCAATACCACTAATTTTTACTATTTTTGCACGGAACCGTGCGCATTCCGGCGCAAATAAAAGACATACAATGGGAATTTTCAATATGTTCGGCGAGCAGGAGCACAGAGTGTTCAACTACAAGCCAATTTACTACGACAAGGAAAAGGACGAGCTCAAGCAGAAGTTCGGTATGGTTGACGGTACAATGGAGAAAGAAAAGGAACAGGGCACCTATGTTCCCGGTTCTTACATCAAAGGTTCTATGAGAGACGGCAGGTACAAGAGCTCCAAGTCGGTGTCGGGCCGCGCCCATAACCTCATAGGGCTGGTTGGTCTGCTGCTCATAGCCGCCATTCTCTTTTACATTGCAAAATTCTATTCTCTTCTGTAGTGGGCAAGCTTAAAGTACTTTCGGCAGACATTGCCAACCTCATAGCCGCCGGAGAAGTTGTCCAGAGGCCGGCCTCGGTGGTGAAGGAACTTATGGAGAACGCCGTTGACTCCGGCGCCGACCAGGTAAACGTTTTCATAACCGACTCGGGGCGCACGCTCATAAAGGTAATCGACAACGGTTGCGGAATGTCGGGAGCCGACGCAATGCTGTGCTTTGAGCGTCACGCCACCTCGAAGATTGGCAAAAGCGAAGACCTGGAGAACATTCTCACATACGGATTCCGGGGAGAAGCCCTTCCGTCCATAAGCGCCGTGGCCGAAATTGAACTCAAAACCCGCAGGAGCACCGACGAAACCGGTACCCGGGTAAGCATTGGCGGATTCGGCAACCGCAAGATGAGCGACTGCTCCTGCCCCGCAGGGTCGTCGTTCGAAGTGCGCAACCTTTTCTACAACACCCCAGCCAGGCGTAAATTCCTCAAGAGCGACGTCATTGAATTCAAGCACATTGTGGAAGAATTCCAACGCATAGCAATGTGCAGCCCCAACGTAGCCTTCAGCCTCAACCATAACGGCCGCGACATTTTCGTCCTAAAAAAAGCCAAATCCCTCAAATTCAGGATTTCAGACCTTATGGGCACCACCGTCGTGTCGGACCTGGTGGACGTTGAGCTCAATACCGCCACCGTAAACATAAACGGATTCATAGGCCGCCCCGACACTGCGAAGAAAACCGGCGGCAACCAGTATTTCTTTGTAAACGGAAGGTTCTTCCGCAGCGCCTACCTCAACAAGGCCGTGCTGAAAGGATACGAGGAACTCATTCCCGAGGGACTGAATCCTCCCTATTTCCTGTATCTCGAAGTTGACCCGCACAACATAGACGTAAACATACATCCCACCAAAACCGAGGTCAAATTCGAAGATGAACCCATAATCTTCCAGACCCTCTACGCCTGCATAAAAGAGACTCTGGGCCGCAACTCCTTTGGGGCCAGCATAGATTTCGACACCGAAGGGGCCATAAACCTGCCCTCGCTGGGAAAGAGTTTCGAAGAATACCGGGGAGCCGTAGAAGCCCCCAGACTCAACCTCGACCCCACCTACAATCCTTTCAAGAAGGCCGGGGAATCGTTCGGCGGAACGCCTTATACGACCAAGACTCAAGATTACGGAGTTCTATTCGAGGAAAGAATCTACCAGGAAGGAAAGGCTATGGTGCTCGACGGAAAATACGTGCTTGCCAAGTCGGCCTCCGGCCTTATGATAGTGAACGTTAAGCGGGCGCTCGAGCGAATCCTCTACGAAAAGGCCCTGAAAGCCCTCGGCAAAGACCAGCCCGTGTCCCAAATGGTAATGTTCCCCGTAAAAGTGCATACCGGAGTGCAGAACAAACTCCTGCTGGAAGGAAATTCGGCCCTTCTGCAGAGCCTGGGATTCGACATTGCCCCCGAAGGAGAAGACAGCGTTTCGGTAAATGCAATCCCCGACAGCTACGCCGGCAATCTGGACAAAATTGACAGTATTGTCAGCGACCTGTGTACCATTCTGTCAGACGGGACATCGACTCTGAACGAGATGATGCAATCTTCTCTGGCCCGCAAATTCGCGCTTCTGGGAGCCCTGAATGCCCAAAAGCCCGATTCACCCCAAAAGGCGCTCCAACTTCTTGACACGCTTTTTGCCTGTGAAAATTCCGAAACAACTCCCGACGGCAGAAAGATTGTTTCCGTTATGCCTGTCGCCGAGATAGAAAAACGATTCTGATGGCATTTTTAAACGACGTCCCAAAGGTTACCAGAAACCTCATATTCATAAATATCCTGGTCTATGTCGCAACTCTCATTAACCAGAGTTTCATAATCAGGTATTTCGCACTGTTCTATCCCACTTCTCCTTTTTTCTGCGTCTGGCAGCCGCTCACGCACCTTTTCGTACACGGAGGGTTCTTCCACCTGTTCTTCAATATGTACACACTTATGATTTTCGGTGGAGTTACCGAACGTATCATAGGTGAAAAGAAGTTCCTTATCCTGTACTTCCTGTGCGGTTTGGGAGCAGCCGGCCTGCACCTTGCGGTCCAGGCAATCGGAGGCGGCTCCAACATCCCCTGCGTAGGAGCGTCGGGTGCGGTTTACGGAGTAATCCTGGCATACGCAATGCTCTTCCCCGATTCAAGGCTCACGCTGCTCTTCCCTCCGGTTACCCTGAGTGCCAAAAAGATGGTGCTGATCTTCCTGGGAATTGAACTGGTGACCGGCATATTCGGTTCGGGATACGTTACCAGCCTTTCGGACGGAATAGCTCATTTCGCACACATTGGAGGAATGCTCTTCGCCTTCCTGCTCATTACATTCTGGAAAAAAAGAGGAACACTGTTCGACAGATACTAATGGAAACGACAGAAATCATAAATCAGGCGCTGGAGACGCTGAAGAAAGGAGGAATAATACTGTATCCTACCGACACAATTTGGGGAATCGGCTGCGACGCCACCAACGAACAGGCCGTAAGGAAGGTTTTCGAGATAAAGAAAAGAGCCGACAGCAAATCGCTTGTACTGCTTGCCTGCGACCTGGATATGGTTGCAAGATACGTTAAGGAAATCCCTTCCATAGCCATAGATTTGGTCGAAGTGAATGACCGCCCTATGACCATAATTTACCCGCAGGGACAGATGATAGCCCCTTCCGCTATGGCCGCCGACGGTTCGGTAGGGATTCGGATTCCAATGAACGATTTCTGCGTAGAGCTGGTGAAAAAACTGCGCCGTCCGCTTGTAAGCACCTCTGCCAACGTTTCGGGAGAACCCTCGCCTCGCTGCTTCAAGGATATCCCGCAAAGCATAAAGGACGCTGTGGACTATATAGTTCCCGCCGCGCTGGATGCCGGTTCCTCGGGGCAGGCATCGCAGATTCTCAAAGTTGGCCTCAAGGGTGAGATTGAAATAATAAGGGCGTAAAAAAAGCCGGCTTGTGGGCCAGCTTAGCTTTTTCCAACGAATTGGAATTACTCTGCAGGAGTCTCAGCGGGAGTCTCAGCGGGAGTCTCGATTGTGCAAACACCGCAAGAATCACACTTGCTTGTGCACTCCTCGGTGCATTCGGTGCACTTTGTGCATTCTTCTGTAGCAACAACTTCCTCGGCTGCAGCCTCTTCTGCCTTCTTGTTATTGCAGCAAGAAGCGATAGCTACCATCATAGCGGCAACTGCGAGAACAGAAAATACCTTCTTCATTTTTTACTAACTTTAAATTAACTGGTTATAACCTTGCGGAATATTCCGCACCGCAAAGGTATTGCGATTTTTCAAATTAGCAATATATTTTCCACAAAAGTGACAATCGGGGGAGCAGTTTCTACCTGGGAAACTCGAAAACCTCCATTCCGAATATCTTTCCCCCTTCTATTTTAAACCTCAGGGCAGTGCGCACCACCTGCCACCCATGCAGGCCCGCCGCTCCCGGGTTAATGTACATAAGGGTGTTGGCATTGTCCCGCATAACCTTGAGGATATGGGAATGACCGCACACGAAGATATCGGGCTTTACGCTGTCTATGAGGGCGTGGGCCCGGTAATCGTAATGTCCCGGAGAGCCACCGATATGCGTCATAAGCACTTTAAGTCCCTCACATTCAAAGTTCTGCACGGCAGGATACAGCCAGCGCACGTCTTGTCCGTCGCAATTCCCGTGAACCCCGGTAACCGGTTTGAAAGAACTTATGGTGCGGGTGAAATCCTCTCCTCCGCCCCAGTCTCCCGCATGCCAGATGCAGTCTACGGGTTCGAGGAAGCGGCGGAATTCGTCGTCAAACACCCCGTGAGTGTCGCTTATGAGCCCTATGTACACCCTCTTACAGCTTTATAAAGATTTTCCTTCTGTAAAGAACCCACAGGCAAGCCATAATGATTAAGGCAAACAGTACCGAATGGGCGAAGGAAGCCAGCTCGTTTGCACCGAAATAAGTCGATGGGCTGTAGTGGAAGAACTGGTAGCTCTTTGCAATGAGTGCGCTCAGAATAAAGGCCATCATTGCATTCATTCCCATTACCTTGAACGGCTTGAACGGCGCCTTTACACCTTTTATGTCAACGCAGTAAACCAGGAAAGCGAGGCCAATCATTGCCCATCCGCCTGCATAAAGCACATAGGAAGGTGTCCAGAGAGCCTTGCAGATGGGAATCCAGATGCTCATAAGTTCGGCCAGGGCGAGGCTTAGCATACCGAACACGAACACCTTGCTTACGGTATCTCCGCTAAGGGTTCCGGCCTTCGTGTCCTTGCGCAGCAGCAGACCTATGAGGTAGCCCAGGAGGCAGGATGCCGCTCCGGTCATTGCCCCCAGGGGACCTTCGGGGTCGAATGCGGCACGGGTTCCGTCGCCGTAAGCATAGCCGTGATATACGTGGGTGTCGCCAAGCAGGGCAACGTCTATCTTACGGGAAACCGTTCCTTCCAGGGTAAAAGGACCGGGCTCGGTTCCAAACGCAACCAGAATTGCAGTATATGCAACGCACAGGCCGGCAATGGCGGCTCCTATCTTAGCGGGGGTCTTGAGCCAGAAAATGAGCAGCCCGGCTATGAGATACGAGCAGGCGATTCTCTGCAGCACACCGAATATTCTCTTTCCGTGAAGCCAGTCAACCCAATTGTCCCACCCGAACACCAGATGTCCGTTGTCGGTAGGGAAGAACGGATACATATTGAGGGCAAAGCCGATGGCGAAAATGGCCAGAGAGCGCTTGATTATCTTCCAAACTCCACCCTTCGTGTCGTTTGCGAACTTCGAAAGCGAAAAGGCCATTGCGCAACCCATACAGAATATGAAAAACGGATAAATGAGGTCGGTAGGAGTGCACCCTGCCCAATGCGCGTGTTCCATAGGAGCATACATATGCGCCCAGGTACCCGGATTGTTGACCATACACATAAAAGTGACTGTGGCACCACGGAGTATATCCAGTGATTCCAAACGTCCTTTGGTTAAAGTTTTTTGTGCGTTCATAAGCAGTAATTGTAATACACCGCGGCAGCCGCAAAAAGTGCGGCCGTTTCGGTTCTGAGTCTTGAATTTCCTAAAACAACGGGGCGGAATCCGGCCGAAACCGCCAGTTTGGCCTCGTTGGGAGAAAAATCTCCTTCGGGGCCTATCATAACAATAATGTCCCTACCACCGTAGGCTTCCACGGCTTCCTTTAAGGACACCCGGCGGTCTTCGTTCTCGAAGCACCAGGCTATGAGCTTGAGGGAATCGCTGTCTTTCGAGGACAATATGAAGTCCTTGACGCTCACAGGTTCCCGAACCAGGGGCACACTGGCCTTGAGGGACTGTTTGGCGGCGCTCACCAGAATCTTGCGGAGCCTCTCGGTCTTGAAGACCTTCCGCTCCGACCTCTCCCCTATTACCGGCACTATTTCGTCGATTCCCATTTCGGTGGCTTTTTCGGCGAACCATTCGTAGCGGTCGTTGTTCTTGGTGGGGCACACTGCAAGCACGAGCCGGTAGGGATGCGAACCCCAATGCGGGTGAGCCTCAATTATGTCGGCTACCGCCGCCGATGCCGAATCTACGGCAAGCTCGCAGTCGTACATTGTGCCCTGCCCGTCTATGATATTTATTCGGTCTCCCACTTTGTGACGCAATACCCTCACCAAGTGGGACGACTCCTCTTTATCCAGCACAATTTGCTGTCCTTGAATGTTTTGCGAATAGAATAGCTCCATTACCCGAAGAGTTTTTTCACTAACTCGGCCACGTCGGCCACACGAATCTGCTCTATTCCCTCTACCTTTTCAAGTTTCTGGCTGAAGCCGGAAATATAAATTTTCCTGAATCCCAGGCGCGAGGCCTCGACAATGCGCCGGTCGGTCTGCGATACGGGACGTATTTCCCCGCTGAGACCCACCTCGGCGGCAAAGCAGACGTCGGAGGGTATGCAGTAGTCGAAATTGGACGAGAGAATGGCCGCAATGACTGCCAGGTCGCAGGCCGGGTCGCTGATTTTGAGCCCGCCGGCCATATTCAGGAAGACGTCCTTTGCTCCCAGACGGAAACCCGCCCGCTTTTCAAGGACTGCCAGAAGCATATTCAGGCGGCGGGTGTCGAAGCCGGTGGCGGAACGCTGAGCGGTGCCGTACACGGCAGAGCTCACAAGAGCCTGAACTTCGAAGAGGAAGGCTCTTGTGCCGTCGAGCATTGCGCAGACGGCCGTTCCGCTGAGGCCCTGCCCGTGCATAGGCACCAGCAGTTCGGACGGATTGGCAACCGCCCTGAGCCCGCTGCCGGTCATTTCGAAGACCGCCAGTTCTGAAGTGCTGCCGAAACGGTTCTTGATACTGCGCAGAATGCGGTAGGAACCGCGGTTCTCGCCTTCGAACTGAAGCACCACGTCAACGATGTGCTCCAGCACCTTTGGACCGGCAATGTAGCCGTCCTTCGTAATATGTCCTATGAGAATTACGGGAACCCCGCTTTCCTTTGCAAAGCGCAGCAGCCGCGACGTAACCTCCTTGATTTGGGATACCGACCCCGCCGTTGACTCCACGGCCTCGCAGTACATTGTCTGCACCGAGTCAACAATCATAAGGGAGGGCTGAATCTTCTGAGCCTGCGAAATTATGCTGTCTATGGAGGTCTCGCAGTATATGATGCAGCCCGACACGTCGCCTCCAAGCCTTTCGGCCCTCATTTTCACCTGCCTGGCGCTTTCCTCGCCGCTAACATAGAGAGTCTTGAGGTCTGCCGCCTGCAGGGGAATCTGCAGAGACATTGTAGATTTGCCTATTCCGGGCTCGCCTGCCAGCAGCACAAGGCTTCCGGGAACTATTCCTCCCCCAAGGATTCTGTCCAGTTCGGGGTTTGAAAGAAGTATGCGCTGCTCTCCGGCGTAGTCTATCTCGCTGAGCCGGCGGGGAGCCGATTCGCTTGAAGCGTTGTGCCGGGAAGCGCCCCGAGAAGATTCCGACGGGGCCTCAACCATAGTGTTCCATTCCCCGCAGGACGGGCAGCGGCCCATCCATTTCGAACTTTCGCATCCGCAGGAACTGCAGAACCAGGTTGTCTTATTCTTTGACGACATTGTACAAAGATATGCTTTAAATTTGATATATTTGTCCGCGATTAGCTTTTTTTGAATGAATACTTTTCTTAAGAATTACGGACAGTCTCTTCTGCTTCTGGCAGGCATTGGCATAGGAGGCGCCTGTGGTGTAATATTCGGAAAGGATGCCAGTATCGTGGCGCCTGTGGGAGAATTCTTCCTGAACCTTCTGTTCACCCTTGTGGTGCCGCTGGTTTTCTTCAGCGTTGGAGATTCGATATGCAAGCTCCACCGGCAGGGGCAGGCCGGGAATGTGCTGGGCAAGCTCTTCCTCACCTTCCTTGGAATGAGCCTTGCCGCCGGAGTGATAGCCTACCTTTTCCTGCTGGCCTTCAATCCGTTCGAAGGATTAAGCTCTACCTTCGCGCTTAGCGGAGAGCAGAACGAACGGTTCGATAAAATACCTTTCTCCCAGGCTTTGGTGCAGGCCTTCAGCGTTTCCGACTTCTATGAACTTTTCTCGAAGAGCAAACTGCTCCCGATGCTCATTTTCGCCGGACTCTTCGGGTTTGCGACCGCAAAGACCGGTTCCACCAAAATAGCGTCTTTCCTGGAACAGGGCAGCGCTGTATTTATGAAGATGATTTCCTTCGTAATGTACATTGCTCCCGTGTGCCTGGGCTGCTACTTCGCCGATATGGTTGCATCACTTGGAAGCCAGCTGCTTACAGGATATTTGAAGGCGTTCGTGGTTGACCTGATTCTGGCCCTTGTCCTGTTCTTTGCAGTACATTCGCTGTACGTTCTGCTGTTTGCCGGAAAGAACGGGCTCAAAGCCTACTGGGGCAGCATTCTCCCGCCTTCGATCACTGCCTTTGCCACCTGTTCCAGCTCCCTGGCCATCCCCGGCAACATTGAGGCTGCGAAGAAGAGCGGAGTGACTCCCGCAGTGGCCGAAGCCGCAATTCCCCTGGGAACGGCGGTTCACAAAGACGGCAGCATTGTTGCGGGCGTACTTAAGATTGCCTTCGTGCTCGCCATCTTCTCGCAGAGCATAGCCGGCCTTGGCAACGCCGCCCAGATTCTGGGCATTGCGCTGCTCTCGGCAATAGTTATGGGAGCCGTTACCGGAGGTGCCGCTACCGGAGAGCTGCTTATTTGCACAATGCTTGGAATCGACGCGCAGATGGCCGGCGTAATCATAGTCCTGGGACTTATAGTGGATATGCCCAGCACCCTCATTAACTCCTCGGCCAACGTTGTAAGTGCAATCATAACCGACAGCCTGAACAAGCGCGGCAAAAAAAGCTGAATATGAAAAAATTCCTGTGCACCCTGCTCTCAGGTGTTCTTGCAGCCGCGGTTTCCATTGCCGCCGAACCCGAGGGAATTCTACTGGCTTCACTGCAACGGCGGGCAGATAGCCTTTGACACGGCCGGATATCTGTACGTAGCTACAAGAATGGGAGTTCAGCTCTGCGA
>JAKSKE010000005.1 GCA_024401895.1 Bacteroidales bacterium
CAATTTTAGTTCCACGAACCACGTCACCTTCCTTAAGGCCTTCCTTGATTTCTATATTGACACCATCGCTCATTCCGATCTCAACCAGAGCCTTTTCGTACTGCTTTTCTCCGGTCTTCAAGTAAACGAATGTGCTGTCGCCCGAGAAATCGAGTGCGCTCTCCTGCACAGAAACGACCCCCTCCACTCCGTCCAGGACAATCTCGGCGTTTGCACTGTATCCCGAGCGGATCACCCTGTCGCTGGGCACCTTTACCGCCGCCTTAATCTCGAACTGATTGGTCCCGTTGTTTTCCACCGCCTTGGGAGAAATATACTCAAGGGTAGCGTCCAAGGAATAATTCTGCAGGGCGCCTATGGTTATGGTCATTTTTGTCCCTTCCTCCAGAAGTCCTACCTCGGTTTCATCGACATTCCCGTCAAAGATAAGGTCCGACATATTCGCAACCGTGGCGACGGTAGTACCGTCGTTCATCGTATTTGCCTGAATTACCGAATTGCCCACCTTTACCGGAATGTCCAGAATGAGCCCGGTGATTGTAGAACGCACCAGCGTAGAGCTCCCGGTCGCGTTGGAAGAAGAAACACCGTCCCTGATAACTTCCAGCGACTCCTTCGCGGCCACCATCTCTTCCCTCGCCTGATTCAACTGCTGCAGAACCTGGTCATATTCCTCGGAGCTCACCAGCTGCTTGTCATACAGGGATTTTTCGCGGTCGTAATTGGTCTGCGCCTGCTTTAGGTTAAGTTCGGCCAACCTCAGACGGCTCTGCGCAGCACTCAACGAATTCATATCGGGAATAACCTTGAGTTTTGCAATGACCTCGTTCTGCTGTACCATCTCACCGGCCTGCTTGTACAGCTCGGCAATTATTCCGTTTATCTGAGGCTTCACGTTAACCTCATTGCGAGGGACGATTTTCCCCGTAATTACGGTAGTCTTGCGAATGTCGGCACGCGTTGCGGTAAGTTCGTTGTACAACACTTCCTTCGGCTGCGATTTCACGAACAGGAAAGCGAACGTTCCCAGAATCACAATTCCTATAAGCGCGAAAATAATGTACTTGAAAATACGTTTCATATATCTGTAATTTTTAAATTATTCGTCTCTCATTGCATCTACCGGCCGAATCTTCATAGCCCTGAGGGCAGGTGCAAGCCCCGCCAGCATCCCCAGTACGGCCAGAAGCGTAGCCGACAGCACCGCGGTCCCAAAATTTATCTGGAATGCCGCCTGCCCTTTGGTTATCATTTCCACCAAATTGAGAATCAGCACACTGAACACTATTCCCATCGACCCTGCGGTAACCGTAAGCGCCACGCTTTCAAGCATGATCTGCGAAAGAATGTCGGACGGGGTCGCCCCGATTGCCCGGCGGATTCCAATCTCTACCGTCCGCTCCTTAACCGTAACCATCATAATGTTGCTTACGCCGATGGCTCCGGCCAGCAAAGTCCCAAGGCCTACCAGCCATACCAGGAAGTTAACCCCGCGGAACAGCGTATCCACCATATTGAAAAACTGCTCCAGGTAGAAGAAAATGAGCGCACCCTTGTCGGTGGGGTCGAAGGAATGCTCCCGGGCCACAATATGGCGGATTCTGGATTCAAGAGAACTGGACTTGATTCCCGCCTTGGCGGTAAGGCAAACTATATCTACATTCTTCCCCCTGTTGAGGAGCCTCTGGGCATAGGAAACAGGCACAACCACCGCCGAAGAAGCATCTCCGTTAATGTTAATGTTTCCTGTCGAGAAATCTACTCCTACAATCTTGAGAAATACGGGCCCTGCTTTGATTGTCTGTCCGCAGGGATCCCCACCCTCGGGGAAAAGTTCTTCATACACCTTCTTGCCAATCACACACACTTTCCTCTCTGTCATTACGTCGGCCTCGGTGATGTACCTTCCGTATTTCAGTCTCGGAGTTTCTATTTTTTCATAATCGGCATTGATGCCTTTGAATACGATAGATGAAGTGTGCGCATTCCTGACCGCCGTCCATCCCCACGCCGAAACAGCTCCTGTTGCCGTTTCAAGCTCGGGAATGAGTGTTTTCAGGCGAAGGATGTCGTCCTGGGTAAGGTTCCAGCTGCGATCCTCCCTGAATCCGTTGTAGGCCTTGGTGGTATTGTCGGCGAATATTACAATGGCATTGGACGCAAAGCCTTCGAAGTTCTTGCCCAGCAGTTCTTTAAGGCCCTGTCCCCCACCCACGAGGAACAGAAGCATAAACAGGCCCCAGAATATGCCAAAGCCGGTAAGCAGGCTGCGGCTCCTGTTGCGGACAAGCGAATCGCCTATTTCGCGGAATGTGTCTTTGTCCAGTCTCATCAGTCTGCTCTCAAACTTTCTATGGGTCTCACTTTGGCAGCCTTTCTTGCCGGTATGAGGCCGGCCAGAGTTCCTGCAATAATAAGAACGGCTGTAACACCCACCGCAGTACCCACGCTCACGGTAGGATTATCCATTATCTTGATTGAAGCGTCGAAAATCTCCATAGATGAAGCTCCCAGGGTCTTATCCATTATCTCGCACACCAGCAGCCCCAGTACCATTCCCACATATCCGAACACTGCGGTAATGGCTACGCTCTCACTTATGATGAGTTTTATTATAGCCCACGGGCTGGCGCCTATAGCCTTTCTTATGCCAAATTCGTGTGTTCTTTCCTTAACTGTAATGAGCATAATGTTCGACACTCCCACAATTCCGCTCATAAGTGTGAAGATTCCTATAATCCAAAGCGCTATTTCCAGGATACTGCGGCCTTTCTCTATCTGCATTGCCATTGTGAAACGGTTCCAAATCCAAAAGGCGCTTTCGTCGTCGGGAGCGGCCATATGCCGCTCGTTCAGGGCACGCTTGAGTTTTGTCTCGAAATCCTTGTTCTGCTGCTCGGTCTTGAGACCGTGGAATGAAATGTCTATGCTCGACAGATATATGTTGCCGGGAGTCAGTCTCATGAGCGTGGAAAGCGGAATGAAAAGTTGCCTGTCGTCCTGATTCTCGAACGACTTCCTAATTCCAACTATCTTAAAGGAGAATGAACCCACCTTTACCCGCCTGCCTATGAGAGAGTCGTAGTCTCCCCTTCCGTCCAGCATTCGGTCGGCAATGTTCGAAGGCACTATCACCACTTTGCGCAGCTGGTCTTCGTCGTTTTTATTCAGGAACCGGCCGGCGTATATCTCCACCTTGTTGATATTGGAATAGTCGGACCCTACGCCTTTTACATATACCGTAACCTTTGTCTTGCCGTATGTGAGCTTATAGTTGTCGCCCTCCAAAGACTTCGACGGAGATACCCTGTCTATTACATTGGAAAACGCGTTGCCTTCCATAAAAGAAGCGTCTTTCTCTGTAAGCCGCAGCCATCGGCCCTCCTTCAGACCCTCATAGGGCTTGCTGGTACGGCCCGGATATATTTCCATTATGTTGGAAGCTATTTCCTCCATATTGCCCATAGTGGAATTCATAACGCCGTTGCCGGCCCCCAGCAGAATAACCAGCATAAGGATGCCCCAGGACACTGCAAAGCCCGTAAGACAGGTGCGCAATTTGTTCCTTCGCACCGATTCCCATATTTCCAACAGAATATCCCTCATTATTTCATTATGGTAGATGTTCCGAATGCCGAACTGTTATGGCCGGTATTGTCTTCGACAGCGCCAATAAGGCCGTCTTTTATATGCACTATCTTATTTGTGCAATTTGCCACCCCGCTTTCGTGGGTTACTACAATAATGGTAACCTTCTCTTCCCGGTTGAGGTCGGCGAGCAGCCTCATCACCTCCTCCGAGGTCTTTGAATCGAGGGCTCCGGTAGGTTCGTCGGCCAATATTATTTGCGGATGAGTGATTAGCGAACGGGCAATGGCAACCCTCTGCTTCTGCCCACCGGACATCTCGTTGGGGTAATGGCCTGCCCAGTCCCGGAGTCCCAGCCGGTCCAGATACTCCATTGCCAGCGACTGCCGTTTTTTTCGGGCTACGCCCATATAGAAAAGCGGGAGCTCTACGTTTTCCAAAGCGGTCTTGAAAGAAATAAGGTTGAAGGACTGAAAGATGAAGCCTATCTTTCTGTTTCTGTATGCGGCGGCCTCTTTTTCGCTGAGGTTCTTGATAAGGCGGCCGTCCAGCCAGTATTCGCCACTGTCGTAATTGTCCAGAATTCCAAGAATGTTAAGAAGCGTTGACTTGCCCGAACCGGAGGCTCCCATAATTGAGACGAACTCCCCGCTGTCTATGCCCAGGTTAATGCCTTTAAGCACGTGCAGGGGCTGGGCCCCGGTGTAAACTTTATTGACGTCTTTTAGTTCTATGAGCATCTTTTAATGTGTATTAGTATCATAGTACACTGCAAATGTAAATAAAAAATAAGTTCCTGCAAATATTTTTTATGTTTTTTACAGAAAATGCCCTCGATTCACATCGAGGGCGATATTCAATTCTAACCTAATTTAACCTATGAAAAAACTATTCGACTCAAACAAATTCAATTGCCGTGCCAAAATTCGTTTTTCCAAATAATTTTTTACTCAACAAGTGTAATTTTTTCAATTTTTACCTCTTTCAGGGGGCAATCTCTTGAATCTCTGTCCTTATGAGCAATCTTCTGCGCTACTTCCTGGCCTTCAAGAGTTTCTCCAAACACTGTGTATTGACCGTCCAACTGGGCACAGGTAACCTCGTCCACTACAATGTAGAACTGGCTTCCGCTCGATTCCCTCAGAGGATTGGCCGCATCGCCCAGACGCGCGGCGGCAAGAGCTCCAAGCTTATGGTTGTGGTTGGGAAGAATTTCGGCGGGAACGGTATATCCGGGACCACCGGTTCCAAAACGCGGCTTGTTGGCTGCATCCTTTGTGAGAGGGTCTCCGGCCTGAATCATAAATCCGGGAATTACCCTGTGGAACAGAATTCCGTTGTAGAATCCCTGAAGGGCGAGCTTGGCAAAGTTGTCGCGGTGCTTGGGGGTGTCTTCGTAAAGTTTGATTCTAATTGTACCTTCGCTGGTTACTATGTCGAATACGGGTTCGGCAGGAAGATTGGCTAATTTTTCCATAATCTGTTGTTCTTTTTGTACTGCCTCTATGGAATCCTGCCTTGCAATTTCTGCAGCAATTGCAGCGTCTTCCGCGGCCTTCTTGGCTGAACGTCCGCAAGATGCCAGCATAAGCAGGGCTCCGGCGCAGCACAGTAATGTTAAAATTCTTTTCATCTCTTAAATATTTTCAGGTTTTTCAAAATAGCAAAGCAATAAATGCCAAGGAATACGGTATCTATCCCCATTATAAGCCATTGGTTCAGGCCCAGATTATTGAATGACAGATGTGCCGAAAAGAAACCCAAGGCAGCCCCTGCAAAACTTCCGATGGTCTTGAAATCGTAACCTATAGGATAGTGCCTGCGTTCCAGGAGGAAACTTATGAGCATAGCAGTACCGTAACCGGCGAATCCGCCCCAGGCGCAGGCCCAGTAGCCTATTTTGGGAACGAAGATTACGTTGATGCTTATCATTATGGCTACCGCTATGACATTGATTATGGCGCCCCACCAGGTTTGGTCGGTAAGCTTATACCAGAAAGACAGGTTGAAGTATATTCCCATAAACAGTTCGGCGGCCATTACGATAGGAACAACACCCAGCCCGCTCCAGTAGCTCTTACCTATTATATACTTGAGCAGGGGCAGATAGAATATCACTGCAAGGAATGCCAGCAGAGAAAAGATTATGAACCACTTCATTCCGTCGGCCAGCGTCTTTTCGCTGTTCTTGCCTTTTGCTTCGCCAAACACTATGGGCTCGTAGGCATAGCGGAATGCCTGCACCAGCATAGACATAATCATAGCGATTTTTACGCAGGCACCGTAAATGCCCAGCTGCACCTTTCCTTCGGTTCCCGGCATCAGATGCGGGAAAAGTATCTTGTCGGCCACCTGGTTCAGGATTCCTACAAGGCTCAAAAGCAGCAGAGGCCAGGCATATCCCAGCATCCGTTTGCAAAGGGCCGGGTCAAATTTCACCTTCAGGCCCTTGAGCTCCGGTATGAACCCGAAGGTTACGCAGGCGGTACAAACAAGGTTAATGAAGAATATGAACCCAACACCATAGTCATACTTCACAAATGCAGCCTCAAGAGCGGGAAAACGCCCGAACATAAGCGGCATTACAAGGAAGACGAACAGGTTGAGCAGAATGCTGGCAAAAATGAACGACAACTTCAGAGCCACAAACTTGATTGGCCTTTTCTGCTGTCTTAAACGGACAAACAGAATGGCCTGGAAAGCATCCAGAGCGGTTATCAGCGCAAAGCACGCGATATATTCGGGATGGTCCGAATACAGTAAGGCATCGGCTATGGGATTCAGAAACAGGAATACCGCAACAAGGAATACTGCCGAAACCGAGCCAACCATCTTGAGGGCGGTGGAAAACACGTTCTGCGGGTCCTCATTTTCTTTCCCCGCAAAGCGGAAGAAAGTGGTCTCCATTCCAAAGGTGAGCAAAGCCAGAAGCAGTGCCGTCCAGGCATACAGGTTAGTGACTATGCCATAACCCCCGCTCTCGGCCGGTATCTTGTACGAATAAAGAATAATGAGCAGATAGTTGAGAAACCTCCCCACTATACTGCTCAGCCCATATATCGCTGTATCTTTTGCCAGAGATTTAAGATTCATACTCTCTTTTTTTAGAGTTTCAGAACTCCTGCAAATTTAGAAAAATATCACGATTTTCACTAGCCGCCAAGCCATATTCCGTCATATCTCCATCTGAGCGTATGTTTTTCGTACACACGCGAATGATTCGCGTGTGTACGAAAGGGCGGGCATAAAAGACCCCGAACCGAAAGGCCCGGGGTCATTATTATATATTAGGTTAGAATTAGTCGTTGAGAGAGATGCGCTTGAAAGCTACAACCTTCAATTCCTTATCCTCGGCTGCGAGAGCATCCTTAACGGAAATCTTCTCGTCGCTCATCTGGTAATCCTGCTCGGCAAGAGTATTCTCCTTGAGGAACTTCTGAACGCGGCCGTTTGCAATGTTCTCAATCATAGGAGCGGGGAGGCTGGCTGCCTTCTGCTCTCCTACGGTCTTGATAATCTCACGGGCCTTGTCTGCCTGCTCGGGAGTAATCCAACCCTTTGCGGTATTTGACTCAATGTGAGCCTCTGAATCTACGTGTGCAGGATTGATGCCTGCCTTCTTGAGAGCTGCGTCGATAGCCTTCTGAACAAGCTCGTCCTTGGTCTTCTGGATAGCCACTGCCTTCTCGTTGGCGAGAGTCTCGGCAGGACAGTCCTCTGCAGAAACAGATACGGGATTCATAGAAGCAACCTGCATTGTGATACCCTTTGCAATAGCTTCTGAAGCCTGCTTGTTGAAACCAACGATAGCACCGAGCTTACCGTTAATCTTATGAATGTATGCTGCTACGAAAGGAGCTTCTACAAGTGCATAAGCTACCAGGACGTGCTTTTCGCCGGTCTTTCCGGTCTGAGCCTCAACAGCCTCTTCCACTGTGTAACCGTCTGCCATCTTGCAAGCCTTGAGGCCTTCGATGTCGGCAGGACAATTAGCAATGGCTACGTCTGCGATAGCTTCTGCAAGATTCTGGAAATTCTCATTGCGTGAAACGAAGTCGGTCTCGCATCCGAGGCATACGATGATACCCTTTCCGTCTGCGATACGTGCCTTCACTGCACCCTCTGAAGTCTCGCGGTCTGCACGCTTGGCTGCAACGAGCTTACCTTTTTCACGGATGATTCCGATAGCCTTCTCGATATCGCCTGCGGCCTCTTCGAGAGCCTTCTTGCAGTCCATCATTCCGGCAGAAGTCATTTTACGTAACTTCATTACGTCTGCTGCTGTAATTGCCATAGTCTTGTAATTTTTTATTCTTTTACTTCCTGTGCGGGAGCGGCTTCTTCAGCTGCCTTTGCACCCTTGCGGGCGCGGAGGTGCTTGGCAGGAGCCTTCTCTTCTGCAGCTTCTTCTGCAGGAGCTTCCTTTTCTTTCTCGAGCTTGCGCTCTTCGAGTCCTTCCTGAATAGCTGCGCAGAGAGCGTTCATAACGCACTCGATAGACTTTGCAGCATCGTCATTTGCCGGAATCACATAATCAATCGAGGTAGGATCGCAACAAGTATCAACCATAGCGAATACCGGGATGTTAAGACGATTGGCCTCCTTCACTGCATTGGCTTCCTTCTGGATGTCAATTACAAAGATAGCTGAAGGAAGGCGGCTCATATCGCGGATTGAACCGAGGTTCTTCTCGAGTTTCTCCCTCTGGCGTGTAACCTGAAGGCGCTCACGCTTTGCGAGTTTGTCAAAAGTACCGTCCTCGTGCATCTTGTCGATGGTTCCCATCTTCTTGATTGCCTTGCGGATGGTAGGGAAATTTGTGAGCATACCGCCGGCCCATCTTTCGGTTACTGACGGCATACCTACTGCTGTGGCTTTCTCGGAAACGATTTCCTTAGCCTGCTTTTTGGTAGCTACGAAGAGAATCTTGCGGCCGCTCTTGGCAAGCTGCTTCATCTCCTCGGCTGCCTCGTCTATCTTGACGATGGTCTTGTGCAGGTCAATGATGTGGATTCCGTTCTTCTGGTCGAAGATATAGGGAGCCATTTTAGGATTCCACTTACGGGCCTGGTGGCCGAAGTGAACACCTGCATCAAGCAATTCTTGGAAATTTGTACGTGACATTTTAATTTCTTGTTTTTAATAACTGTCCTCACTGCGTGAGGTCTCTTTTCTTCAAGGTGGAGTAACTGCCTTGCAGGTCTCCAGCCTTTTTCGCAACGCGGCAACCTCTGACCTATATTATATAAGGTATCCAGCGGTTTAAAACCAACGCTGTGCCGTAAGTCAACAAATAACTAACGTTTGCTGAACTGGAAGCGACGTCTTGCACCGGGCTGGCCAGGTTTCTTACGCTCAACCTCGCGTGCATCGCGAGTGAGGAATCCTGCTGCCTTAAGTGTAGAACGATATGCCTCCTTGTCAACCTCGCAAAGTGCACGGGCGATAGCGAGTCTTACGGCTTCGGCCTGACCTTTGGTACCGCCTCCTGCGAGGTTAACCTTAATGTCAAACTTGCCTACAGTCTCGGTAACGCTGAGGGGCTGCATAACAATGTACTGGAGTGACTCATCGGGGAAATAGTTCTCGAGAGTGCGGTCGTTGATTGTTACATTGCCTTTTCCGGCTGCAAGATAAACGCGAGCTACAGCTGCTTTACGTCTTCCAAGGGCGTGTGTCTGTTCCATTTGCTCTGTTTAAATTTCGTTCAACTTGATTGTTTTAGGGTTCTGTGCCTGATGAGGATGCTCGGGACCTGCATAGATGAACAGGTTGCCAAGAAGATCGTCACCAAGACGTGTCTTAGGGAGCATACCCTTTACTGCTCTCCTGATAAGCTCTTCGGGGCGTGTTGCGAGAATCTCTTTAGGTGTTGTGAACCTCTGTCCGCCGGGATATCCGGTGTAACGGGTGTAAACACGGTCGGTCATCTTATTTCCCTTGAGGGCCACCTTCTCGGCGTTGATAATGATGACGTTGTCACCACAGTCAACGTTGGGGGTGAAACCGGCTTTGGTCTTGCCACGGAGGACAAGAGCAACGCGGGAAGCGAGACGACCAAGAGCGAGATCTGTAGCGTCAAGCACTACCCACTGCTTCTCTACGGTTGCCTTGTTAAGCGATACCGTCTTGTAGCTTTGTGTCTCCACTGTCTTGATCTTTAATTGGTTAATAAAAATTGCGATCCCTACACAAAATAGGGGTCGCAAAGGTATAAAAATATTCTGTAAAAACAAAGCCTTGCTTAAGCAAGGATGAAATTTGCCTGCACAAAAGCGTTCACTGCAACCGCTGCGAATGCAACGCAAAGGAGGGTCACTACAATGACACCTATGACTTTTATGCGCTTGAACCAAGTCTGTCCGTCCCAGCCCACAGTCTGGAACATACTCCAGAAACCGTGTGTGAGGTGGAACCACAGAGCGGCGAACCAAACCAGGTAAAGTGCGAGGTTAACCCAGCTGCCGAAGGTTGTGGTAAGCAGCAGATAGGGATTCTGCTCCTCGCTTCCAATAAACATTTGCAGCTGCATCTTGGCCCAGAAATGCAGGAGGTGGTAGAATATGAAGCCCAGGATTACGATTCCCAGAACCATCATATTGCGTGCAGACCAGGAATCGGCTGCGCCCTTGTTGGAAACGGCGTAGCGGTTGATTCCTCCGCGGGCCTTTATGTTGCGGTATGTAAGCCACAGACCGTACAGTATGTGAATGAGGAAGCCGGCGGCCAGGACAGGAACCATAATGGTTACGATGGGGAGTGCCATAAAGTCGCATCCCTTCTGGAAAAGGCCGTCGGGAGCACCGAACTTGCCGGTAAAAGTATCAATGATAGAAAAGGAATTGATGGTGACGTGCAGGCCAAGGAAGACAATGAGAAATGCACCGCTGACGGCCTGTATGAACTTCTTTCCGATTGAAGAATTGAATATGAACATAATTTTGTTTTTTATGCTTTGTTTTGAGCACGCAAATATAATGATGATATTGCAAGTTTGAAAATTTTCCGATATTTTTGTTTTCTGCAAACACGCATACAGATGTACAAAAGAGTATTGTTGAAATTGAGCGGAGAGAGCCTCGGAGGCCCCGCAGGAAAGGGTCTCGACGAGGAGAGCCTTCTTAAGTTCGCCAAAGAAGTGGCAGAGGCCACAAAGAGCGGCTGCCAAATTGCAATAGTCAACGGCGGAGGCAACATCTTCCGCGGTCTCCAGGGTGTAGGAAAGGGCTACGACAGAGTTACCGGCGACCATATGGGAATGCTGGCAACCATAATCAACTCCCTCGCACTGTCCACCGCCATAAAGAGTTTCGGAGTGGAGGCCAAGGTGTTCACAGCAACGCAAATGGAACCTTTCGCCACAATATTCACAAGCGAAAGGGCCATTGAAGTTCTCGAAAACGGAGGGGTCGCCCTCATTGCCGGAGGCACCGGAAGCCCGTTCTTCACCACCGATTCGGGAGCAGCCCTGAGGGCCTTGGAAATCAAGGCCGATGCCGTACTGAAGGGCACCCGGGTTGACGGCGTTTACACCGCCGACCCCGAAAAAGACCCCAACGCAACAAAATACGACGAACTCACCTTCGACGAGGCCATCTCGAAGCACCTGAAGGTTATGGATACCACCGCGTTCGCCCTCTGCGAACAGGGTCCCATACCCATAGTAGTATTCGATATCAACAGAAGCGGGTCCCTGCTGAGGATATTGAACGGAGAAAAAGAAGGGACATTGGTACACGCATAAACAACACAGAACTATGTTGACAGAAAGAGCAAAAGAACTAGTGAACAGTGCCGATGAAAAAATGAAGAGCGCTGTGAAATTCCTGGAGGACGACCTTAAGAACTACCGCGTAGGCAAGGCCAATCCATCTATTTTCAACCCGGTAATGGTAAATTACTACGGTACTCCCACTCCCCTCAGCCAAATTTCTTCCATAACCACCCCCGACGCAAGGACTCTTGCAATTCAGCCCTGGGAAAGGACTATGATTGCCGCAATAGAAAAGGCCATCATTGATTCCAACATAGGACTCACTCCGCAGAACAACGGCGAAATAATCCGCTGCACCGTTCCCGCCCTCACCGAAGAGCGCCGCAAAGACCTTATAAAGAAAGCGAAAGCCGCCGGAGAAAATGCAAAGGTTGTGGTACGCAACGCCCGCCGCGACGCAGTAGATGCCTTGAAGAAGGCACAGAAGAACGAAGGTCTCTCTGAAGACACCGAGAAGGAAGCTGAAGACGAGGTACAAAAAGTTACCGACAAAAACGTAAAGGCTATAGATGCAATAGTGAGCGCAAAGGAAAAAGAGATACTCACGGTCTAATGAAAAAACTGTCGTTTGTTGCAGCGGCTCTTTTGCTGACAGCACTTTCCTGCCAGAAACCTATAGTTGAACAGGATTACCTGAAGATTGTCCCCGAAGCGGCGGAAGCAATAGTTGTAAGCTGCCTTGGGGAAGTTTCTTTGAATCTGGAAGTAAGCGAAAACTTCCGTCTGTTTTACTATGAAGTGGAAGCGGGCCTTTCACAAATCTCGCTTCAAACCCCCGAGGGACAGGTTCCGCAGCACGTTTATCTCAAGCACGTAGACGCAGTCTTTCCAAGAGAAGGCAAGTTCACTGCTGTAATAGGAGACATAATGTGCGAAGAACCCTACGAAGAACGGGTTCAGCTGGTAATTGACATTGATGGCAAAAAGGTAGCGTCGGCTGTCTTTAGCATCAGGTGCGAATCCGGCGTATTGTCCGGAGCCCCGCAGACGGGACTGCCCGTGGTGTACATTGCAACCGAAAATGCTGCGAAAATCAAGAACAAGGTCGACTGGGTCAACGCCATTGTAAAGATTGACGGGAACGGCAAATTCGACGACCTGCCCAAGACTCCCATTCAAATACGCGGCCGGGGCAACACCACCTGGGACTACCCGAAAAAACCGTATCTGTTCAAGTTCGAGAGCAAAACCGCCGTGCTTGGGATGCCAAAGCACAAGCGCTGGGTTTTGTTGGCCAACTATCTGGACAAAACTCTGATGCGCAACGACGTCACCTTCAAGGTTTCTACTCTCACCTCATTGAAATACACTACCCGCGCCCAGTTCTGCGAGGTGGTGCTCAATGGCAAACATCTTGGGAATTACCAACTTGTGGAGCAGATTAGGGTAGACAAGAACCGGTTGAACATTTCTGAAGAAAACGGCTTTCTTTACGAACTCGACGGGCGCTACCGGAACGAAATAAATTGGACCGACCCGCACGGCAGCTGCTGGCTCAAGTCGTCCGGTATTCCTTTCTCCATCAAGTTCCCCGACGAAGACGACATAACTGCAGAACAGATTGAGCAGGGAAAGGCTATTGTTGCCGAAGTGGCCGGTGCCATATACAGCGACAATTTCACAGACCCGGACAAGGGATATCGCCCGCTGCTGGACGTGAGGTCTTTCGCCGACTACTGGATAGTATTCGAACTTATGACCAATCACGAGCTGGCCAACCCATTGAGCATATTTATGTTCAAGGACGACAAGAAGCCCTTGGCCGCCGGCCCCGTATGGGATTTCGACTGGGGAACTCTTTCCTTTGTGGAGAATCCCGATGCAAAAGAACATATTTTCCTGAAAGAAGCCATATGGTATGTCCGCCTTTTCCGGGATCCCTACTTTGTGACCGTACTCAAGGAACGCTGGAACGAGTTGTATCCTGCCCTGCAGACCGTTCCCGACTATATGGACGAAAAACGCGGGCAAATCAGAAAATCTGCAGACATAAACTTCCAGCTCTGGGACATTACGGTGGGCAAGAGCCGCAAAATAATCAACGGCGACGAATTGCTTACGTTCGACGATGCGGTAGATTTGCTGAAAGCCAATTACCTGACGCACCTGGAAACAATGAACCGAGAAATCAACGAGCTGTAACCTCGCGCTCAAAGATTCCGGATTGCTCCTCTCCGTGTATTCTCATACGAATGGGAGCGATGAACATTCTCTTGAACAGCGCCTTGTCTATGAAGCGATTGCCCATCAGGCGCTGTTTATCTTTTTCTGTGGTCACAATGGCGGCTAACGGATGCGCGGCCACGGCCTTGGAAAGGTTCTTCATATCGCCCCTGGTAAAGTAATGGTGGTCGCCCAGCGAAAACTTCTTCACTATCGTATAGCTGTCGCTGAGCTTGCGGTACAAAGGGGTGTCTATGGCAATGCCTGTGAGCAGAATTACAGACTTTGCGTAAAGATACCGGGAATCGGTGGTTTCGTCTATCGGTTCACAGGGAAGATATTCTATGTATGCGAAAAACAGATGCTGCATCTTCCCGTGCGGAGTCACCGCCTCGCAGGAGAAAGGGTCATAGCTTCTGTAGCCCAGGGAAGCCGCATATTCCCGGGTCTGGTCGGGGTCCATTGATTCGGGACATTTGGTAACAACCACAATGTCGGCATCGTAGAGCCTCTGCGGTAAGTCCCTCAACGTTCCGAAAGGCAGTAGACGGTCTTTGAACAGGGGGCGGTTGTAGTCTGTGAGCACTATGTTCTTATGTGCCCTGAGTTCCCTGGCCTGATAGGCGTCGTCCAACACTATGATGTCGGAATCGAGTTTCCCGCAGCCCTCGGCCCGGTTCCGGCACACGGCAACTGTAATGTCCGGGAACTTTTTCTTCATCTGCAGAGGTTCGTCGCCGAACATAGCGGCGGTGCCGTCGGCGCTTACCAGCTGGAATCCCTTGCTTTTGCGCTTGTACCCCCTGGACAGCACCGCTATCTTTCTGTCTTTCCACTCCGGCGAAGACCGCAGGGCAGACAGAATATATTCGGTACAGGGCGTTTTACCGGTTCCTCCGGCCGCAAGGCCTCCGATACAGATTGTTGGAACGGAGCTTACAGCCGACTCAAGCTTTCCCTTGTCGTACATTCCGTTTCTTATTTTGAGGAAAGCGTAGTATGGATACAGCAGTATTTTGTCAATCATATCTTTCGCAAATATAGTCCAGTATTCCATATATCTCATTGACGGCCAGGCTTGTAACCATTTTCATTCTCACCGGCTTAAAGTCTGGAAGACATTTGAAATAGCAACTGAGGTGCCGCCTCATCTCGTATATTCCGCGAGGCTCCCCCTTGGCTTCGAGCGACAGCGCCATATGCCTGCGGGCAATTTCAACCTTTTCCCGTACCGAAGGCTCGGGCATAGCCTCTCCGTACTGCAAATAATGTTTTATTTCCCTGAAAATCCAAGGATGACCGAAACTGGCGCGACCTATCATAATTCCGTCCACCCCGTACCTGTCGAAGGCCTGCTTTGCTCCGGGACCGTCCACAATGTCGCCGTTGCCGATTATTGGAATGTGCATACGGGGGTTGTTCTTCACCTCGCCTATCAATGTCCAGTCGGCATTACCCCGATACATTTGGCAACGAGTCCTACCATGAATCGTAAGTGCCTGTATTCCAACATCCTGCAATCTTTCGGCCAACTCTACTATGATTTTGCTGTCCTCGTCCCATCCAAGCCTTGTCTTAACTGTAACCGGCTTGTCCACAGCCTCAACCACCGCCTTGGTAATAGCAACCATCTTCTGGGGGTAGCGCATCATTCCCGAACCTGCTCCCCTGCCGGCAATCTTGGTTACCGGACACCCGAAGTTTATGTCTATTACGTCGGCTCCGTGCCCACCGGCAATCTCTACGGCCTTGTCTGCCATTCTGGCGGCATCTACCATAGATTCGGGGATATGCCCGTAAATCTGAATCCCCACCGGCGCCTCTTCTTCGAGAGTTTTCATCTTCGCGATAGCCTTAACGGCATCGCGGATGAGCCCGTCCGACGGTATGAATTCGGTGTAAACCATATCGGCACCCTGCTCCTTGCACAACCGGCGGAAGGAGATGTCTGTAACATCCTCCATAGGAGCCAGCAGAAGTGGCTTTTCTCCCAAATCTATATTCCCTATTTTCATTGGATTGCCTTGGTCTTTTCTGC
This sequence comes from Bacteroidales bacterium, assembly GCA_024401895.1. Lineage (GTDB taxonomy): Bacteria > Bacteroidota > Bacteroidia > Bacteroidales > UBA932 > Cryptobacteroides. Next base: position 15,564 of record JAKSKE010000005.1, read on the forward strand.
GAGCCAATCTTTGATTTCTTCATTGAGATATGGGCTCAAATTATCGTAAACGCTTGCATTATAGGCATTCAGCCATTTCTTTTCCTCTTCGTTCAGCAGGGCGCTATCTATTATTGAAGTGTCGAAATGGCACATCGTAAGAGGCTCGAATTTCAGCCAGTAGCCAAACTCGTTCGACCCGGCTTCGCACACCAGCAGCAGATTTTCGTGACGGACTCCGTGAAGCCCCTCCCTATAGATTCCGGGTTCGTCGGAAATGACCATCCCCGGCAGCAGCGGCGTAGAATTGAAATTCTGGCGAACATTTTGGGGACCCTCGTGGCAACCCAGGAAGAAACCCACTCCGTGCCCGGTTCCGTGCCCGAAATTGCGCTGGTTCCGCCACAAGGGGATACGGGCCAGGGCGTCGATCTGGCATCCGGCAGTGCCCGAAGGGAAAACAGCGGAGGCAAGGCCTATGTGCCCCTTCAGGACAAGGGTGTAGTCCTCTTTCTCCAGCGGGGTACACTCTCCCAGCGGTATGGTTCTGGTAATGTCGGTGGTGCCGCTGAGGTACTGGCCTCCGGCATCGCACAGGTACAGCCCCTTCCTTTCGAGTATGGGAGCCCCGGTGGAAGGAGTTGTATAATGCGGCAGTGCGGCACTCTTTCCGTAGGCCGATATTGTTTGGAAACTGTCTCCCATATAGTCTCCTATGCGGTTTCTCATAAGCTCCAGGTAGTCGGCGGCGTCCTTTTCGCTCACGGTCTCCCCGTTCTCAAGGCTCTTTTCCAGCCAGTAGAGGAACTTCTCCATTGCTATTGCGTCGCGCAGGTGAGATTCCTTCATCATCCTTATTTCAAAGTCATTCTTAACCGCCTTCCTCATCTGCACGGGGCTGGGACGGAAAACCGTCTCGAAATTGTTCTCGGAAAAGAAACGGAAGATTTCATAGTTGAGGCTGTTGCTGTCGGTCCACAGGCAGCCCAGGGACTCGGCTTCAGAATTGAGCTGCATTTGCAGGGACTCGTACGGCAGAATCTCCACTCCGTCAAGATCGACGGTAATGACGGTATCCTGCTTCAGTACAAACCACTGAACCTTTTCCCGGGTTATGAGCAGATACGATATCGAGAGCGGATTGTACTCTATGTCCGATGCCCGCACGTTGAGCATCCAGGCAATGTCGTCCAGCGCCGTCAGCAGAATGGAGTCGCAACCGTTCTCGGAAAGCACCTCGCGCAACCACGCTATCTTTTCATTGCGGTCTTCTCCCGAAATTATTTCATAAACGGGGGTCTGGGGTATCTGGGGACGGTCTTTCCAGAACAGAGACAGAAGGTCGGGAACGCTTACCACCGTAACTCCTCCCAAAGAGGCGACAAATTCGGTGCTCACGCACAAACCGTCCAAGGCTACAATATAATCTTTGTTGCCGGATGACTGGGCCTCAATCCATTCAGGTATAAGCACTTGCTCGGGAACCCGGGTCTTGTGCAACACCACCCCGCTGCCTTCCAGCTGAATGTTTGCCTGAATGAAATAACGGGTATCGGTCCACAGGCCTGCGTGGTCCAGGGTTATCACAAGGTCGCCGTCCTCACCGGTAAACCCGGACAGCCACTCCACCTGCTTCCATCGCGGAGCGGGATATTCGCTGTTATGCGGGTCGGAACCCGTGAAAATGACTGCGTCCCATCCTTTGGAGCGCATCATCGAGCGCAACTGCTCTATTCTGTGGGCATAGACATTCATATATTCAAACTTAAAAGATAATCCGATATTATGGTGTCGGCAATGAACCAGTCCTTTTCGGCAATTTTTTTCCCTTCTATTCCATCGGCCGTTCTGAGGCCCAGCATAATTGCTTCGCAACGCTCCTGCCCGGGGGTGAGGTCCTCGCCGTCGGAGGTCCACCGGTTTAGGGACTCGCTGTTCCAGCTGCGCCGATGCCCTATGAGCGAGTGTGCTCCCGGCCCCAGTCCAACGTAGGGAACCCGCTTCCAATAGGCCGAATTGTGAATTGCCCGGCGGCCAGGCAGAGCCCAGTTCGAAATTTCATAATGTTCGTATGAGGCCGCCGACAGCATACTGCAAACCAGCTCGTACTGCCTTCGGCACTGCTCCTCCCCCGCCTCGGTGTAGAGCCCGCTTTTTACCATCGGCGCCAGAGCGCTGCCCTCTTCTATGGACAACTGGTAGGCCGAAATATGCTCGGGACGCATCTCTATGAGCTCTTTCAGGGTCGAGGCCAGGGTCTCGTCGGTCATTTGGCTTACGCCGAAGATAACGTCCACGCTGATATTCTTCACCCCGCACCGCCTCAGCAGAGAGAAAGCCTCTACGGCGCAGCGGGCGTTGTGGCGACGGTTCATCCAGCGCAGAATGTCGTCGGACAGGGACTGAACCCCCATACTCACCCGGTTGACCCCGAGGGAAAGCAACCCGCGCACGTACTCCTCTCCTTTTTGCACAATGTCGTCGGGGTTCACCTCCACCGTAAATTCGCGGCTCAACGCAGGCACCGGACCCAAGCTGGACACTATTTCCCGTATAGCGTCGAGAGGCAGCACCGATGGGGTACCGCCTCCAAAATAAATGGTATCTGTACCGCCGCACAAGGCAATTTCCTGGCGTCGGCTGTCAATTTCCTCCTTAAGTCCGGACAGGTACGCCCCAATCGCGGAATTTTCCTTTTCTGCACAAACGGTTTCGGAATAGAAATCACAGTATGTGCAGAAACTCCTGCAAAACGGGACGTGTACGTAAATCATTGTCTCAGAACAAGAGAAGCGCTGCCAAGACGGCCACTGTCGGTAAAGGCCTCCATTACGTAGGTACCGGCCGTGAACTTGACGCTGCTGTTGATATATATGCTCATATCCACCTCTTCTCCCTCGTAGTCCACCTCTCTGGATGCAGTAGCCTCAAGGGTCTGATCCTCAATGGTAAAGCTTGTGCCGCGCCCGTCAGAGAGCAGATTGCCGGAAGGGTCGGTAACCCTTACGTAAACCCTCACCGGACCCCGTTCTGCAATGGCATTCTCTACAAGGCTGAGAGAAACCAGCATACGTGCTACTCTGCCGGCCTTGTCCACCTGCCTGTCATTCTTGGCGTAAGCTTCGAGCCGCAAACCGCGCGCCTTGAGCGCCGAACCGGCCTTGACCTGGCCCGACAAAGCCTCAACCTCCTTGTTCAGCGATTCATTCTCCCTGCGGCTCTGGGCGGCCTCCTTGCGGGCGGCGGCGGCTTCGGCCGTAAGCTGATGGTTGAGGGTGTTGAGCGAATCAATCTGCACTATATAATTGCGCATAATGCTTCTGAGGGTTCCGAGCTCTGCCTGATACTTGCGCATCATTGCGCGGTTGGTGGCGTCGGTCTGTTTGAGCCTTTCCACAAGGAGGTTAATCTCCTCGCGGGAAGAATCCAGCGCAAAATTAATGTTTTCGTAGTCTGAAGTGAGTTGGGCGTAATCTTGCTGAAGGTTCTGGAACTGATGCATCAGCGAATCCTTCTCTACGTTGAGTTCGCTTACCAGACCGCTGTACTTGTAACTTCTCCAGGTTTGGAAGCCCAGGCCAACGGCCAGCACTCCAGCAATTACCGAAAGGGTTATCACTACCGATTTGAGACCGCGTGAACCACGCATTCCATTTTTCTTTTTCTCTTGCTTTTCCCGTTCTTCACGGGCGATTCTCTCGAGAGGGTCTTCTTTTGCCATATCTACTTATTTTATCGTAAACACACAAAAATAACAAATTTTATACTAATTTTGGCAGATATGAAATATCTAATTCGTTCTATCAAATACTTTTTTCAGCTCATCATTGCTCTGACCCTGTTCATTGTGGTTCTTTCCCTGCTCCATTTAGTGGATTCCGACCCTTCCAAAATCTTTGTCAACGGTCTGGATTCGTTTTGGCAGATAGCAGCATTTGTGGCCGTATTCTCGGCAATTTACCCCAGATTCGGCTATGCGTCCCGCAGAATATATGTGAACGGTTCCTTTGACCAGATTTTCCCCATAGTGGAACAGGAAATGATTAAGCGTGGGTATAAACTGGAAAAACGCACCGGAGAAGACCTCTGCTTCAGGCTGCGTTCTACAGTTGCCCGTTTCTCCAGAATGTGGGAAGACCGAATCACTATGACCAGGACCCTTAACGGCTGGTCTCTCGAAGGCCCCGGCAAAGATGTAATAAGAATAGCGAACGGCTTTAACAGTCTTCCTTCAGAAGATGAGTAGCGGCCGCTTCCAAAGCATTGTAGAACTCTTCTCCAAAAGCTTCTGAAAGAGGTCCTTTCAAGAACTCATAAACCCTGGTTCCGGTCTTTCTGCCTTTCTCGTAAGCGGCAGAGCATATATTCCATCGGTGCAGGTTAAGGGCAAGGCCGCCCCCGGTGAGCCTGGTTACCCTTATGGGATACAGACTGCAGGAAACCGGTTTCTTGAAACCCGCCTTTTCTATCGAGCACAAACAGTTGCCGTCGCCGGGGAAATGGCAGTAGGCGCACTCGGGGCCACCGTTGGCGAGGGGTGTCACTATGTCGCCCTGGATATCTATTTCGAAAAAGCCCTTTTCGGCTACTGCGGCCTTTCCGTTGGGGGTCATAAGACTCTTGAAACTGTCGTAATGCCTTTCGATACCGGGAAGTTCACTTTCGTCCAAAGGGGCACCGCTGTCCCCTTCTATGCAGCACACTCCCTTGCAAACCGCATAATCGCAGGCAAAGAATTCCAGAATGACATCTTCGGAAACCAGAATGTCACCTATCTGCACTATTGTTCCAAAATCGTGTTTTGCCATTACTTCACAGTATATTCTATGTAGGCCCCACTGCTGAGGTTCTTCATAAGATCCATTATTTCCCGGGACGTGACGGCATTTATTGCCGACTCATAGCCAAGGTATATGTTCTTTCCCATAGAGTAGCGGGCAAGGGCCGCTTCCACCATAGTCTTTCCTTCCGACATAATTGCTTTCATCTGGCCGGCGAAAGAGGCTTTGTAGGCCTTGAGTTCATTCTCGGGTATCGGCTCCGACGCCATTTGGGCGATAACCCGGCGGACCGGTATTATGGCAAAGTCTGAGTCGGCAGGGCCAACCCCGGACGGCAGTCCGGCTCCCTTGCATTTCCGGCACTGCAAGGTCAGGCTCATTATTTCGTTCGGCCTGAGCTCGCAATCTCCCTTTACGCTCACATACATTCCGTGACGGTCAAGTTCCGACACCAGCCTGCGGCTCATAGCCCTTGCCCCTATCGAAAGCGCGGCATAGCGCTGAACGCTGAACGGTTCATTGTTGGCAAGGAATATATTTACCGACACTGTGCCGTCGCCGGCAATAAGTTTCCCGGAACCGCTGCTCAACGAGACGGTACCCTGGGACAGCGGATGTTCGGCCGGAGTAAACCAGGCCATATTCCCCCGGGCCGTGCGGCTTCTTGTTCCGAATGCCCCCAGAATGCCCGACAGATACTGTTTGAGTGCATAGTCGTCGAGGTCTCCCACGAGAACTATGAGGCCGTTCGAAAAGGAAGCGAAACTGTTGTCGTAAAAAGTCTGTGCCTTTACCGGGGTATCGTTGCCCAGACTGCGCAGGTTCCTGTATTGCGAATACTTGTACTGCGGGGCCGACAGGCTGTCGAACAGGGCCGCGATGCCGTAGTCGCTGCGGGTATCCCTCTCGCTGCACAGCCTCTGACAACGGCGGTAATAGTTGAAATTATTCGAATTGTAGTTTCTGCGGGACACCAGCGCGTTCATTCCCTTGAAGAGCATAGGCAGAGACGAAACTGGAGCGGTTCCGGTGAAGCGCAGGTCGGTGGGCGTAATCACCGGGTTGAACTGCAGGCCTTTCGACTCCATAAGGGCTTTGAAACTTCCGGCGCTCATTCCGGCAACTTCGTACATACCAAGCATATCCTGTATGTACGGAAGTTCTCCGGGCTTCAGATTATGAATGGTTCCGGCTCCTCCTCTGAACATAAAAGCATAGCTGAACACCCCACTGGTGGGAGCCTTCCGGTACAGGACTTTGATACCGTTGTCGAACGTCCAGATTTCTCCGCCTATGGAAGAGTCGGGTTGAATCGACCTGATCTTGAGTTTTCCTGCGGCGATTTCAAGCCCGGAGCTGTCGGTTTTCCCAAGCGCGGCGGCATTGATTTCGGCCGGCCTGTCCCATCCCTTGTAGAAACGGCTCACCAGTGAATCGCGGTTATAGAGAAGGTCGGGGGAACTGTAGTGCAGAATAACGTTGCGGTTGCGGTCGAACACCGACGAAGCAAAACTTGCAAGAAGCCTTCTTTCAAGCGACGGTTCCAACCGGCTGGCGACGAAAAACTTATGCTTTGATTCCTCTTCATAAAGCCCGGCTCCGAAAAGGTAATGCGAGATGCACTTGTTTACATAGGCAGGATTGCTCGAACTGCCGAGAGGAAGAGGAAGACAGGCCCTGCTTGCAAAACTGCCCTTCGCAAGGGAGAATTCTTCGCGGGAAATTCCCGGACGGGACAATGAGGCGGTGACTTTTCCCAGAATCTCGGTAGCCTGGGAAAGATTGTCCTTGCTTACACAGACCCTTATCTTGTAGCGTTCCTGCCTGATTGAATTTTCACTGCCTCTATAACTGAAACTTATGCCTCCGTGCGGAATGCCACTTCTCTTGAATTCGTTTTCCAGCCTGCGGCGCACTATGGAGCCTATTTCGTCGGCAAACATTTCGGCCACCCAGGCCTGGGTCGATGCCAGGTCGGACGCAGATAGCCTGGGAGTGCAGAAAGTGGCGTCTATGTAAGCTGTCCTGCCCGGTCTGATGCGGGTGCACTCGAACTCTATGCTGTCCGACGGTTCCCATTCGAACACGCCTGAAATGTCGACCGGCTCGCGCGGAGTCACCAGCATAGAGAAAAGCTTCATTCGTTCCAGCGTTTTGGCAACGTTTATGTCTCCGCTTATGATTACAGCCTGCTCACCGGGATACGTTCCCATAAGGTCGAACAGCATAAGCAGGATGGAATCTGAAGCGGCCTCACTGTATTGCGGAACATTCTGAAAACGGTAAACCGCCCCCGAATGGGAATAGGACGCAAGCCCCGACACTGTATATCCAATGCCCTTTTCGGCCAGATATGCATATGGCTTCACATTCTGGAAATGAGTGAGTTCCTCCAACGAGCCGTGCGAAAGTTCCCGCGAATCGTTGCCTTTCTGCACCAGGGCGAAGTCGGCGAAAGAACGGTCTGAATCATTCTGCACAAGATAATAAGAAACACCGTTTGGGAGTATTCCATTGCTGATTTTTGAAGATTTTTTGAAGTAATCGGGGCTCTGTGCAAAGAGCAGCACGGGCCACAGAATTGCCAGTATGGATAAAAGATGTTTCATAACTATGTGCAAAGTAACATAAATTTTGCTACTTTTGCACTCTGTTGAACTACCAATTTTTAATACAGCTACGATGAAAAAATTAGTTTTGACCCTTTCGGCGCTGCTCTTTGCAGCAACACTTTCTTTCGCACAGGATATGGCTGCCGCTACTCAGCTGGCCAAGGATGCGCAGGATGCTTACACTAACAAAGAATTCGCTCAGGCATTGGAGGGTTTCCAGAAAGCCCTCGCAGCTGCAGAGGCTTGCGGTGAAGAAGGTGCCGAGCTTATTGATCAGTGCAAAACCGCAATTCCCCAGGTTGCAATGTCTATAGCTAAGGAAAAAATCAATGCCCAGGACTATGACGGAGGTCTGGCCGCTCTTCAGCAGGTCATTGAACTCAGCGACAAATACAGCGCAATTGACGTTCTTGCAGAAGCTAAGGATCTTATTCCCGCAGTTGAACAGCAGAAGGGCAACGCTCTCTTCGCCGACGCCGAGGCTCTCTACCAGGAAGGTAAGCTTCAGGAAGCTCTCACAGCATTCCAGGCTCTCAAGGAAGGGGGCAATGCAAACGCTATAAAGAGAATCCCCACCGTATTCCTCAAGATAGCTCAGGGCGCATACAAGGAAGGCAAACTCGACGATGCAATTGCAGCCGTACAGTCAGCCGTTACAGAATCTGGCGGCAGCGCAGCCATCAAGAAGACTGCCGGTTCAATAGTTCAGGGTGCCATTCAGAAAGCCGCTACAACCGGCAAGCTCGGAGACGCAGGAAAGTACTATGGAATTCTTTCAGAGCTCGATCCCGGCAATGTAAACCTTGGAGTTCTGGCATACACCATTGGAGCAAGCTACTACAAGGCTAAGAATAACGGACAGGCTAAGAGCTGGCTGCAGAAGGCCGTAAACGACCCCAAGTACGGCGCCAATGCAAAACAGCTCCTCAGCGCAATAAAGTAAATTATGACAGCGCTCGAGCTACTCGCTCCCGCGCGCAATGCGGATATCGGCATCGCGGCAGTTCGCTGCGGTGCCGATGCCATTTATATTGCCGGTCCGGCATTCGGAGCCAGAAAAGATGCCGGAAACCCTGTCAGTGAGGTCGGAAGACTGTGTGACTATGCCCACAGGTTTGGGGTAAGAGTCTTTATGACCGTGAATATCACGCTCGGCGACGAAGAGCTCGAGGAGGTGCATTCCCTAATGCTGAAGGCCCGGAAAGCCGGGGTGGACGCCTTCATAATACGGGACGAAAGAATTGCTCTCTGGGACGACCTGGACGCACCGCTGCACGCCTCCACTCAATGCGCCATTCGTACCGTGGAAAGGGCCCGGCAGCTCGAAAAGCTGGGCTGTGACCGCCTGGTATTGGAACGGGAACTGCCCCTGGAAACCGTACGGCAGATATCCCGTGCAGTAAATTGCGAGATAGAGTTTTTCGTTCACGGAGCCCTTTGCGTAGGGTATAGCGGCGAATGCCGGCTGTCTGAATACCTCGACGGCCGCAGTGCCGACCGCGGGGAATGCGTGCAGGCTTGCAGAAGCCTGTACGACCTTATTGACAGCAGCGGCCGCACCCTTGTCTCCAACAAAGCTCTGCTCTCGCTCAAAGACTACAACCTTAAGGACCGGCTCGAGGAGCTTGCCGGGGCCGGAGTTATGTCTTTCAAAATAGAAGGGCGCCTGAAGAACGCCTCATACGTAAAGAACGTAACCAGAGAGTATTCCGACGCTCTTGACGCCCTGTGCCGGAAGTACCCCGACAAATATTGCAGGGCATCTTTCGGGCACTTGCACGGAGGTTTTACACCCGACAGTTCCAAGACATTCAACCGAGGTTACACTTCCTTATTTCTGGACGGGAAAAGAGGGAAATGGTCTTCTATGGATACACCCAAATCTATGGGGGAAGCCGTTGGAACCGTGCGCGGCATAAAGCCCGCAGAGAACAAATACATTGAAATTGAACTGCGTCCGTTCTCAAAGGACCTTAAGTTGAACAACGGCGACGGATTCGCTTTCACTTCCGGAGACGGAATTACCGGGTTCAGAGCCGACGTTGCAAGAGGAACCTCCATTCTGTGCAAGCCCGTGTCTGGCATAAAGCCCGGCATTACCCTTTTCAGGAACATAAACAACGCTTTCGAGAAAAGCCTGGAAAACAATATGTGCGAGCGGCTGGTGGACGTAGAAGTGGATGTGAAAATATCGGACTCCAAGGTATTCCTCACCGGAATCTGCGAAGACGGGCGCCGGGCAACGGTCTGTTCAGATACGGCCGCTCCGGTTGCCGACAATCAGGACAGAATGGCCGATATGCTGCGCACAGGCCTTGAAAAAAAGACCGACATTTACGTTTTTCACCTGCACGGCATAAGCTGCGAAGGCCAGCTTCCCCTGCTTACAGCCTCATCTATCAACGCACTTAGAAGATCTCTAGCCCTGGAGATAGATAAAATCCCCCTGCCTGTCTGGAAGAAAAATGGATATGTGAATGAGATTATGACAGTTAAAGGTCAGACAGACAGAGAGAATATTCTTCTTAAGACAAAATACTGCATCAAATATGAACTGGGCTTATGTGAGAAGCACTTCGGAGCGGCTCCCACAGGCAAGCTCCACCTGCTCAACAATTCCCGCAGGCTCGACCTGCACTTCGACTGCGCCAACTGCGAAATGAGCGTCATTCCAGCGCAAAAGTGATTTTTACGTCTGAAAACCGGCCCTGTACGGGTTCTGAATCCTTAAAGAAAGACATTGCCAGAGTGCCCCTCCAAACTATATCGTCGTTTTCGTGATATGGCAGGTCCAGAACTATTCCCGTGCTCTTCGACTTTATTTTTACGGTTGCCTCGCATCTCCAGTTTGTCTGCTCCCCGCCGTCATCCTCGGTAATCATAAATACCATCTTTTCCAGGTTTTCGTCTATCCCGCTCACAAGCAGAGCATCCATAGGCAGAGTCTTGCCCAAATCCTTCCTCTTTACCGAAAGCATCATATCTGTAAGTTCGGGATAATAGTCCCTCAGTTCCGCCTGTGTGTAGGATGAACTCCGGTTTATGAGAGATCCCGCCTTGATTATGAATTCCGACGCTCCCCCAAACCAGGAGTCGTAATTTCGGAGCATTGTAAAATCCTTTATTATAAGCTGTTTCGACGAACTGCCCGCCTTGGTTTCCCGTTTATTTTCCTTTAGCAGGAATTCCACCGGCTTGTAATTTCTGTCAACGTTGCTGTTGATTACCCAAACCGGTTGGGTCATTGCCACTTTTTCATCGACAAATACCGAGTCCACCACCTTGGCTCCCGAAGAAGTGAAGGAAATGCGGTATCCGTAATTTGCCTCCGCTCCCATTCCGGGGTCGAACGTTACAATGGGGAAGGTCTCTCCGTCCCATTCCTCAGAATATGGCCAATAAATCTGAAAATCGGAATTGCCCAGGGCGTTCAGGTATTTTTCAACTTCACCATCCCCGGCCTTTGTGCTGTATTTTTTCATCAGATAGGTAGTGATGATGTCCCGGAGAGGCTCCCCAGCAAGGTTGGAGGCTTTGGTCTGCCCCAGCCCCGCTCCGGGAGTATTCATAAGGTTTGTGAGGGTATATTCCTCGTCATATCCGTTTCCCGTGGACTGGCTTACCGCCGCGTGCACTTCCTCCAGTTGAGCCACCTCCAAAGGAATGTCGGAAAACATTCTGGCGACCGACTGTTTTGTAATCTGCATTCCGTCAACCGCCTGCGGCACCGAGGGCACTATAGTTTTTGTACTGCAACAAACCCACACAAGGACAGTGGGAATCAAAAGAATTCTGTTGAAATTTTTCATAGCCGTTAAGTTTTGGATTGCAAAGTACGCAACATATAAGCGTTTTACCTGCAATTAAAACGGCTAAGTGCAATTATTCCGTATATGCTGTGCCAGGAGCCGGTTTTCTGATATGCAATATGCGCTGTTTCCCCGCAAAATCGCGCACAATTCCAACTTCAATGAAGCCCCTGGACTCGAAAAGTTCCACCAACGGCAGTGCAAAATTTTCATTTATCTCCATAAAAGCCTCTCCCGAAGGGCGTAAAAGTTCAATGCTTCTGTCGGCCAGGGCCCTGTAGAAAAGCAGCGGGTCGGAGTCGGGCACAAAGAGCGCCAGCCCAGGTTCGTATTCGAGCACGTTGGGCCTCATAGAAGCCTTCTCGCTTTCAAGTACGTACGGAGGATTGCTCAGAAGAAGGTCGAACTCCCCTTCCAGCGGCAGGGGCTCTCTTACATCGGCCTTTATAAAGCGGGGCGCAGGTCCTTCGAACTGGCCTTCCGCCGTTTCAAGGGCTTCGGAACTTATATCCACCGCTACGACCTCGGAATGCGGGCACTCAAGCTTCACCGTCCAGGCAATGCACCCCGACCCGGTACAAAGGTCCAGCACCCTCCCCCCTGCCGGCAAGGCCTCCAACCCAAGTCTCACCAGTTCTTCGGTCTCGGGCCTGGGAATAAGCACGGCCGGCGAAACCTTGAACCGGCGGCCGTAAAAATGGGCACAGCCGGTAACATACTGCAAAGGCTCGGCCTTCAGAAGCCGGGCGGCACAGTCTTCCAAACCGGCAAGCCGGTCTGCGGGTATTGTCTGCTGCGGGTCGAGTATGTGAGCGAAGCGGCTCACGCCCAGAAAATCCTCGCAAAGGCGAAGGGTTATCTCCCTTGCCTCCCGCTCCGGATACAAGGTCTGAAGTTCAACCTCCAAATCGCGTACGAAACGGGAAAGCAACATTGCCATTAAGAATTTTCAATGATAGTGGAGAGGAAGTCGGAAATGTCGATTCCTGCAGTTTTTACCATCCGGGGCACCAGAGAAGCTCTGGTCATACCGGGAATAAGGTTGACTTCCAGGAAATAGAGCCCGTCCGGGGCAAGAATATAGTCGACTCTTACCAAACCTTTGCAGCCAAGCATCTTATATATGCCCTTGGTAGCATTGGCCATAGTTGCGCTTTCTTCTTCGCTTATTGGTGCGGGGCAAATTTCCTTGCTCTTACCGTTGTACTTGGCATCGAAGTCGAAATATTCATTCTCGGTGGTTATCTCTATCTGAGGAAGGGTAACCACGTCGCGGCCGTCGAAAAATGCGGCGCAGGTAAGTTCACGACCGCTCACTCCCTGCTCGGCAATTACTGTATCTCCTTCAGAGAAAGCATATTCCAAAGCAGCCGGAAGGTCCTCCGATTTCTTCACCTTGGTTACTCCAAAGCTTGAACCTCCATTGGTGGGCTTTACAAATACAGGATAAGACAGCGTGGAATTGACCTTTTCTACAAAAGCCTCAACACTGTCGCCTTTCCTCACAAATACGTCCGGGGCAAACTTGACGCAGTCCAGATTATTGATATAAGTCTTGCAGGAATATTTGTCAAAGGCAACCGCCGATACAAACGAGTCGCAGCTGCTGAACGGTATTCCCAGAATTTGAAGGAAGCCCTGGGTAAGACCGTTTTCTCCCGGAGTTCCGTGCTGCATTACATAGGCGTATTCGAAATTTATCTTTTCGCCGTCCAACATTACCGAAAAGTCGCTCTTGTCTATGTTGGGGCGAGCGCTTTCTTCAATTTCGACCCTTTGCGAATTTTTCTTCCTATATGCCGCCAGCTGCCACTTCCCGAACCTCGCAAACACCTCATATACTTCATATACGGTGTTGTCTATACTTTCTGCCGTGAACTGACCGCTTCGGCAGGATACCTCCCACTCCGAGGTGTCGCTTCCGTAAATAACTGCTATTCTGCTGTATTTTGCCATATTTTAATTGAAATAATATTCTTCCGACACCTGTTGTTCCTCCCCTTCGGAGGTATATTCCGAATTGTCTCCCCCAAGGAAGAAACCGTCCTTACAGCTGACGTCAATGTCGGACGGAATAACGAACTTGTCGTTGGCGCTGATTCCCACCGTTCCATCCATAAGGCATTTCTTGTAGAACAGTGCCCATATGGGAAGGGCCATTGACGCTCCCTGTCCCAAAGCCTCGGACTGGAAATGAATCTGCCGGTCCTCTCCTCCAACCCAAACGCCGGCCGTAATCGAGGGGGTATAACCAATGAACCATCCGTCTGAATTGTCATTGGTAGTTCCCGTCTTTCCGGCAATGTCGCCGGGAAGGGAATAGCGGAAACGCAGGCGCTGGCCGGTTCCGGCATCTACCACGCTTTGCATCATATCCACTATCTGACAGTTTTCCTTGATTCCAAGAACCTCCTTCTTGCGATTGGTGAACTCGGTGATGAGACTGCCGTGCGAATCTTCGATTCTGGTAACGAACAGAGGCGAGGTGTAAACGCCCTTCGAAGGGAAGGTGTTATAGGCTGTGACCATTTCTTTCACAGAAACGTCGGAAGAACCCACGCACAGCGAATAGACTTCGTCTATGTGGGCCGTGATACCCATCCGCCTCATCATAGCGGCAACCGATTCGGGTCCGAACTGGCGCATAAGGAAGGCGCTCACATTATTGTTGGACGACGCCAGCGCCTGCTTCAGGGTAAGGATTCCGCCGTTTTTCTCGTTTCTGGGAGTCCAGGTCTCTCCGGTTACAAGTTCAAAGGTCTGAGGTACGTTGGCCACCTGGTCGCAGGGGCTCAAGCCCTCGGTAAGCGCTATGGAGTAGATGAACGGCTTCACGGTAGAACCTATCTGGCGCTTGCCCTGGGACACGTTGTCGTATTTGAAATACCGGTAGTTGGGACCGCCTACATAGGCCCTGACGTGCCCGGTTCCCGGTTCAATCACCATCATTGCAGCCCTCAATATGGACTTATAGTATTTGATGGAGTCGTTGGGAGTCATTGTTGTGTCTATGTAACCTTTTGAGTTCCAGGAGAATACTCGCATTTTTGCAGGTTTGTCGAAGCTCTTTGCAATGGCCTCTTCGCTGAGTCCGTCCTTCTTGAGCATACGGTAGCGGTCCGACCACTTGCGGGCATTGTTCAAAAGCATTTCCCTGGTTTTCTGGTCCACGTCGTTCGAGAACGGAGCGTTGCGCTTGCTTCTCAAATCGCGGCGGAACTGATTCTGAAGGTCTTTCCCAAGATGCTCGGCAACGGCCTCTTCGGCAAACTTCTGCATCTTGTAATTTATTGTAGTGTAAATCTTGAGCCCGTCCCTGTCGAGGTCATACCGGTCTCCGTTGGTCTTCTTGTGCTTGTTCAGCCATCCGTACAGTTCATCCTGCTCCCAGCGCAGCGAATCGGCAGAATAGTCTTCGGCATACAGATACTCTGAACGACGGGGTTTGTTTGCGTTCATATCGCGGCGGAGCATATCCCTGAAGTAGGGTGCAAGTCCCGAATTGTGGTCCAACACCCGGTAATTGAGGGTTATGGGCACCTGCCTTATGGAGTCGCGCTGCTCATTGGTTATGAACTTGGCCTTGGCCATCTGCCCTATAACGAAATTCCTTCTGGACAGCGACAGGTCGGGGTGCAGCACCGGATTGTATCTTGTGGGTTTATTGACCATTCCCACCAGCAGGGCGGCTTCTTCGATATTCAGGTCCTTGGGGTCCTTGGAGAAGAATGTTTCGGCCGCAGTCTGGATTCCGTATGCTCCCGAACCGAAGAAAATGCTGTTGAGATACATTTGCATTATCTCTTCCTTGGTATAGTTGCGCTCCAGCTTTACAGCCGTTATCCATTCCTTCAGCTTTGTCCATACCATTACCAGTTTTTTACTGGTGTCGGGTCGGGGATACAGGGTCTTGGCCAGCTGCTGGGTTATGGTGGAACCGCCTCCCTGGCTGCTGTTGTGCATTGCGAGAGTCTTTACGACCACTCTCGCCAGGCCCTTGAGGTCTATTCCGGCGTGCTTGTAGAAACGCACGTCTTCGGTTGCTATGGCGGCGGCAATAACGTTCACAGAAATATCTTCATATTCGACGAACGTTCTGTTCTCTATATGGAACGTTGTGAGTACTTCTCCCCCCTGGGCTATGATTTGTGTAGCCTGTTTGCTGTCCGGATGCTCCAGTTCTTCGAAAGATGGAATCTCGGCAAACATCCACACGGCGACAAGCGCCAGGGACAGGCAGACGAATGGGGCAATCACCATTACCCAGAAAATTCTGACTAGTTTAGCTTTGGTCCGTTCGTTCATTGCAAAAAATTTTCATTATATAATGAAGAGACAAAATTAGTCAATAAATTTTGAAAAGTCCCGATTTTGTGGTTTTCTTTGCAGTTCGAATTATGAAAAAGTTGAAAGATATGGAGGGTAATTTAGTAATCGTGGAGTCTCCCGCAAAAGCGAAGACCATTCAGAAATTTTTAGGTGACGGCTTTACCGTCAAATCCAGTTTCGGGCATATCAGAGACCTGCAGGACAAGACTCTGAGCATTGATATTGACAACGGTTTTGAACCCAAGTACGTAATTCCGTCCGACAAGAAGAAAGTTGTTTCCGACCTCAAGGCCGCCGCGCAGAAGGCCGGAACCGTATGGCTTGCATCCGATGAAGACCGTGAAGGAGAAGCCATTTCCTGGCATTTGAGCCAGGCTCTGGGACTGGACCCGCTCAAGACTCACCGCATTGTATTTCACGAAATCACCAAAGACGCCATTCAGTATGCCATAAAGAACCCCAGGACAATAGACCTTAACCTGGTCAACGCACAGCAGGCCCGAAGGGTTCTGGACCGTCTCGTGGGATTCGAACTTTCTCCCCTTCTGTGGCGCAAGGTGCAGAGAGGCCTCTCCGCCGGCCGGGTACAGTCGGTTGCACTGCGTCTGGTAGTTGACAGAGAGAAGGAAATAATAGCTTTCAACAGCGTTCCGTACTACCGCGTAGAGGCCGTTTTCAACATTGGAGGAACACAAGTCAAGGGAACGCTCGACAAGAAGTTCGATTCCCTTGAAGAAGCCCGCTCATTCCTCGAAAAATGCACGGGAGCCTCATTCTGCATAGAGAACATCGAGAAAAAAGAGGGCGTGCGCTACCCTGCGGCACCGTTCACCACTTCTACCCTGCAACAGGAAGCATCCCGCAAGCTCCACTTCTCGGTAAGCCAGACAATGCGCATAGCGCAAGGGCTTTACGAAAGGGGTCTCATAACCTATATGCGAACCGACTCCACCAACCTCAGCAAGTTGGCGCTGGGCACTGCAAAACAGCTCATCTGCGACAATTTCGGGCCCGAATATTCCCGTCCCAAGCAGTACCAGACAAAGTCCAAGGGAGCACAGGAAGCACACGAAGCCATTCGTCCCACATACATTGCAAACGAAGGTATCGAAGGTTCGGAAGCCGAGAAAAAACTCTATTCCCTCATTTGGAAGCGCACTGTAGCTTCGCAGATGAAAGAGGCTTCTGTCCTTTCCACCACCCTGCTCATAGGGAGCGCGGGAATCGATGAAAAGTTCCACGTCCAGGCCAGCGAAATTCTGTTCGACGGTTTCCTGAAACTATACATCGAAGGCAGCGACGACGCCCAGGAAGAGGAAATTGCAGTTCTGCCTGCGGTTGAACCGGGACAGAGCGTAAAAGTCCTGCTCATCAACGCCGACTGCAAATACTCGCAACCGCCCTTCCGCTATTCCGAGGCCACCCTCATAAAGAAGCTCGAGGAGTTGGGAATCGGCCGTCCTTCGACCTACGCCCCAACCATCAACACTCTTACGGCAGAGAGGGGCTACATTGTGAAAAGCGACATTCCCGGCCGCAAGGTTCAGGTGGAAAACCTGTGCCTGAAGGGCGGAGTCATATCCAATGTGAAAAAGGTCGAGAACATTGGTGCCGAGAAGAGCAAACTTCTACCTCAGGACATTGGAATAATAGTGACCGACTACCTTGTAAGCAACTTCTCGGAAATTCTGGACTATGACTTTACTGCAAACGTAGAGAAGGAGTTCGATCTCATTGCCGACGGGAAGAAGGCTTGGAACTCACAGATTTCCGACTTCTACAGCCCATTCCACAGCAAGGTGGAGAGCGCTCTGAACGACCATCAGTTCAGCAACAAGGTGCAGAGGGTTCTGGGAACCGACCCTGCCACGGGCAAGACCGTCTATGCCAAATTCGGCCAGTACGGGGCCTACGTGCAGAAAGGCGACGGCGACGACAAGCAGTTTGCAAACCTTGCCAAAAACCAAATCATTGAATCCATTACTCTGGAAGACGCATTGAAACTCTTCCAACTGCCCCGCACCGTGGGAGAATACGAGGGTCAGAGCATAATTGTAAACAAAGGCCGTTTTGGCCCGTATCTCAAATTCGAAGGCCGCAATGTCTCTCTTCCCAAGAAAGCCGATCCTATGACCGTTACTCTGGAAGAATGCATAGCCGTACTTACGTCTGAAAAGGCAAAGCCCACCTCTACCACGCTGATGGAGTTCCCGGCAAGTGACATAAGCGTTATGAACGGACCCTTCGGCCCCTATATCAAGCACGGAGGAAAGAACTACAAGATTCCGAAAGGGACCGACACACAAACACTTACAGAGCAAGGTTGCCTGCAGATCATCAACAGTTCGGAACCTTCTGGCGGACGCAGAAACTTCAGGAAATTCAAAACCTCAAAATAAATGTCAGCTTATCAAATAGACGAAACCGATCGCAAGATTCTTTCCCTGCTGGTCAATGATGCCCGCAAGCCCTTCCTGGAAATTGCCAGGGAATGCGGGATATCCGGCGCAGCCGTCCATCAGAGGGTTCGCAAAATGGAAAACAGCGGAGTAATCACGGGTTCCCGCATGATGGTAAAACCGTCGGCTCTGGGACTCAACGTTTGTGCCTTCATTGGATTGGAACTTTCCGAGGACAACAAATACCCGGAGGTTGTCAACGCGCTTAAACACGTTCCCGAAGTCGTTGAATGCCACTTTGTTACCGGCAAAGCAGCCCTTTTCCTAAAGGTTTACTGCTTCAATAACGACCACCTTATGGAGGTTCTCCTCAACACTATTCAGCGAATCCCGTACGTTCAGTCCACCGACACTATGATTTCCCTGGACGAAGCCTTCGGACGCCAGGTATGGGTCAAGGAATACCAGAGCATCAGCTTTATGGCCGGTGCAAGAGAAGAAGGCGTGCAATAGCCAGGTCTTCCCGGGTAGTAAGCTTTATATTCCACCTCTCTCCGTCAACAAACGAGAGAGGTATATTTTTTCTTCTTGCCACCGATGCGTCGTCGGTGAAATTCAGGTCATAAGCCTGGTCGTATGCCCGTTTAATGACTTCGGAATGGAAAGCCTGAGGGGTCTGTGCGCAGAATACGCGACTGCGGTCGGGGTCGGGGTCGTCGCCGCATACAAGTTCGCCCCGGCCGTTCCGTTCCAACGTCTTAAGGCTTTCGAAAGAAGGCAGGACAGGTATCACTGCGCAATTCTTTACCGTCTGTTCCGCAATTCGTTGCAGGAAAGAAACGCTCACTATGGGGCGCACCCCGTCGTGAATAAGCACCGTGGCCCCGTCGGGAACGCGTTGCAGGGCATTCTTCACGGAATGGAACCGGGTGATGCCTCCTTCTATCAGAGTCTGCTTGTAATTGAATGCGTGTTGGGTGCAGAGGGTTTTCCAGGTAGAAAAATGATTCGCCGGCAATACGGTGAAAACTTCTATTCCGGGAAAAGCTTCGATGAATCTTTCGATAGTCCTCTGAAGTATCGGAACCCCATCCAGAATCAGGAATTGCTTGGGCGTTTCGGTGCCCATTCTGAGGCCTTGTCCACCAGCCAAAAAAATTCCGTAAATTTTTCTCTCCATAGCTTCTATCTTGTTACAAAAATAATTATTTTTGCATATTGTAGAGCAAATTATCAACTCTAAACCATAATTATGGCTTTTTCTTTTTTAAACCAAGAACTTGCAATTGACCTGGGAACCGCCAACACCGTCGTTTATCAGAACGACCAAATGGTTCTGGATGAACCCAGCATTGTTGCTGTAGACAATAATTCCGGCAGGTGTATGGCTATTGGCCAGAGTGCAAAACTCATGCACGACAGAACCAATCCCGGTATCAGAACAATCCGCCCGCTCAAGGACGGCGTCATTGCAGACTTCAACGCCGCAGAAATGATGATTCGCGGCTTCATCAAACAAGTCAGCAGCAAAAGACCCAGCATTTTCACTCCGAATATCAAAATGGTCATTGGAATCCCTTCGGGTTCCACCGAGGTTGAAATACGTGCCGTGCGCGACTCTGCCGAGCACGCCGGAGGAAGAGACGTTTTCCTTATCTATGAACCTATGGCGGCCGCATTGGGCATTGACCTCAACATAGAAGCCCCTCAGGGAAATATGATTGTAGACATTGGCGGCGGCACCACCGAAATTGCAGTAATTTCACTCGGCGGCATAGTGGCCAGCGAAAGCCTTCGTGTGGGTGGAGACGTTTTCACCGAAGACATTACCCAGTACCTGAGGCAGCAGCACAACATAAAAGTGGGTGAAATCACGGCAGAAAAAGTGAAGATTGCCGTAGGCGCCGTAATTCAGGAACTGGACGTAGAACCCGAACCCATAAAAGTGCGCGGCCCCAATCTTATGACGGCACACCCGGTCGAGGCCATTGTAACGTATCAGGAAATGGCCCACTGCCTGGACAAATCTATTGCAAAGATAGAGTCTGCCATCCTTCACGTTTTGGAAGAAACTCCTCCCGAGCTTTATTCCGACATTGTTGACAACGGTATCTGGCTGTCTGGAGGTGGTTCTCTCCTCAGGGGTTTGGCAAAACGCCTGTTCGACAAAGTGAACATAGAATTCCACGTTGCAGACGATCCTCTTCACGCAGTTGCAAGAGGCACGTGCAAGGCCCTTAAGAACACCGACAAATATCCTTTCCTTATGAGATAATGACCAAAGGAAAGAGGGACTATTCTATACTTGTAAGCGCGGCTCTCTTCATTGGATTGGAGATTGCCGCCTTTGGTATGTTAAGCTACGGTTCGGCTCTTCACAACGTATGGATCAACCGTATGTCCCATCGCACCGTTGCCACTCTGTGGGGGTGGGAGGAAACTGTCAAAAGCTACTTTGCGCTCAGAAAGAAGATTGAAGTCGTAACCCGCGAGAACGAAGAACTGTCGGGTGCCGTAAGGGCGTTGCAGAACGAACTCATCAAAGCCGGAATAGATACGCCCGACGTATCGGAAGGGTTCACATATACCCCTGCAACCATTGTGAAAATGAGCCGTAACAACCGTCTGAACTATGTGATTCTGGACAAGGGCTCCCGCGACGGAGTTGAACCGGGCGACGGAATCATTACCGCCTGCGGAGTAATAGGCATTGTAGATGCCGTGGACGAGCACCTTTCCTACGGGCAGTCCACTATGAACCTGAACTCCAGCGTGAGTGCAAGAATCGGGCATTCGGGGATTGTAGGTCCCCTGTCCTGGGACGGCAAGTCCAACGACAAGGCAAGAATCTCCAACCTGCCGCTTCACATTACGGCCGAAAAGGGAGACACCGTCTATACCAGCGGCATCTCGGCGGTCTTTCCCGGCGACATTCCCCTGGGAATAACCGGCGACGTAAGCATTGTGAACGGCGCCACCAATATGATAGACGTGCATCTGTTCCAGGATTATTCGTCGGTACGGTACGTCACTCTGGTAAAGAAAGTCGGAAAAGACGAGATTGAAAATCTCGAAGAATACGCCAACACCCATTAGCCTATGAGAGACAGCGCATTCTACTTCATATTCGCAGTTACTGCAATTCTGCAGATTCTGGTAAACGTCTTTCTGCATCTGCCGGCCTGGCTGACCATTTGCATTCTGCCGGCCCTGATTGCTCTGGCCCCTTTGCGAATCCGTACGCCATTCCTGCTCATCATTGCCTTCATTACCGCCTTTCTGACCGACTTCCTTACATCGGGAATACTCGGTCTTACGGTAGTTTCGCTTCTGCCGGTAGCCTTCCTTCGCAATTTTCTCTATAAAATCTTCATTGGGAAAGAATCTTTTACAAGAAAAAACGACATCTCGTCAAAAAAACACGGGTTGCTTCGCATCTCCGGCATTCTGGTTGTGTCGTTCCTGGTTTATTTCCTGATTTTTGTCCTGGCCGACTCTGCAGGAACCCGGCCGCTCCTTTTCAACGGACTCAGGATACTTTGCTCTATGACGGCAAGCTATGTGATTTCTTTGATTCTAATCAAATTCATTGCTTCGTAGTATGAGCCGGTTTCCCAAAATAGAAAGATATAAAAAGCTGCTGGTCGGGCTTGGCATCTTCGTCCTCATTCTGCTTGGAAAACTTTTCTACATTCAGATAATCGACGACAAGTACAAGATAAGCGCCTCCAACAACTCAATGTATTACGAGACGGTTAACGTTCCCCGGGGCATAATCTACGACCGCAACGGAAAGATTCTGGTAGAGAACCGCATCTCCTACGAAATTCTGTGCACCCCCAGGGAGACCCGGGAGTTCGACACGCTGGAACTTGCCAACGTGCTGGAAATAGACCCGGAATATATTCGCGGCAAAATGCAGGATTACAAGCTGCACCGCACCCGAATAGGTTACCAGTCTGTCACCTTCCTGCGGCAGGTAGAGGTCGATAATTATATGAAATTCGCCGAACTCGAATACCGTTTCCCGGGATTCAAGGCCGTTGTGCGCACTACCAGGGAATATCCGTTCAATGCCGGAGGGAATCTGTTGGGATATGTTTCCGAGGTCGATGCCGACTATATTGCCAAACACCCCGGCTATAAGCCCGGAGACTATGCCGGAAAAACCGGGCTGGAGGCCGCGAGGGAAAGCGACCTGCGCGGAATCAAAGGCTATAAGATTTATGTGCGGGATTCGAAAGGAAGGATTCTGAACTCCTTCCGCGACGGCGAATTCGACAAAGACGCCGTTCCCGGCAAGAATATCACCACCACAATAGACGCCGACCTGCAGCAGTACGGGCAGGCCCTTATGCAGGGCAAGGTTGGAAGTCTGGTTGCAATTGAACCGTCCACCGGAGAAATACTCACAATGGTTTCTTCTCCCGGAATCGACGTTGAAATGCTCCACGACATAGGCAAATACTATCCCCAGATTTCTGCCAACAAGCACCGTCCAATGTTCAACCGCACCGTAATGGCTTCCTACCCTCCGGGGTCGGTTTTCAAACTGGTAAACGGGCTTATCGGCCTGCAGGAAGGGGTTCTCGAGCCCTGGTACACATACCCGTGCTACTATGGTTACAACTATTCCTCCAGCAAAAAGCTCGGCTGTCACGGGCACCGTTCTCCAATCAATTTCGAAGAGGCGGTAATGATGTCCTGCAATGCCTACTTCTGCTATGTTCTGAGGAACATTCTCGAGAACAGGAAATACCCCGACTTCGAGAAAGCCTTCAACCGCTGGAGGGAATACGTTATGAGCTTCGGATTCGGACAGAAACTGGGCAGCGACTTTCCCGGAGAACTGAACGGCAACGTTCCAAGCTCCAACTTCTACAATAAAATGTACGGCAAAAACCGATGGAGATTCCCCACCATCGTATCGCTTTCCATAGGTCAGGGGGAAATTGGAGCCACTCCCCTGCAGATAGCGAATCTTGCAGCGATTGTTGCCAATCGCGGATATTACTATATCCCCCACATTGTGAAGGCCTCCGAAGGAGTCGAGATAGACAGCAAGTACTACGAGAAGAACTATACAATGGTCGATACCACCCTGTTCCCCTACGCCATCTCGGGTATGTGGAGGGCGGTAAATGACCTGGGTGCCGGAGGAACCGCCAACTCGGCCTATGTGAAAGGGCTGGATATATGCGGGAAAACCGGAACCGCGCAGAATCCGCACGGCAAGGACAATTCGGTGTTCCTGTGCTTCGCTCCCAAGGACAATCCCCGCATTGCGGTAGCCGCCTATGTCGAGAATGCCGGATGGGGCGGCACCTGGGCCTGCCCTATAGCTTCGCTCCTGGTAGAAAAATATCTCAACGGAGAAATCGGAGAATTCCGCAAGGATCTCGAAAACAGAATACTTACAACCAGTTTCATTCAATAGCAGATGGAAGGAGCAGTCATACAGCGGAAAATAGACTGGAGCCTGGTTATCACCTGGCTGCTCCTTATTGTTCTGGGATGGATGAACATCTATGCCTCGGTTCACTTTGCAACCAGCCCCGACCTTGTAACCAGACCCGGTAAACAACTTGTATGGATAGCCACGGCAATGGTGCTGGCAGCCATAATTCTGTTTATGTTCAAACCCCGCCTGTGGGAGGTCGTCTCGCTGCCGGGATACATTCTGGTGGTGATTCTGCTTGTGGCGGTCATTTTCCTGGGAAGCGACATCAAAGGCTCCAGGTCCTGGCTCACTTTTGGTCCTATCAGCTTCCAGCCTGCCGAGCTGTCAAAAATCACTACCTCGCTGGCGCTGGCGTCGCTATTGGGTAAAAACGGATTCAAGCTCGACAACTTCAAGAGCTGGTTTCTTACGATTCTCACCATCGCGGTTCCGGCCGCTGCCATTCTCCTTGAAAAAGAAACCGGTTCAATGCTGGTTTACTCGGGATTCTTTTTCGTGCTTTACCGGGAAGGAATGTCGGGTTGGGTACTGGGGTTCATTTTCCTCTCAATCCTTCTGTTCATTTTTACTCTTATAGGTCCCGTATGGGTTCCTTTTGCCATTCTTACGGTAGCAATGGCGGTGTTTTTCCTTACAAAGTACCGGCACAGCAGAAGGAGTTACAGGCGCAAGCACAAGATAAAACAAATCGCCAATGCCACAGTCCTGGCCTTCCTCACCGGAGCAGTGATTATATTTATGTCCGACTTTGCCTTCAACCGCATATTGAAAGACCATCAGAGAGGCCGAATCGAAGTGCTCCTGGGATTGAAGGAAGACCCCAGCGGAGTGGGATACAATGTAAACCAGTCTATGATTGCCATCGGCTCCGGCGGTTTTTCGGGCAAGGGTTATCTGCAGGGAACACAAACCACTTACGGTTTTGTGCCCGAGCAAAGCACCGACTTCATTTTCTGTACCGTAGGAGAAGAATGGGGGTTTCTGGGATGCCTGGTTGTCATTGCACTCTATGCATTCCTTATTGTAAGAATCGTGCTCGATGCCGAAAGTTGCAGGGAAAAATTCAACCGCACGTATGGTTACTGCGTTGCCGCCTGCTTCTTTATGCATCTTATCATAAACGTTGGTATGACGGTAGGGCTAATGCCAGTGATAGGTATTCCCCTGCCCTTTATGAGCTACGGAGGGTCTTCGCTTTGGGGATTCACGGTAATGCTGTTTATTTTCATTGCCCTGCACAGGCACGAGAACTATTAATTTTCAGACATTTATGAAGAACATCATATTTGATTTCGACGGCACTCTGGCCGACTCTGCGAAGGGAATTGTGTTTACCGAATGGGAACTGCTCAAGGAACTTGGGCTGCCGCACAGGAGCGAAGAGCAGATTTGCAATGCGATTGGCCTTCCTCTGGCAGAGGCACTCCGGGTGGGCGGAAACATTCCGGCAGAGATGCTCGACCGGGCATCGGAAAGGTTTCACTCGCTGTTTTTTGAAATAGCTCCGCAGCATATCGTTTTGTTTCCCACAGTAAAGGAAACCCTTGAGCGGCTCCAAGAGCTGGGCATTCCTATGGCTATTGCCACATCCAGGGGACGGGATTCCCTCGACTTTCTTCTTGACACGCTCGGCATTGCCCGGTTCTTCACTTTGTGCATTGCCGCAAAGGACGTGGAAAAGCACAAACCGGAGCCCGAGCCGGTCCTCAAGATTATGGAAAAAATGTCCTGGAAGCCCGAAGAAACCCTTGTGGTTGGAGACACCACCTTCGACATTCTTATGGGCAAGCGTGCCGGATGCCCCACCGTAGGCGTCACTTACGGAAACCACTCCCGCGAAATCCTGCTTGGCGCAGAACCTTCATATTTAGCCGATTCCTTTGAAAAAATACTTTCCATCATATGAAAAAACTTATTTCCTTTGCGGTTTCAATATTTGCCGCTACCCTTATTTCTACTGCCGCCGCACCTCTGTGGATGCGGGACGTAAAAATTTCGCCCGACGGAGAAAAAATACTTTTCTGCTACAAAGGAGATATTTTTGTCGTATCCTCGAATGGCGGTGCGGCACAGCGTCTCACCACCCTTCCAAGTTATGAACAGACCCCGTTCTGGAGCCCCGACGGCAAGACCATAGCCTTCGCCAGCGACAGGAACGGAAGTCACGACATTTACGTTATGCCGGCGGACGGCGGTACGGCCACTCGCCTTACCGGCAATTCGGCAACCGAACTCCCTCTGGGCTTTACGCCCGACGGACGCAACGTGCTTTACAGTGCATATATCCAAGCTCCGGCAACCAGCGTCCAGTTCCCCCGTACCAGCCTCACCCAGGTTTATTCTGTACCCGTGAACGGAGGGAAAAGCGTGCAGGTGCTCGGAACCCCGGCTCAGGCCCTGTCCTACAATCCCGACGGTTCATTTTTTCTTTATCAGGATACAAAAGGAATGGAAAACACCTGGCGCAAGCATCATATCTCTTCTGCAACGCGCGACATTTGGAAATATGACACGGCTACAGGGCGTCATACAAACCTTACCGCCCGCCCGGGCGAGGACCTCGACCCCGTCCTTTGCGGCAACACGGTTTATTTGCTCAGCGAACCTTCGACCGGCGATGCACGTCCTCGCCCGGAGGGATGGCAGACCAGCATAAACGTGTACAGTTTCGCTCTGGACAAACCTTCCGAAATGACTCAGGTTTCGCATTTCAAAACACACCCGGTACGCTTCCTGAGTATGGGAGGAGGCAAGCTCTGCTACACCTGGGACGGCGAAATCTACACCCAGATTCCCGGTGCCCAGCCTCGGAAACTTACCATTGACGTAGTGCTCGACGAAAATAATCCCGTTCTTAAGCAGACTGCTTCGGGAAATGCCACCGAGGCCGCTGTAAGCCCGGACGGAAAGCAGATTGCACTTATCGTACGGGGTGAAGTTTTCGTTACATCTGTGGACTATACCACCACCAAGAGAATTACCAACACTCCCGGCAGCGAAAGCGGAGTATGTTTCGGAAAAGATTCACGCACAATCATATACGCATCGGACAGAAACGGTACAAACCAGTTGTACGAAGCCCGCATTGCACGCAAGGAAGACCCCGATTTTGCAAATGCAACTTTAATTGAGGAGAAACCGCTCCTGCCCAAGGCGGGGGTTGACCGCAGCGCTCCCAAGATATCTCCCGACGGAAAGAAACTCGCCTTTATTGAAGACCGCACCAAACTTATGGTGGCCGACCTCTCTTCGGGTAACATAACCCAGATTACCGACGGTTCCTGCTGGTTCGACCTTGGCTGCCCCTTCGCCTACGACTGGAGCCGCGACAGCAAATGGCTGACCCTGGAATATGTCCCCAACGCCCACGACCCTTATTACAACATTGGCCTTGTATGCGCAAAGGGAGGAGAGATTACCGACCTTACCGGCAGCGGATATATGAATTTCAGCCCCAAATTCACTCTCGACGGCAGCGCCATTATCTTTGAAAGCGACCGCTTTGGTATGCGCTCGCACGCTTCCTGGGGCTCTCTGCAAGATGTATTTATCTGCTTCCTCAACAAAGAGGCAATGGACCGGTTCAATATGAGCAAGGAAGACATTGAGCTGAGCAATGCCGACAAGAAAGGAAAGAAAGATAAAAAGGACTCCTTAAAGACCGTCAAGGTAGAACTTGAAGGAATTGAAGACCGTATTATGCGCCTTACGCGCAGCAGCTGCAACCTCGGAAGTGAGATTATTACCAAGGATGGCAGCAAGATGTATTTCACGGCAAACTACGAAGGCAGTATGGATTTGTGGTCTATGAATCTCAAGACCCGTGAGATCCGCCTTGTGTCCAAGGGTTCAAGCGGTTCGTTCGATTCCGACGCCGAGGGCAAAACGCTGTTCCTGCTGGGCCGCTCATTCCAGAAACTGGATTCAGACAAGCTTAAACCAATAAGCTACTCGGCAGAGTATTACCTCGACCACGCGGCCGAACGGGAGGCTATGTTCGACTTTGTACAGAGGGAAGAGGCAAAGCGATTCTACTGCACCGATATGCACGGAGTCGATTGGAATATGTACTGCGATTCTTACCGCAAGTTCCTCCCCCATATTTCCAACAACTACGATTTCTCGGAGATGCTGAGTGAACTCCTGGGCGAACTTAACGTGTCGCATACGGGGTCGGGGTACCGGGCCGCTTTGAAAAACGGTGAACCTACCGGTGATCTGGGCCTGCTTTTCGACCTTACCTACAACGGAGCAGGTCTCAAGGTAGCGGAAGTTGTTGAGGGTGGTCCCTGCGACAAAAACAGCATTGAATGCAAAGCCGGCAACATTATTACTCACATAAACGGAGTTGCCGTTGACGATACCGACATCAGCCTCCTGCTCAAGGGCACCGTAGGCAAGAAAACCCTCGTGAGCATAAAGGGAAAGAAGGATATGGTGGTGGTGCCCGTTTCCAGCGCAACAATGAACAACCTTATGTACAAACGTTGGGTAAAACAGCGTGCGGCCGATGTGGAGCGGCTCTCTGGAGGACGTCTTGGCTATGTGCACATTCAGAGTATGAACGATGCCAGCTTCCGTACAATCTATAACGACCTGCTTGGAAAATATTACAAGTGCGAAGGCATTGTGATTGACCAGCGGTTCAATGGTGGAGGAAGAATGCACGAAGACATTGAAATCCTGTTTGAAGGCGAAAAATATCTCACGCAGGTGGTACGCGGACGCGAGTCCTGCGATATGCCCTCGCGCAGGTGGAACAAGCCCAGCATAATGCTGCAGTGCGAATGCGACTACAGCAATGCACACGGCACTCCCTGGGTTTACCACTATAAGAAGATTGGCAAGCTCGTGGGTGCCCCGGTTCCCGGCACAATGACCAGTGTAAACTGGGTAGATTTGCAGGATTCATCTGTCTATTTCGGCATTCCGGTAATAGGCTACCGCACAGCCGAAGGCACCTACCTCGAAAATAGCCAGCTGGAACCCGACGTGCTTGTGTACAACAAGCCCGAAGACATTGTAAATGGTGAAGACGCCCAGCTGCGGGCCGCCGTTGAAGAACTCCTCAAGCAGATCGACCAAAGCAAGCGGCAGTAGCCAATCCTGCAGGAGTCACGAAAATCGCCATTCTAGATATCTAGAGTGGCGATTTTATTTTTGGGGCTAACATTTGGCAAACATTTCTCGTATTGTTGTTTGAAAATCGACCGTATAAATCTTCCAAAATTTTCATACTGACCTATTATTGCTGAGGATATAATCCCTCATTTTTTTCATTAGTTCTGCCGTATGCTCAAAATACATGCGGAAACCATCGCACAATACATTCCTTCCATTACGTCTATGTTCGGGGCAGCCTCCATTGCACAATGGAAGCCAGGCACATTTCATGCATTTTTCTGGCAATTCGTTTTTTTTGCCAAGGACAAAATCAATCCTGTCGGATGAAGCATATAGTTCTCCCAGACGTTTTTCTTTTATGTTGCCCAGCAGGTATTTCTTGTCTACGAAGTGGTCACAGGCATAGATATCTCCATTGTGTTCTATGGTCAATGAATCGCAGCATATGTCATTGAAGGCACAGAGGCCGGGTGTGATACCGCACCATCCGGCAAGGGTTGCATCAAATGTCAGGACAAAGGTTTTTCCTATGTCATTACGTGACCATTCATCGAAAACGTCGATAAGGAATTGCCCGAATCCTTCAGCTGACACTGCCCAGGGCATATCTTTGTCGGCTGCGGGAAGAAATTGCATGTAACGGCTCCCTATTTCATCACGCAGGAAGCGGTAAATCTCACGTCCTTGTCCTTCACTAGCCTTATTGATGACCGTCAGTGTGTTGAACTCTACTCTATACTTCTTCAACAGATTGATTGCTTCGGCTGTCTTTTTGAATGAAGAGTTGCCGGCCTTATCTTGGCGGTACTTGTCGTGAATATCCTGTGGGCCGTCCAAAGATATTCCGACAAGGAATTTATTGTCTGCGAAGAATTGACACCACTGTTCATCCAAAAGAATTCCATTAGTCTGGATAGAATTGACGATGGTCTTTGAGCCTGCATATTTCTTCTGATACTCCAGCGCTCTGCGGAAGAAGTCCAGTCCAAGCAGAAGAGGCTCTCCGCCATGCCAGCATATCGACAGTTCTTCGGCGTAGTTGTCCTCTATGAACTGTTTCGTGAGAAGCTCAAGGGTTTCATCTGACATCTTCGGCTGGTAGCCATTGTACAGCCTTGCCTTACCGAGATAGTAGCAATATGAACAATTCATATTGCACGTGCTCCCCAATGGCTTTATTATGGCACTGAACCGAGGCCTGCCGAATTCTTTGAGTGCATTGGAAAGGGAGATCGTTCCCTTTCTATTTTCCTCTAACCTCATTAAGTGTCTCCTGTAATTCTACTGCAATATCAGGATAAACAGATGCCACATTTTCCCTTTCCACGTTGTCCGTCATCTCGAAGAGCTGCGGAACATTAGAATTGCCCGTTTCGATCTCCGGGCCCCAGTCTATCATCAATGGCCCGTCTGACGGTTCAATGTATTTCCATTGCTTGTTCCGAATGGACATAGTGTGATCGTATGCCTGCTCGACAACCCATTCCCTATCCTTGTAATCCTTTCCGATAATCGTTGAAAGACTGTTCCAACTATCAGGAGCAGCATCGATTGGAAGTGAAGCATCTATGAGTTCCTTCATTGATGCGAAAAGGTCAATTTGGGAGACAAGGGCATTGCTGCTATCCCCTCCCGATATCCGATTTGGCCATGAGACAATGAACGGGACCACTGTGCCAGCTTCGAGAACGCTGTATTTTCCGCCTCTCATACCGCCGGAAGGGTCATGGCCATTCAGGAGTTCTCTCGCCCTGTCTGCATATCCGTCGTCCAATACGGGCCCATTGTCGCTTGTCAGAATAATAAGCGTGTTTTCGTAAAGGCCGAGCTCTTTCAGAGTATTGACAATCTGCCCGACAGACCAGTCGAATTCTGCTATTGCATCACCGCGAAGTCCCATATTTGTCTTGCCACGGAAACGTTCGTGCGGGAATCTGGGGACGTGAACGTCGTTTGTGGCGAAGTACATAAAGAATGGTTCATCCTTATGCTTCCGTATATATTCCGTTGCGTGAACAGTTATGGAATCCGCAATGTTCTCATCCTTCCATAGAGCCTTGCCACCGCCTTTCATATAACCGATACGGCCTATGCCATTTACTATCGACATACAGTGGCCCTGGCTTGATTTGAGATTGTAGCACAGTTCGGGGTTGTCATATCCGGTGGGCTCCCCGGGGAAATTCTGCTCGTAATCCACAAAAATCGGCGCATCCGGATCATAATCCGCAACTTGTCCGTTTTCGATGAACACACAAGGGACCCGGTCTGCGGTCGCTGCCATGATGTAGGAATAGTCAAAGCCGATGTCTCCGAGAGCAATGGGGAGCGGAGCATTCCAATTCTGGCATGCTGTTTCCTCGCCAAGTCCAAGATGCCATTTGCCGATAGCACAGGTTGAATAGCCTTCATCCTTGAACATATCGGCCATGGTATACTGTTCCGGCCTTATTATCATGCCGGCGTCTCCTCTTGCAATATCAGTATCAGGCCGTCTCCACGCATACTCTCCAGTAAGAAGTGAATAGCGTGAAGGGGTGCTTGTAGATGCCGTAGCGTGAGCATTCGTAAATCTGAGGCCGTCTTCGGCAAGTGCATTGACATTCTCGGTCTTTACATTCTTTGCTCCGTAACATTCCAGGTCTCCATATCCCAGGTCATCTGCCAGAATGATGATTACATTCGGCTTCTTCGATGTTGCCGTATTGTGTGAACATGATGCCAGCAAAGCGGCAAGCGACGGAAGCATGGCTGCCTTCACCACCCTGAACAAGCGCAGAAAACTCAACTCGAAATTCCGTATCATATCAGTTCTTGCTGAGCCATTCCTGGATCTTCACTGTCATAGGCTGTTCAAAATAGAAAATCCAATCACTGTTGAAAGTGAATGCAGAGAGATGATGATGGTGATTAAGGTCCTGAATATAGCCTTCGGCTTGAGACATGAAACGTGTCTTTCCATAAACGTCTATCAGTTTATCCTTCATGACTTGGAACGAATCACACACTTTTCTGATATTGGTCAGAGCATCGGTCTTGGCAGAATCTTCGGCCTTGTCATAAGCCTCCAATGCAAGGAGAAGCTTGACAGGATAATGGAACAGTTCATTTGTTACCTCATACACGTCGAATGCATACCTGTTGCGGAGCGCTTTACTTTTCGCATTATGGATTCCTTCAGCAATCTCAGTGTATCTTGCTTCCTCAATATGTGCCGCATCGAGCCTTCCTTTATACTGTTCGCTCCATTCTCCCGGTTTTTTGTCAAAGGGAAGATCTACAAGTTCGAAGATACCGTTTACCTCATATGCCGGATTTCTGACGCCTGATACAACCAATGCGGAGTCGAAAAATTCAACGCATTTTTCCATCTCGTCAATGAAACGCACATCTTCTCTTCCCAATCCCCACTCTCTTTTTGCATGGTCGGAAATATATTTTTCCGTATCTCCGGAAGATACATTCCAGGAATAGCTGCCGAGAGCGGCGAATCCACGCATTACTGTCTCATAATGATTGGACTCATCATCCCAAGCTGTAGCCATGATGCCGTCGAAGTCATTCTCCGAAGCGAGTGAGCAGAAATCTTTGATATATTGAACCCTTGAATTCGTCCTTGGAATGAACGGGGTTTCCCCTGTTGACGCGGCTGTGGCCGCAAACACCTTCATATCGTGTTTCTTATACCACGCAAGCAGATTTTTGTGCGAAAGTTTTGTGGGGTCATCATATTCCCAACGCATGTAGATGCAGTTCTTCGGGAACATCCCGACAGCTCCATCAAGCTTGTCTGTATTCCAGTTTGCGATAATTTCCTCATCGGTGAGAGGTCTGTGAAGAAGCCACCAAAGGTCACTGTATTTAAGTGGCATATCATCCCAGAAAATCGGTGTTTTGCCGTGCGCCACGGCGAAATCGCAAACTTTGGAAAGCCATTCCATCTGGAGTTCGAATGCGGATTTTCCTGTTTCCTTGCATCTGTCGCAGATACCTATTGCCGAAATCTCATCACCGCCTATATGAAGATATTTGCTGTAAGGCATTGACTCCATCGCTTCTTCGTATAGGTCGAACAGGAAGTCAAAAGTTTTCTGGTTAGTCGGGCACATTTCCCAATCGCTCTTCGGGTCTTCTCTCAGTTCCCAATGATGCTTAAGGATATAAGGAGCATGGCCGAGGCCCTGAACCAGAGGATGTATGATAATGTTTCTATCTTTGGCATAACTGCATAGAGCTTGCATTTCCTGCTTGCTTATAGCATTGCCGGCTGCTATTTCAGGATGCCTGACATATCGAAGTTTATCCTCAAGTTCCCATATTATGTTGTTCACCTTGTAAGATGCAAGCCTGTCTACCATTTCGTAATAGTATTGCATCCTGTCCAGGTGGTGCTTGGTGTCTATGTGTATGGCCCTGAAATCCATATCAGGGTAATCAGTAATCTTGGCGCAAGGAAGCGGTATATTGTTGTCATCGGCATCCTGTATCAACTGAGACAAAGTCTGAAGGCCATAAAACAAGCCTTCCTGCGCCTTTGAACTTACTGTTATGGCATTTTTGCTTATTGTAAGCACATATCCTTCACTGTGGTCGGGTGTTCCGCCATCGGCAATCTTCAAGACTATTCCGACACCGGGGCATTCGGATTGTCTGAGGCCATCCAGATTGGCTGGTATTGACAGACTATATGCTTCCGGAAGAATTATATGTGAAATCTTCGATGTGTTTACATTCCCGGATGAAACCACAACTGACTGCGGCTTAGGAAGCAGACTGAAAGCAGGATTCAACGATGCCGCAGAGGCCAGAATGCTTGTAAACAGGACAAGCGAAGTCAATATCATCTTATGGTTCATGGGTTGTATTTTACTGTGTTACGGATAATTGTTTCAACAGTTTTTCTGCTTTGCTTACAGCTTTTTCTGCATCGGGATGCTCGCTATATCGGAACAATCCCATCACTTCGGAAAATTTGTTCCTTCCAAGTATCATCGCCTTTTCATAATTCTGGATACCATCCCTGAGTATCTCAAGTCTTGTACTGGCAATGGGAATACAAGTGGAGAAATCGTTTGACGAACGATAAATGAAATGATTGTCTCCAGCGGCGTTACTGCCATCCTGAGCATTCATCGGATCTGCATTATACCAATAGTCAAATGCCCATCTGAGGAAGCCGTCATACCCATTTGCAAGGGCATACCAAGCCATATAACTCATCTCTGCCAAAGAATTGTCCTTTGTAACGTAGTTGTTAGGATATTCCTGAGAACAACTTGTATAGAACAGCACTCGTTGTGCTCCGCTCTTGTCTGTGCAGGAAATGATAGGGGCCTGTTCATACAACTGTTCTGTGAGAGAGTAAGCATACCAGCTGCCGGCCGAACCTATCTTCCAGTCGGGGTCATTTGCCTTTATGAGACTGACAAGAGAGTTCAACTGTGGCTCCGGAATCTCATCCATATAAAGTACGGCTTTATCAAACCATCCTTTGGCTATTAGATGAGACTTGAATTCCAAAAGGAACTTGTTCCAGATTTTGGCATACTGCTCATCATTTATATCATATGAGACCCGCTTGCTTTGGCCGTCGTTCATGTCAAGATATCCTATACTGAGGTCCCAGCCATAGAGGGAGAAGCAGTCGATTTGCTTGTCTATTCCGAGGCTCATCATGAAATCAACATAGGCATCAAATTTCGTAAAATCAAATTCCCAGCCTCCGTTTTTGTTCAATTTCCAGTCAACCATCGTCTGACCGCGCCCGAAAGCACCGTCCTTGATATAGGTGGTTATTGCTTTCTGACCGGCATCTGCAAGAATGGTATAGAAAGGCTTGACGAGTTTGAAATAATCTTCCCCGAACGGTTCTACTGATTTCCCACTCTTCTTGCACAATGATGGAAGTTGGAACGGAAACTGCCAGATATCAAGATAGAATTTCCAATCGGAAACATCAGGAAGTATGCGATTCACTATAAGAAAAGACAAATTGTATGTATCCAGGACTTCCTCATTCTTCCGTATCTCTATTTTACCTGTGTACAGACCGGGAGCTGCATTTGACGGGATATTGACAGTCAGCCACATCTTCAATGGATCTGTTGCAGTAAAGCTGGTGATAGGAGTCTCTACAAGGGCATCCGCTATTTTTACGGATACCCTTGAAGAGGCTTTCCCACACGTAGCGGTGTGTTCATCACCAGTTACATATTTTTCATAACGTATAGAAATATTTGAGGCTGATATCTGTGACCCTCCGGCATTCAAGTCGGAAACATCTACGCTGATGCCCCTGACAGGTTTTTCTTCTGTCCACAATATCAATTGCTTGTGAGCCCTGTCACCAAGCCAGAGCGTGTCCTTCCATTCCTTCTCGATAAATTTCTCATCGGTCTGTCCTTTGTGTATCTGTCCTTCGGAATATCTGTTCCATTTACTATCGAACGATCCTTTCATAGTGGCCTCGACAATAGGAGTCGGATCATCTTTTCCCGAGGGTGTGGCCGGAGTCTTGCCGCACGATAATACGCAGGGCAGCAGAATGATGGAAGGAATAATGGTCAAAAAAGATATCAGCCTCATAATAATTATTTCTTGGTTATTGTGTAAGTATACTTCACGCCTTTGCTGAAGTCGAGAACGATGTCATAATCGCCAGCTTCGACATCAATTGCAGAACCGCCTGCGGCAAGAACGCCTGCAGATCCTTTGCCGTACTCGACAACGGGGTCAGAAGCGTTCACTGCTATTGTAGTGAAACTGATATTGCCATTTGATAGCGTGCAGGAGAGCTTCCAAACCTTAGCGGCTGTGTCGTAGGTCATGGCCGTAACATCGGAAATGGCCGTTCCCTTGACTGCCCACTGCGTTTCCAGCATGACGAGTTCTTTGGTGCTGATATTGAAATTGACTTTCCAATAGCCGGGGGAAACAATCTTAGTATTGCCGGCTGTGGTAGTCCAGTCACCCCAAGGACCATCGCAAGGGAACTGAACGCCTTCAGGTTTGCCTTTCTCGTTCAATGTCAGTGTACCATAGCTCTGGCTACCTGCGAACCCGCTGGTTGAATCGAAATAGCCTGACTGGTCGCCCTTTACAATACCGATATTGTCCCAGTTTGTTCCAGTAAGGTCAATATATCCTTCGAAATTGGTTGCGTCGGTTGAGTAGACCTTCTGTGACTTTTCCGGATCGATAGTGTACTTCAAATTATCAACGAATCTGTCGCTGGTCTTGACAAAGTACATAAATGACACTTCGGGAGTCGTCGACTTTATTGAGTATGAATATCCCGTATCGGCCGTAAGGTCAAGAACAATCTCGTATTCACCTGCCTTTACGCTGATTTCTCTACCGTCAGCACCGACTTTCGATGCAGAGGTCTCACCATATTCAACGACAGGGTCAGTTGCATTTACAGGAATTGTGACAAACTTGAATGTGCCGGCGGAAAGTTCGCAGTTGAGAGTCCATTTCTTGCTGGCAGAATCATATGCCATGGCTGTCACCTCGGATACTGCGCTGCCATCGATAGCCCACTGGGTCTCGAGCATAACAAGTTCCTTGGTATCCTTATCGAAATTGATTTTCCAATAACCGGGAGAAACAATCTTAGGATTACCTGCTGTGGTTGTCCAATCACCCCAAGGGCCGTCGCAAGGGAACTGAACGCCTTCCGGAGTCTTTTCCTTCATCGTAAGTGTTCCGTAGCTCTGGCTGCCTGCAAATCCGCTGGCTGAATCGAAGTGTCCGGAAAGGTCGGATTTCACGAGACCGATGTTATCCCAATTGGTACCGGTAAGATCAACATATCCCTCATACTTGGCACCGTTTCCAATAGCCATTATCTTCTGTGACTGGGCTGGATCGACAGTGTATTTCTTGTTGTCAACGAATCTGTCGCTGGTCTTTGTCAGATAGAGATAAGGATCGATGCTAGCTGATTTTTCCATTGTGTATGTATAGTCCGGTGCAGCATGCAGGTTAAGGATGATATCATATTCACCGGCATCAACCGTGATTTCTGATCCGCCTTCTCCAAGTTTGATAGGAGAGCTTGACACTACACCATATTCTACAGTAGGGTCAGTAGTATTTACGGGGATAGTGACGAACTTGAAGGAACCGGCTGCGAGTTTCGCATGAAGTTTCCAAACTCTTTCTTCGTTGTCAAAAACCATTGCAGTTGTTTCTGTAACGGCACTTCCGCTGATGGCCCACTGAGTCTCGAGGACTACGAGTTCCTTTGTCGATGAATTGAAATTGATCTTCCAATAACCTGGAGATACGATCTTTGGATTGCCGGCTGTTGTCAACCAGTCGCCCCAAGGACCGTTGCAGACAAACTGCACGCCATCTGGTTTAGGCTCTTCGGTGAGAGTAAGAGTTCCATAACTCTGATTTGAGCCGAATCCGCTGTTGGAATCGAAATAGCCGGACAGATCGGACTTCACAAAGCCGATATTATCCCAGTTCGTGCCTGTAAGATCAACGTAGCCTTCATAGTTGGCATCCATATTCTCTGACCATATCTTCTGAGACTTTTCAGGATCGATTGTGAACTTCTTTCCATCAACGAACCTGTCGCTGGTCTTCGTCATATACATGAAAGGATATGAGGATGCGCCGCTCTTCTTCACCGTTACCGTACTGGTTGTGACAGCACCTGCTGTAAGTTTAAGGTTCCCGCTGGTTTCACCCGTATATTCGGATTTGTCGGTATTGACCTTGAGAGCAATATGTTCGTCTTCTCCTGGAGCTGCAACAAAGAATGCATCGAATGCTCCTGATACGGAAACCTTTTCATAATTAAGGGTAATTATCTGCTCGTCACCTGAATAGCTGTCCTCTGCAGGATCATAATAACCGGCAAGGACTTTGTCTGAGGTGATCTCAATGCTGGTAACCGATTCTCCTGCAGAAATACCTTCGAGTTTAAGGTCTGCAACAGCCACTTTCCTGGTGAAATTCATCTGTACATCCTTTGCAGATGTCGTCGTGCATTCTTCGGCAAGAAGCACATCGGCCTTGGAATCGATTGACGATGTTTCAGGAGACTGCGCTCCAAGAATACGGAGTTGGCCATTGTCGTTAATGCTTGGAGCAATGTATCCACGGAATAGATAGCTGTCGTTTTCAACAACCTCAGCTGTTGCGGTAATTGATTTGCCGTCTTTGGCAACTTCCACAGATTCAAGTTCGAGAGCAGTGGATTTCTCTGTCTCGCCTTTTACGGTAACACTGGCAATATTGAGATTGTCCTTGTGGCCATCGGCAAAGATCACATCAGCACCGGCTTTGGCGATGAAATTGGCCTGTACCTTTGCAGCAGGTGCAGCTATTGAGTAAACATAGTTGGCCGCCTCATGAAGGTCAAGAATGATTTCATATTCGCCAGCCTCTACATTGATAGTGTTTCCACCTTCCTTGACTTTACCTTTGCTGCTTGGATCTTCGCCGTATTCAAGAACGGGATCTGTTGCAGTTACCGGGATAGTAACGAACTTAACGTTACCGGCTTTGAGAGTGCAAGTAAGCTTCCAAACTTTGTCTTCAGGATAGAATATCATTGCTGTAGTCTCTGAAACTGCACTTCCGGTAACAGCCCACTGAGTTTCGAGCATAGTGAGATCGAGTGTTTCTGAATTGAAGCTTACGCGCCAATATCCGGGAGAAACAATTTTCTCATTTCCGCCGTCTGTAGTCCATTCACCCCAAGGACCGTTGCAAGGATAGTGTCCGTCTCCCTGAGGAGTATTTTCGACGAGTGTGAGAGTTCCATATGACTGCTTTGCGGCAAATCCGCCTGCGACATCATAGTAAGCTGTCTGGTCGGAGTTGACAAGGCAGATGTTGTCCCAGTTGGTTGCCGTAAGATCAACGTATCCTTCGAAGTTCTGGTCATAATTGCCGGATGCAACATGAGGATTTACATTGACATCAAGGTAATATCTTACCCTCTGGTCATCCCTGTCGCTACTCTTGACCAAATAGTAGAATGGAGGAGGGTTGTAGCTCATCACAACTACAAAGTCTTTGGACCCGTAGCTATCGGAATAATGGAATGTGAACATGTCGTTCACGAAATCAACTACATCACCTTCCTTGATATCAGCTGTTCCGGTAGGTTCTGAAAACTTGATTGTTTTTACTGTAGCCTGATTTGAAGGAAGCTTTACGGAAAGAAGCATCGTATCCGTGAGTTCCTTCTTCTCATTCAGTACAGGAATGGCAGTATAATCCTCTCCTCTGACCGTCATGATGAGAGAACCGATTTTTGACTTGATGACGGGATTGTCGGGCCAAGATTCCCTGGCGCAACCCACAACAGCAAGTGCAAGTGTCAGTATTATAAATATTCTTTTCATATATTCATTTCATATCTGGAATTAATACCCGGGATTCTGTTCGATACCCTGCATAATTGTAAGCTGCTCATAAGGCTTGGGAAGCAGATAATTGTGTTCATCCACACTCGCTTCAGGATAATATTTGGTAATCGTCTCACGAAGAATGTGCCTGCGGACGATATCGAACCAGCGGCTGCACTCGAAAGCAAGTTCCCATTTCCTCTCGTCAAGGACGGCTTTGTCAAAATTTTCTGTTGAAAGACCTGAACAAGCTTCCAGACCGGCCCTGTCACGAACATCATTGAGGGCTTTATAAGCTTTTTCGGAAGGCTGTCCTTCTGCCTTGTTGGCGGCTTCGGCATAAACAAGCAGGATGTCAGAGTACCTGATCATACAGTAGAAACCATCAGCCTTGTTGGCCGTAGGAGCTCCATAATACCCACCGGCTTTGCTGCCTCCGTCCCTGAGCTTACCTACATACGGCTGTTTCATAGTTGACTCCTGCCAAGGTGTGCCGTCCATAAGAGTAAGATAGAATGTTCCTTCTACACGACTTTCGTTGCCGTGAGGGAATTCATTAAGATAGCGCTCATCGCTTGTCCAGTCTGCCCATCCTCCTTCACCATGGTCTTCAGGACGAATAGCCCTGTTCACGTAACCGCCTGTTCCATTGCTTGAGCTTGCATAAAACGCAAAAATGAATTCAGGATTGATAAGCCTGTTGTCATAGAGCCAAAGATTGAAGAACGTCGGTTCGAGAGAATATTCGTTGGAGTCGATAACCTTGGCCGCAGCATCTCTTGCAGAAGCATAGTATTCTGTTTTGTTCAGAGGATAGCCTGCCATTGTCAGATATACCTGTGACAGCAAAGCTGAAGCAGTAATCTTTGATGGCTTACTGGCGTCTGCCTGTGAATCGGGAAGGATCTTTTCAGCCTCGACAAGATCATTTACAATCTGAGTGTAGATATCTGCCACTTCTGATTCCTTTTCAGTGGCAGCTTTCTCCTGGTTGTCAACGAGGAGAAGAGGAACCTTTCCGAACCATCTTACAAGGTTGAAATAATTGAAAGCACGAAGGAACAGGGCTTCTCCTTTGATAGGAAGCAACTTCTCCTTGGCAATTTTTGTGTTTTCACCGATGATTCGGATCATGGTGTTGCATGAACTGATGCTTGAATAATAAGACTTCCATAATTCGGAAGTCAGCTCATCAGGATTACCGACGCTGTTGATGTTGGCCTGTTCGAAGCCTTTCCATCTTACGACAGAGGTGAAAACGTCTTCTGCACCGGCTCCGGCCACATAAGGAACGTCAGATCCATAAAGTATTACGAGCGGATCGTATGCACCTGTCATAAAGCTGTTGAAGTCGGATACGGTTCCGAAGAACTTGTCAGCGGTCGGCTGACCGGTAAGATCTTCTTTCAGTGAGCAGGATACAGCCGCAAATGCCAGCAATGCAGGCAAGATATATTTAATTGTCTTTTTCATCGCTCTTCATTTTTAGAAAGTAATATCAAGACCGGCGATAATGCTCTTTGCAGAAGGATAGATACCCCTATCTACGCCTGCTGCAACAGCATCGCTTCCCATACTGGCCTCGGGGTCAAAGCCCTGATAATTGGTAATGGTCCAGAGGTTGCTGCCGCTAACATATATTCTCAGGAGAGAAATTTTAGCCTTTTCCATCCATTTTGAAGGGAAAGTATAACCGAGAGTCACGTTCTTCAGACGAAGGTAGTCGCCTTTCTCAACCCAGCGTGAAGAGTTGGTCAGTTCCGTGCCTGAGAAAGCAGGGATTTCTGTCTGATGTGAAGGAGTCCAATGATCTCTGATGACTGGACTGGTTGAGCAAGCGTCAGAAGAGTTTCCTTCCATCCTTACACGGTTCTGGTTGTAGATGTAATTACCTGTAACACCCTGGAAGAAAATATTGAGATCAAGTCCTTTGTATTTGAAGGTGTTGTTGATACCGAAGTTCCATACAGGCTGTGCATTACCTATTACGTCAATATCATCTTTGTCAATTACACCGTCCATGTTGCGATCGACATATTTTGCATCGCCAGGCTTTGCACCATAAATAGCGGCATTAGATGCCTCTTCAGTTTTCCATACACCGGCATATTCATAACCGATGAATGTTCCCATAGGCTGTCCCACCATCTGTACGAATGAACCTACGAGGCCGGGATAATCAGCGTTGCTGGAATAAACGATTGTATCGGAAAGTCCGTCAAGGGCAAGAATCCTATTCCTGTTGTAGTTGGCGGACCAGTTGATTTCCCAGTTGAAGTCCCTTGTTGAGACAGGGCTGCCGCCAAGTGATAGTTCAAAACCACGGTTTGAAACGGAACCGACGTTTGTAAGTATGGATTCCACACCGAGAGCGCTAGGTACTTTCTGCCACATCAACAGGTCTTTGGTGGTCTTGTCATAGTATTCGGCGGCAAATGTGATCCTGCCATTGAGGAATCCGCTTTCTACGCCGACGTTCCATTCTGTTGTCCTTTCCCATTTCAGATTGTCGTTGCCTAGCTGTGATATTGAAAGGGTGGGATTATTGTTGGCATCAAGTCCCGGATAGAACTTGAGATGTGAAGAATATGCAGGCACTGCGGCATTGCCGACTGTACCGTAACTTGCACGGAGCTTCAACTCTGAAAGCACATCCTTTGCATCTTCCATAAACTTCTCGTTTGCAATATTCCAACCTGCGGAGAATGCAGTAAAATGATCCCATTTATGTCCGTCAGCAAGCTGGCTTGCACCATCGAAACGTACTGATGCAGAAAGCATATACCTGCTGTCATAAGAGTAGTTTGCACGCACCATGAATGACTGCAGTGTTGTAGCGGAATATTCAACCCAAGGTTTCTGGAGAATGGTGCCGAAATGAACTCCATTGTATCCCATCCCTACGGGAATGCCTTTTGAAGAAGCTGACGTTGAGTTGTACTGATCTCTAATCAACTCATATACACCGGTTGCCTGAACTAGATGCTTGCCGAATGTCTTGTCGAATGAAAGAATGGTCGTACTCTGGAGAGTGGAATATCTACTTTCGGTTTTTGAACCGCTGATATCCTCTGCAGGCCCATGGTTGGCCACCTGGTTGTCGAAATAACCGGCGACACCGCTGTTGGTCTTGTATGATATGAGAGAAGACAGCTTGAGATAGTCAGTGAACTTATACTCGCCTGTTACAGAAGCATTGAACGTAGCGTGTGTAGATTCATTAACGTATTCAAGGGCATAGGCAAGAGGGTTGTACAGGGAGTTAGGACCCACTCCTCCACCGGGAAGGGTATAATTTCCTTCTGCATCATAAACATCCTTTGTGGGAGACCACTGAAGGGCTGAAATCAACGCAGTTTCAGGATCACCGCTATGATTTTTGTCATATGATGTGTAGAAATTTGCATTGATGCTGAACCTCGGAGTTGCCTGTATCTTGAAGTTTCCGCGGAGTGAATAGAGGTTGAAATCAGAATTCTTGATAACACCCTGCTTGCTGACGATATTACCGGTAAGATAATAGGACACAAGCTTGTTACTACCGCTCAGGCTGACATTGTGGGTATGGGAAATTGCATTTCTGAAAATCTGGTTCTGCCAGTTGGTGCCTACGCCCATTTTTGCGATTTCCTCTTCAGTGAAATAAGGAGTCAGGCCATTCTCTATCTGTGAAGCATTTGAGAGGGTCGCATATTCTTTTGCTTCAAGGGTAGGAAGAGTACGCCTTACACTATCAAAAGAAACAAATCCATTATATGAAAGATGGAACTTGTCCTTGTCGCCATTCTTTGTCGTCACAAGGATAACGCCATTCGCACCTTTGGCTCCGTAAACGGAAAGGGCTGCGGCATCCTTGAGGACTTCCATTGATTCAATCTGATTAGGGTTAAGGCTGCCAAGGTTGCCATCCTGCACACCATCAATGATGATAAGAGGGTCATTGCCATAAGTGAGGGAATTGGCACCGCGGATACGTATTGAAACACCGCCTGCAGGATTACCGTTCTGATTCTGAACGACCACACCGGCAACACGTCCCTGCAATGCCTGAGCAGTGCTGGAGCTGGGTGCCGATACCAATTCTTCCGCAGAAAC